>CAZVBL010000029.1:8084-12957 GCA_964625475.1 uncultured Zhenpiania sp. | reverse complement strand
CCAATTTGCAAAGCAAATTGCTGGCAGGTCTCCTGCAAGAAGCTCCCAAAACTTGTTTTGGCTGCGCTTTACTGCTGGAAGCCCTGGCCTTTCCCTCTCATGCAATCTTACTAAGGGGAGTTCCCTTACATGTTTTCGTTCTGTAAAAAGCTCTTGTAAAGGCAACCTCCGCATATCCTAAGACCCAAGTGTCATTGATTGCCAAAGCAAAACCTTTTTACCGCGCTACAGCTTGATTTCAATGTCCACGCCGGCAGGCAGATCCAGCTTCGTCAGGGCGTCAGTCGTGCGTGTGGTTGCGCTCGTGATGTCGATCAATCGCTTGTGCGTCCTCTGTTCAAACTGCTCCCTGGAATCCTTGTATTTGTGTACGGCCCTCAGGATCGTGATGACTTCTTTTTCCGTTGGAAGCGGAATCGGCCCGGAAACTTCCGCGCCTGTTTTCTTTGCCGTCTCTACGATCTTTGCTGCGCTTTGATCCAAAAGCGCATGGTCATACGCCTTAAGCTTGATTCTGATTTTCTGTAATTCGCCCATTGTTTCCTCCTAAAATTTTTGTACTGTTTTCGCTATGCTCGTACAAGGGGTTCTGTTTCCGGCCTTTTCAAAAAAATACGGCTCTCTCCTTTTTTAGTACACGGCTCCGTGTGTTTCCTGTATTTTATCACAAACGAAAAACCGACGAATCCCTTCGCCCCCATCAAGCAGGGACAATTCTCCGTAGAAATTATCCTATAGCCAAGTAACTTCCTACTTCATCGCCTTACACAAGCTTGGCTATTATATAATAGACTGCTAAAAATTGCAAGGTTTTTTCATCAAAAAATTCATCGTTTTTTTCAACGAACGAAAACCTGAACGTATGTGTTTTCAATATGTTACGCTCTTTCTTAAAAAACACGCATCCTGGCGTTTCTTTTTCGTGATTAAAACCCCAAATCCTCATTGACCAATATCACATGGATTCGGCCTGGCGCCGTGCTGAACCTGGTGATAACGGTATAAGAGCAAATCGTTTGTCCTGTGATCAGGCATTTTCCGCACTTCCCCGTAGCTGCGCAAGGCGTTTTCCTTCCCAGCCTAATGCAGTTGGGCGGGCTGGCCTCGGTTCGAATCCTGGCCAAAGCCGCAGCCTCATCCTCTGCGATTTTGTTCGCGCCCGCGACTACGATGACCTTGTGGGGGCCAAAGCACATGGCCGCAACCCGGTTGCCGTTCCCATCGATGTTCACCAGCTCGCCTTCCATAGTAATGGCGTTGGTGCTGGTCAGGTACACATCCGAAAGCAACGCCCTTCGCTTTTCTTCATATGCTTTTTCCGGCGGCGCTTTCTGCGCATCGATGACATGGGAAAGCCGGTCTTTGATTCCCATTTGATCCAAGGTCACAGAGCCGCCCCAGGAAACCAAATCCCCTTCCCCAATCATGGAAAGGATTTTTTCATTGGCCTCTTGGATGTTATCGCAACCATAACCTGACATGTTGCGCTTTTCCAAATTTTTTATCACCTGTTGGATTTTCTTTTTGTTTGCCTGCTTTACGAAATCGTTCATCGTTTTACATCCTCCCTTTTTCCAACGCTTCGCTTTGCGGCGATGGCTCTTGCTCTAACCGCTGCCTGGACATCAGCGGATTCACCGCCGTTTCGCTTTCCAGCGCAATGGCCGCCGCTTTCATGCCATAAGCCGCCAGTTCTTCTATCCTCATGCCTCTTACGGTGCCATCCAGGATCGCTGCGGAAAACGCGTCCCCTGCTCCTGATTCATCGGCAAACGTCAGAACCTGCCCTGGCCGCAGGATCCCTTCGTCAAAGCCCTCTTTGTAATAAACGCCTCCGCCGCTGAGGGTGATGAATATCCGCCTCACGCCCTGATCGGCGAACCACTGGCCAGCGGCCATCAGCTGCTCCTCGCTGAAAATGTCCATGCCGCAAAGAATCGAAGCCTCGGCTCTGTTGGGCTTTATGGTATCAAATTTTCCCACAAAGGCCTTTGCTTTCTTTGCATCTTCCTCTGTATGGGGATCGAAAAAAAGAGGCGTTTTGCTCGTCTCAACCAAATACGTCAGGGTTTCTTCCGGCAGGGACCCGTCCGCGCAAATGATTTTTGCATCGCGAAAACCGCGCATCGCCGCTGCCGCCAGGTCTTTGTCCATGAACCCATGCACCTCCCCGTTGTCCAGCGCATATTCCAAATCACCGACAATATTCAGCACCGCAATGTTCATGGCCGTGTCCTGCCCTTCCAACAGCTTGACGAACTGCGTATTGACGCCCAGCGCTTCGAGCTGGATTTTTGCGCTTTTCCCTGCGGCATCATCGCCTGCGACTGCTGCCAACGCCGCATCCGCGCCCATGCGCCCCAGGTTTTCCGCGATGTTCCTCCCCGTGCCGCTGTAGGAAAAGGCAATCTTTCCTGGATTCTGCTGTCCTACCGCCATCTGCTGGGAAATTTTTGCCGTCACATTCCCCCTGATTGCGCCCATTACCATAATTTCGCTCATGCGTCCTTCCCTCCTTGTCCCCTGGCGTCGCATTTTCCAAACAACTGGGCGGAAAACGCGATGCTAAAAGTCCTCTAAAAATATGCTGCCGCCGATAAATTCCCGAATGATGGAATTGTTTGGAATCACCTTCTCGTCCTGGATTTCTTCAAAAAAATCCAAAAATCGCAGCAGTCTTTGGGCGTCGATGTACTCCATGTTGCTCCGATCGATTTCATGCAGCAACGGCGCCGCATGCCGCTTCAAAACCGCCAGTTCATAAACGAGCGCCGAGTTGAACAGCACGTCCGCCTCTCCATTGAACGGAAAGATATTTTTGTCTTCGCCCTTGCGCACGCGGGGCCACGCCGCAATCGTCTCCTTTGCAGAATATCCGCGATAAAGGTTGTCCCGGACAATGCGCCTCAAAATCCGCGCATCCGTCGTGGGGATCCTGTTGTGGCTGTCCACGTTCAGCTGGGTAAAGGGGCTGATGTAGATTTTGAACTTTTCCTCTTCGGGAATATACTCTGTCAATTTTCCGTTGAGCGCATGGATCCCCTCAATGACAGCGATGTCCTTTGGTTTCATGGTCGTGATCCGATCACCGAACACTTTTTTCCCTTCAATGAAGTCGAAAGTGGGCATGTCAACGGTCTTGCCACTGAGGAGATCGTTCATGTTGTTGTTGAACAGGGCAATGTCAATGGCTTCCAAATCCTCGTAATTCGGTTCCCCGTCTTCGTTATAAACCACATCTTTTCTTTCGATGAAATAGTCATCCGTTCCCATGTACAACGTTCCCCTGCCGTTTACCTGCAATTGGATGCACAGCCTTTTGGCAAAAGTGGTTTTCCCGGAAGAGGACGGCCCTGCGATCAACACGATGCGCTTCTTTTGCTTTACGATTTTGTCCGCAATTTCTGCGATTTTCTTTTCGTGCAGGGCTTCCGAAAGCAAAATCAGATCCTTGTGCTTGTTGGTTCTCACTTTCTCGTTCAAATCCGCCAGGTAGGAAACCCCCAAAAGTTTGTTCCATTTTTTCGATTCCCCAAAAGCCGCGCACAATTTTTTCTCATCCACATATTTGGGAATGGTGTTGGGATCCGATGGATAAGGAAACCTGAGAATCACGCCCCTCCTGTACTTTACCAGTTCAAAGTGGCGAATGTAGCCCGTGGAGGGAACCATGCTCCCGTAAAAGAAGTTCTTGTATCCATCCAAGTCATAAAATATAAACTCTTCTTTGCCCGGGCAATTCTTGAGAATCGCCGCTTTTTCGTCAGCGTTTTCCCAATATTTCAAAGTTTCGTCCCTGCCTACCACTTCCTTTTTTATGGGAAGGTCCATGTTCACCAATTCTTTCATCCGATCCTCGATGGCTCTGGTCTGCGCCTCGCTGATGGTGCGCGGCGTTTTGATTTCCGTATACAGGCCCTTGTTCAGGGAATTTTGTATTTCCACCGGAATGTCGCCCAAGGTGTCCTGGATCGCTTTAAGATAAATGAAACACAGGCTGTATTGATAGATCAGATTGGCTTCCTCCGTGCGCATGTCGAGAAGCTCTATCGAACAGTCTTTTTCAATCTGAAAGGTCAGTTCCCTGATTTCGTGATCCACCCTTGCAGCCAGAATCGTGTAAAGCAAGCGACCCACATAAGGTTTCATCAGTTCTTCTATGGTTGTGGCCTGTTGCAGTTCCAAAATGCGTCCTGGCTCCTTTGGTTCCGTTTTTAGATTGATCTTCACTGCTTCTTCTCCTTCCTTTCAATCCTTTCATCCCAGGCATGTTTGAAAACATGCAAAAGCATGATGCCCTGGATCGCATTTAAAAAAGGCATTCAAACACGCTCTAGTACATCAGTATAACATACTTTTTGCGAACATGGGCAAAATACCTGTGGAAGGGAGTGATAACTTTGAAAAAAATAATCCTTGCGCTGATTATCATCGGCGCAATCAACTGGGGCCTCATCGGTTTTTTCCAGTACGACCTGGTTTCCAGCATCTTTGGGCCTGGACTCCAAATCGTCAGCAGGATCATTTTCGCCATCGTGGGTCTCGCTGGACTTTATGCAATTTCATTTTTCTTCAGCAAAGGAAAAAATTCCGTCTGACTCCAGACGGAATTTTTTCGTTCGCTGCGCGCTCAGCGCTCACAATCGCATTCCGGTTCGCACGGCGTTTCTTCGCAACACTCCCCGCCACAGCCTACTGCCCCTGGATTGCAGAAAAGCACCACTAAAATCAGAAAGAAAAACAGCAAGGACGGTTCGATTCCCCGCGCGTTTTCATGATAACGTCCCATATGAAAATTACCTCCTAAAAGCCTTTTTTCTATCACTATATGCGGAGCCTGCGGATTGGGTGCGCCCATGCGTCTTGCTGCAAA
>CAZVBL010000029.1:2966-7984 GCA_964625475.1 uncultured Zhenpiania sp. | reverse complement strand
ATTCGCTGTCGAGCAGAAAATCCGCCAAATGCACAAGTTTAACGCCGTTGATGTTTCCAGCAGCCAGTTCGTCCAGTGTCACCACATATTTGGGATAGTGGTCTTTGATTGCAAGGAGATTGGCAACCTCCCTATCGGATTCCTCCGGCAGCCTGCGGCACACCTGGACATAAATGCGCTCGTCACGGCGAACCGCCACAAAATCCACCTCTTTCGTCCCATTCTTGCCGACATAGACATCGTAGCCTTTCCGGCGCAGTTCAAAGTAAACGATGTTTTCAAGCATAGCCGCAATGGACTTTGGGTGAAAGCCCAGCACGCAGTATTTGAGAGAAGAATCGGCAAGATAAAATTTCTCCTGCGTTTTCAGCACGGATGTCCCCTCAGTATTTTCACCAGTGGCACATCACGATAGGTTCTCAGCAATTCCAGATACCGTGGTCTTATCATCATCCTATCGCCTCCTCGCTCCTTAAGTAAGGTATAACCAAAAACTTCAAAGCAATCAACGGTTTTTAATGTGAAACAGCAAAAACTTTTTTTGAATCTTGGTCGAAAGATCAGGAGCAAAGGGAGGCAAGGTTACAGATCCCTGTTGTGACCCCACCTTACCAAAACAAAGGCAGGACCAAGCTGGTTTCAAAGGCCGTGTATGCCTTGTCCCTAATTTGGTCCTGCTTGGATGCGCAACGTGTAGCTGTCTGCCCTCCTTTTCCCAGGCCGCGTTTCCATTGCGCACCGGCATGATCCCTTCCCAATCATTGGGGAACCATCCAAATGTGCGCTTGGATGCGCATATTGCCCTTATGAAAATCGAATGATGCGGCGCACAAGCCTCATACGTCCCTGTCCTGGAGCAATTCCAGGATTCTCCTGATTTCCCACGGGTGGAACGTCAGCCCCCTGGACATGTGCGCATGATCCGGGGACCAATCCCTGACATCGTACTTGGCTCTCGCACCGTTCCACGATACCAGGTTCAACTCCCGGTTCCAGCCGGATGGATAAGACTTGATCACCCCGATTTCCTCCTGGAGTTCAAATTGGATTTCCTGTGTTCGTTCCGTCATGTTATGCATCTCCCCTTTCCCTTTTGGCTGCAGGCCAGTTTTTTATTTTGCAACCAAATTATAGCACGATTGTAATATATTGTCAACTCAATTTGGAAAGATATTGGAAAGATCAAAGATACCTGTGATATCTTTTCCCTTTTCTCTGGATTTTTTTGATAGAACACCTATAATAGAAGTATGTGGAACGTTGCTGGCGATATTCTGAACGTGCCGCAGTTGCGTTTCCAATGGAATCAGACATTTGGCGATACAAGGAGGCACTATGGTTTATCTAGTCGTTTTTGATTTGAACCACCCCAAAACATCCCGCAAAGCGGTGGAACAGGCCATCAAGGAAGCCTCCGTTTCCTGGTGTTCCTTTTGGAAGTCCGCTTACCTGATTCGTTCCGGCCTTCCTTCCAACCAGATCATCGAAAAAATCCAGCCCCTTCTGGACAATGCGGATCGGCTTTTCATCGTGGAAAGCACCCGGGACTACCAGGGCTGGCTGACGGACGATCAATGGAAATTCGTAGAAGAAAAAATCTATCGATAGGGAGCCATCCAACTGCGCTTCACGTTCGATGTCTCACCGATCTACTTGATATAAGTGGCATGTCATATCTGCACTGCGCAGCTTTTGTTTTTTTGCGCCGAGAATTTGCGCAGGACAGCGGCATGAGGTCCCGGCCTTCATGTCATTGGAAGCTCGGCAGCCGCAACGCCGGGATTCCCGATAATGCGGTCACGGATGATACATATGCCTGCAAATGGGGATATAACAGTTTGTAAGTTTCGCTGCTGACCATATCCGGTTCCCACTCCCCGTCAACAGAAAACACGCCATGGAATTCGACGCTGAGGAAAAAATCGCCTTTGCCATCCTCATCCCCTACCTTCAAAAAAATAGTCCCCCTGCTTTGCTTTTCTTGCTTGCTGTAATCGGAATCGTATTTTACGGAACTGGTCAGGTTGACGGTCGTATTGTCCCCCAGTTTGTTCACATACTTGATTTCCTGCACCATCGTTCTTTCTAAATTTATCATCCCAGGTCCTTCCTTCGCCGCCTGCCACAGTACAAAGCCATATTCGGGCTGCCCATCCGTTGAACGCATGCCATCATCCTACAGCGGTTGGTATCGTCGAGACATTCCGGGACGGAATACCTCCGTTGAACGCATGCCATCATTCCATAGCTATAGTATACTGGGACAATTCCTTTCTGTAAAGCGGTTTCTTTGCGGGGCGCAGGGGAACGCACGGAGTAAGTCCATCTGCCCGTTGGGAGCTGAAACCCTGCATTTGCACATATCTTAGAAAGAGGCGGGTTCCTCTCCCGCCTCCTTGTCATCGTCCAACCCCTGAAAACGAATTTCCTCAGGCAAGCCAACGTTCAAGCCACTTGCGGACAGTCCTTTAGAACATCTGAATCGTACCGTTCGCCATGAGGATCACCGCCGCAACGAAAGCAACTAACACAACAATCGCAGCAACCATATCCGTCATCTTCGGGAAAATCTTTCCACCCTTTTCTCTCTGCGTGTAAAGGTAAATCAGAATCCCCGGGCCAAAGAGGATCGCCGAAGCCAGCACGGCCTGCCAGCCGCTGGCATATAGCATCCAGAATCCATAAACCGCACCGATGATGGCAAAAATCCAGGTTGCCGCTTTGGAGCTTTCGTTGTCCAGCGTCTCTCCCTTTACCGTCGCCTTCAGGCAATAGAGGCCTGAAAGGAAGTAGGGAAACATGATCATGCTCGTGGAAAGGGAATAGCAGATCTGGTAGGATGACGCATTGAAATAAATAATGATCAGGAAAACTTGGATGACCACGGTCGTCAGGAGCACCGAAGTCACGGGAACGCCCCTTTCATTTTCCCTGGCAAAGAACTTGGGGAAGCAGCCTTTCGACGCAGGCCCATAAGCGCTGTCCACACAGAGGATCGTATAGGTAAACAACGCACCCGCAATGGAAACGATGACCGCAATGTTCACCAATGTCGCACCCCAGTCTCCTACGACGGCCTGCAGCACGCCTGCCATGGATGGCGTTTCCAGCATGGCCAGTTCTTCCGTTGGCAGTACGCCCATGCTGAGAATGGAAATCATCATGTACAACGCCAGCATGCACAGGAAACAAATGACAGTGGCGCGCCCCGCTTCTTTTGTGGTTTTGGCCCTTTCGGAAATCACGACGGAACCTTCGATTCCGATGAAAATCCATACCGTGATGAACGTGGTTCCCTGAACCTGCTCCATCAGGCTCATCCCTGAACCTTCGCCGGTAAAGTTCGCCATGAACACTTCCAGGTCAAAGGCTCCCGCAAAGACAATGGCAACCAGCAGGGTCAGAATTGGCAGCAGCTTTGCCGCCACAACGATCACGTTGATGGTCACAGCCTGGTTGATGCCCCTGGAAACCAGGAAAGCAAGAACCCAAATGATGACTGAAGCCGTTATGGTAGACGCGATATTGGTTCCTTCGCTTCCGAATGCCGATGGAAAGAAATGCCCCAGCGAACTGAACAGCATGGTAAGAAAGGAAATCTGCGCCAGAATCGCACTGATCCAGTAACCCCATGCGGAGCAAAACCCGATAAAATCACCGAATCCTTCTTTCGCATAGGTGTACAATCCGCTGGTCAGCTCCGGCTTGGCGATGCCCAGCCTTAAAAAACACATGCACAGGGAAAACATGCCGATGCCCGCGACTCCCCATCCGATGAGGGACGCAAGGGGGTATGCCCCTGATGACGCAAAATCCCCCGGAATGGCAAATGCGCCGCTTGCCAGGATCAGCCCAATGCCAAACATGGTCAGCCTGACGGTTCCCAGCCCTTTTTCGTTTGGATTACTCATAATTCATACACATCCTTTTTCAATCATGCAGGAAATAAGGACAGCAGCGTTTGAGGAACCAAAAATCCCGCCTGCCTGGCCGACCGCAACAAAAGATAAAATATGGACAGCAGCGTTTGAGGAACCAAAAATCCTTATTTCCCTTTTTATTATAGTATATATGAGAAAAGAACAAGTGGTGATTGCGTCCTGCCGCCGCTCCATTCCCCACAGCTCTGCCGCAGCCGTCTCCCGCATCACCACGATGCGCCTCGCGCTCCATTCCCCACAGCCCTGCCGCAGCCGCAGGGAATGGGCCGCATAGGAAGCTTTTGCATCGTTTGCGCTTGCCTCGCTTAGAAACGGAGAGACAGGCAGCTCAATCCGCCATCTAACTTTCTATATTCCGACGTATCCACCAATAGAACTCGATAGCCAGCGTCCTTCACCGCTTTTTCCACTGTCGGATATCCTTTTGGGACGATGACGGTGCCGTTCACCCAGATGCAATTGGCAGCATACGCTTCCTCTTCGGGAATCGGGATTTTATGATACTTGGCAAAATCCGGTTTGTCGATAAATTCACCGGAAACCAACAGATTGTTGTTTTCAATGTAGTTCACGCCCGTCTTGAGATGGAGCACTTTTTCAAGGGGGACTTCCGATCCGCTCAGCCCATGTTTTTCCAGGATGGCGATGAACTGTTTGATTCCTTCCTCATTGGTCCTTGCGGAACGGCCTACATAAAAATGATCGCCGACCATCATGACGTCGCCGCCCTCCAGCGTGCCCGGATCCTGGATGTATTCGATCTGATCATCTGAAAAGAACTGCTTCACCGCACCGAGGATTTCATGCTTCTCGCCGTTTCTGGAAGCTGCGCCCGGATTTGTGATGATCGCGCATTTCCTGGTGATGACGGCTGGATCCTCCACGAAGCAGGAATCCGGATACCGTTCGTCCGCCTCCAGAACCGTCACCTCCACGCCGCACTGCTTTAACGCTGCAATGTAGTCGTCATGCTGCTTGAACGCCAGTTCATAATCCGGCTTTCCCAATTCCGGTGCGGAAGTGATCCCTTCCACCATGGCTTTGCAAGGCCGTCTTACGATTACGTTTTTAAACATT
>CAZVBL010000029.1:0-2866 GCA_964625475.1 uncultured Zhenpiania sp. | reverse complement strand
CCGCCAAGTCAGCAGATCCGAGGCAGCCCTTCTCCGTACAATGCGTCCAACACCCTGCTTCCCCCCAGCCTGGTGGTGATGAACGTCCCTTCGCCTTCCATCACCTGGCCGATGATGGCGGCGCAATCCCCATGCTCCGTTTCCCGCATCAATTCCAATGCCTGCTGCGCCTGAGCCCCCGGCACGATGGCGACCATCTTGCCTTCATTGCCCATGTACAGGGGATCCAGCCCCAGAATGTCCGCAAAGCCCCGAACCGCTTCGTCTACGGGAATGGCCGCTTCGGAAATCTGGATCCGGCACCCGGAAGCCGCTGCGATTTCGTTGAGAATGGTTCCCAAACCGCCCCTCGTCACGTCCCGCATGGTCCTCACCTGGATGCCCCCGCCAAAAAGAGCCTCCGTAATGTCGGATAAACAGCCGCAGTCGCTGCTGATATGGTTCTCGATTCCCATCCGTGCGCTGAGGATGCAGGCGTGGTGATCACCCAGGTTCCCGGAAAGGAGGATTTTGTCCCCCGGCTGGCAGTTTGCCGCACGCACCTCCCGCCCCTGCGGAATCGTCCCGATGCCGGAAGTATTGATATACAAACCGCCGCTTCCTTCCACCACTTTCGTATCCCCTGCCGCAACGATGACGCCGATCTCTCTGGCCTGGGTCGCCATGGAAGCGACAATGTTTTCAAGCAAGTCCATATCCAGCCCTTCTTCCAGAATAAAGCCGCAGGCCATGTACCTGGGAACGGCTCCCATCATGAGAAGGTCATTGGCCGTGCCGCAGATGGACAGCTTTCCAATGTCTCCCCCTTTGAACGCCAGAGGCGTGACAACGAAGGAATCCGTGCTGAAAGCGATTTTCCCCTGCAGTTCCAGAACCGCCGCGTCCTCCATCTTGTCCAGTATGCTGTTTTTAAAATGCTTTCCAAAGATGCCGCTCATCAGCTCCGCCGATGTTTTGCCGCCGCTGCCGTGAGCCATTGTGATTTTCATGCGTTCCTCCCATTTCCCATCGCCGCTTCCCATCGTTTCCCTTTTATGGCCTGTTCCCATCGTCCCGCCGCCGGTTTCGGGCTTTCGGCTTTCGGCTCCCGTTTCCGTTTTCATTCACGGGTTCCGAACATTCACGAGTCACTGATTCCAAACATTCTCGATTCGCGGGTTCCGAACATTCTCGATTCACTGGTTCCGAACATTCGTGATTCACTGGTTCCGAACATTCGCGATTCACTGGTTCCGATACCAAATCCCGCATGCGCCTTCCGCGGAAACCATGCAAGGGCCAAATGGGTTCGCAGGGCTGCACTTGGTTTTGAACATGGGGCATTGGCCGGGATCGATGTTTCCAACGATCACATCGCCGCACCGACAGCCCTCCGGCAGCCTCCTATCCTGATCCAGCCCCCTGCTGCCTGCATCGCGCGTCGCATCTTTCAGATACAATCCCGAATCCTCGATAACGCCTAATCCCCGCCACATGGCAGGTCCCGGCATAAAATGCGCCTGCAGCACTGCCAGGGCCTTTGCGTTTCCCGCATCGTGAACCGCATTGGGATACAGGTTTTTCACCTGGGCTTCCTTTTTTTCAATCTGCCGAACCAAATCGTAAATTACGGCCAGGATATGCTCCGCCTCAAAGCCAGCTACCACAAAAGGCTTGCCGTATTGGCGGGCGAGGGCTTCGTATGGCTTGCTGCCGATGATCACGCTCACATGCCCCGGACAGATGAATCCATCGATGTCCCGTTGGTTTTCACAGATCCAGCGCAAGGCGGGAATCATGGTCTTCAAGGCGGTAAGCAGCCGGATGTTGCCGATGCCCAGCGACTCCGCCTGCTGCAGCATCAGCGCATACGCCGGGGCTGTGGTTTCAAAGCCCACTGCGGCCACCACATATGTGACGTCCGGGTTTGCCTTTGCTTTTTCCACCGCTTCAAAAGGCGAATACATCAATTGCACCTTTGCACCCTTTCCCTTTCTGTCGGAAAGGCTGCCCTCCGTCCCCGGCACTTTCATCATGTCGCCAAAGGTCAGGAGCACATGGTTTTTTTTCATGGCGTACTGGATGCACCTGTCGATATAAGCGGTGGGCGTGACGCACACCGGGCAACCCGGTCCTGAAATCAGTTTGATTTTAGGTGAAATCAGGCTGCGGATGCCATTTTTGAAAATGCTGGCCGTATGGGTGCCGCAAACCTCCATGAGCTTTAATTCCGGTCCATCGTAAGCCTTCAGATAGTCGATCACCGTTCCAATTTCCACTATGACAATTCCTCCAACTCCGCAAAGAGATCCATCAGCTCATCCGCCTTTTCCTGTTCCATCACTTCGATGGCGCAGCCTGCATGAACCAGGACGTACTGCCCCGGTCTGGGATCCACAAGCCCCACGTTCACAGGCACCATGTTCCCTTTAAAATCCACCTGTGCGGTAGTCCCGTCCGTAGAAAGGACTTTTCCCGGTATGGCAATGCACATTTATTCTCCCTCCAATATCTTGCACACGTCGATCCACGCCTGAGCCCTGGAATACTGAAACAGCTCATCGCATGTCAGTTCTATGGCGCTGTTGGAACTGCCGCAGGCCGGAAAAACAGTATCGAACCGCTTCATGGAAACGTCTGCGTAAATTTTCACATCTTCGTTTTCTATGGCAAAGGCGCACACGCCGCCTACCGCATGGCCTGTAAATGCCAGAACCTGCTCCGCAGAAAGCATCTTTGCCTTAAAGCCAAACTGTTTTTTGAACTTTCCATTGTTGATCTTCGCATCCCCTGCCGCCTGCACCAGGATGCAGCCCCCTTCCGGGTCGAGGAAGGAAATGGTCTTGCAAATCCTGCCGGGAACCACGCCCGCCGCCTTTGCCGCCAG
>CAZVBL010000028.1:9938-26726 GCA_964625475.1 uncultured Zhenpiania sp. | reverse complement strand
TTCAATGAACGCACCCTTGCGGCAACGCCGTCAAGATCAGTTGCGTTCATTATACTGCGAACGTCTACTGAAATTATGATCCCTGGTTCGCAATTCAATGAGCACTTCCCTGCGGCAACGCCGTTAAGATTAGATGTGCTCATTATACCACGAATTTCCTTTGAACCTACAATCGAGATTCGTGATTCAATGAACGCACCCTTACGGCAACGCTGTTTTAATCGGTTGCGTTCATTATACCATGAATTACCACCTATGTAACCTACATTTTGAAAAGGGCAACCTGCGTTTTGCCGGTCGCCCTTTTCAGTTGTATCGTTGTTGTAGGTAGGAACGAAACTTACATCATTCCCGGCATTCCGCCGCCGGCTCCTCCCATTGGAGGCATGCTAGCTGCGCCTTCTTCTGCCGGGGCATCCGTTACGCCAGCTTCTGTAGTCAGGAGCAATGCGGATGCGGATGCGGCATTTTGCAGTGCGGATCTCGTAACCTTTGCCGGATCCACAATGCCAGCATCGATCATATCCATATATTCTTCATTGGCTGCGTTGAAGCCTACGCCAGCTTCGCTTCCGATGACCTTTGCGACAACGACGCTGCCTTCAAACCCGGCATTTTCCGCAATCTGTCTAACTGGCTCTTCCAAGGCTCTCTGGATGATGGCCGCACCTGTCTTTTCATCGCCAGCCAAGCCCTTCACATATTTTGCAACTGCTGGGATTGCGTTGGCAAGCGCTACGCCGCCGCCGGATACGATGCCTTCTTCAACGGCTGCCTTTGTGGCATTGAGCGCATCTTCGATCCTCAGCTTTCTTTCCTTCAGTTCTGTCTCCGTGGCTGCGCCCACCTGGATGACCGCTACGCCGCCGGACAGTTTGGCAAGCCTTTCCTGGGTCTTTTCCTTATCGAAATCAGAAGTTGTTTCTTCGATCTGCGCTTTCAACTGGGAAATCCTTGCGTTGATTTCCTTGGTGTCGCCTGCGCCGTCTACGATAACGGTGTTCTCCTTATCAACCTTGACGGTCGCTGCTGTTCCCAGCATGTCGAGAGTCGCTTCCTTGATGTCGTAGCCAACTTCTTCGGAAATCACAGTGCCGCCTGTGAGGATTGCGATATCTTCCATCATGGCTTTCCTTCTGTCGCCAAATCCAGGAGCTTTCACCGCAACGCAGTCGAACGTTCCTTTCAGCTTGTTGACAACGATCGTTGCCAGAGCTTCGCCCTCCAGGTCTTCGCAGATGATCATCAGCTTTTTGCCCTGCTGCACGACCTGTTCCAGAATCGGCAGGAGTTCTTGGATGTTGGAGATCTTTTTGTCTGTCAGCAAGATGTAAGGATTGTCTAAAACAGCTTCCATCTTTTCTGTGTCTGTCACCATGTATGCGGACAGATATCCTCTGTCAAACTGCATGCCTTCTACAACGTCCAGCGTCGTTCCCATGGACTTTGCTTCTTCCACCGTGATAACGCCATCTTTTCCCACTTTTTCCATGGCTTCTGCGATCAGTTTGCCGATTTCGTCGTCTGTCGCGGAAACGGCGGCTACCTGGGCGATGCTGTCTTTGCTGTCCACTTTCCGGGAAAGCTTTTGGATTTCCTCCACTGCTACGTCAACTGCGCCCTGGAT
The DNA here is from genome assembly GCA_964625475.1 of uncultured Zhenpiania sp. GTDB lineage: Bacteria > Bacillota > Clostridia > Peptostreptococcales > Anaerovoracaceae > Hominibacterium. Next base: position 25,099 of record CAZVBL010000028.1, on the reverse strand, counting down.
TCCTCTTTTCAGGATCATCGGGTTTGCGCCAGCGGCTACATTTTTGAAGCCCTCTCTGATGATGCTCTGTGCCAGCAGTGTCGCTGTCGTGGTGCCATCGCCAGCAACATCGTTCGTCTTGGTGGCAACTTCCTTTACCAGCTGCGCACCCATGTTTTCTACCGAGTCTTCCAGCTCGATTTCCTTTGCGATGGTAACGCCATCGTTTGTGATCAGCGGGGAGCCGAATTTCTTGTCAAGAAGGACGTTCCTTCCTTTTGGTCCCAATGTGATTTTTACAGTATCGGCCAGCTTGTCTACGCCTGCCTGTAATTTTCTTCTTGCGTCCTCGCCATAATGTAATTCTTTCGCCATTTTCTATTCCTACCTTTCTTCCATTACTCTACAATCGCCAAAACGTCTTTTTGCGTCAGGATGGTGTATTCTTCGCCCTGGTATTTGATTTCTGTGCCAGCATACTGGGAGAAAATCACCGTATCGCCTGCTTTCACTTCCATCTTTTCATCTTCAGTTCCAGGTCCTACTGCGATGATTTCCGCCATCTGTGGTTTTTCCTTTGCCTGTCCCGGCAGTACGATGCCGCTGGCAGTCTTTTCTTCTGCTTCTAACCGTTTGATCACAACTCTGTTGCCTAAAGGCTTGATTCCAAAACTCATCATTCCATCTCCTTTATCGTTATTTTTTTTCGCCTGTGTTTTGTTAGCACTCACTGTTTTCGAGTGCTAACTATAATTTAATACTTTCCATTGCAGTTGTCAACAGGTTTTTTGGGATTTTTTATGAAAAACTTTTTTCTACTTCAAGCTCCTGATTTCGATATCAAAGCAATTGACATTAAAGGCAGTCATTTCCTCGATCTGTTTGGCCGCCTGACGCTGCAGTTCCTTGGCCTGTTCCACCATGTTAAATCCATATTTCATGCTGACCAGCACGGTCATTTCCACCCCTTCGGCGGCGATCATGGTGATGACCCGCAGTATAGCGTCCACGCCGTCCAGTTGCTGCGCCTCGCATGCCACAATGTCGCCGAACACCTTTTCCGAAAGATTGTAATCGCCCATGTAACTGTAGGTGGGTCGTACAACGGACTTTTCCGCCATGCTGCTTTTGTTCGCGCTCCACTCTTTAAAAATCATCAAAGGGGAGATGAAATAGCCGGAAAAGTGGCGTTTTAGCTGAAATACGGGAGCCGGGATGACATGCTGCCCATATTCGTGACGCTGCTTGTGGGCAATGGCTCGCTCGTTTTCCGTGGTGATGTCCGTGATGTAAATGGTTTCGGAAATCGTGGGAAGCCCCAGTCTTTTGGCGATGCGTTTCACCATTTCATCGGAGGTACCAATTACCAGGATACTTGTTGGACTATTTTTCTCAATAGCGGCGGACACCTCTTTCTGATGGTCGTCCTTGTGAAAGAGCGCCGTCTTTACGGCTCCGACTTTCGTGGGCTGCCTCTTTGCGGAAATTCCTGCGATTACCTTGTTTTCAAAGATAAAAAGGCCATCATCGATGATTCCTGGGATATGCCGTTCCCTGCACAGGTTTTGCGCCTGATAGCTTTTTCCAGTTCCACTTTTTCCCACAAGTGCGTAAACTTTCATCTTGATTTCTCCTAGCCTTTCTGTTATAATTTGTCCATGGTGAAGATAAACGAAAAAGGAGGTTGCTACAATGGCTTATGTAATTAGTGATGCATGCATCAGCTGCGGAGCTTGCGCAGATGAATGTCCAACGGAAGCCATCTCAGAAGGCGATGGCACCTATGTAATCGATGCTGAGAAGTGCATTGACTGCGGCGCATGTGCAGGTGCATGTCCGGTTGACGCTCCTACGGAAGGCTAAATCGGGCAGTACATAATGCATAATGAGATGATAACGATGTGAATGGCCGTTTCTTGATTGCTTGAGAAACGGTTATTTTTTGTTTGCCACAGCGCGTTGTTTCGCCCAAATTGCCCCCATATGCATGCAGGCGCACCGAAAGTTGTCGCCGGATCTTGTGCATGTTTTGTCCGAGATGCCCCAGTCTCTGCGCCAAACGCCTTGCCTGGCGGGCAGTCAGCCATTCGTGCCTTGCGCATTTGGTTTTGCGGCATGCTTCGTCTTCGTTCCCGGATTTCCGTCCCGGTTCATATGGTAGGCCAGTGAGTGCAGGCTGTCGCTGAGATGCACGTTTTCGATGGCCACATGACCCGGCACCTCCAGGTCCACAGGTGCGAAATTCCACAGTCCCTTGACTCCTGCGAAGCAAAGTTTGTCCGCTACTTCCTGGGCATTTTCCTTCGTAGCGCAGATGATTCCAATGTCGATTTGGTTCTGTTCCACATATTCCACAATGTTTTCATAGTCCATCACTTCGATATCGTTGATTTTCAGGCCGATGAGGCGAGGGTTGATATCAAAGATGCCACACACCACGAACCCGGCCTTGTAATAATAGGTGTAATTTGCGATCGCTTGTCCCAGGTTGCCCGCCCCGGCGATGATCATGCGATATTCTTTGTCAAGGCCGAGAATTGAGCTGATTTCGTTGTATAGACCTTCCACATTGTAGCCGTATCCCTGCTGTCCAAAGCCGCCGAAATTGTTTAAATCCTGGCGAATTTGGGAAGCGGTGTACCCGATGAGGCTGCTGAACTCGCTGGATGAAATTTTATTCACGCCTTTTTTCTGTAGCTCTTTCAGATACCGCCTGTACCTGGGCAGCCGCTTTATCACCGCATTGGATATCTTTGCATGTTTTTTCATTGCTTCTCCCGATTGTCTTGGTTTCGTCTTGGAGCGCGTTTCAAAATCAGGGTGCGTCAAACTGGTTTTGAGTATGATGGGCTCCAATCTTTAAAACCCGCCGAACGGCGGGTTTTGCTGCTTCTGGTTTTGGTTTTCCCTTATGCTTTTTCCTCAACGTATTTTACGATGTCGCTGACAGTCTGGAATTTTTCAGCATCTTCATCTGGGACTTCGATATCGAATTCATCCTCGATTGCCATGATGATTTCAACTGCATCCAGGGAATCCGCCTCCAAATCTTTCATCAGATGCGTTTCGATTTTGACGGAATCTTCCTCTACGCCCAACTGCTCTGCGATAATGGTCTTGATTTTATCAAATGTCATGTTTTATACCTCCTTCATTTCAAACAGCAAACCTCTGTTTCGTTTGTGTTGCTTTGCCGCACAATAACCTGCAAAGGGCTAAAATTTATTATAGATGAGCCTTTCGGGTATTGCAACTGTTTTTTCATATTTTTATGGGAATCTGGAAATTTTTCGGTTAAATTTCCTGCAATTTCATCCATGTTTCGTACTCTGCCGCCAATCGCTCCTTCGTGTCATCGAGTTCGCCGCTCAATTCCGTCAGTCTGATGCGGTCGGTGGCGACCCCATCCTTGCATAGTTCCGCTTCGATATGCGCAATATGCGCTTCCATCTCCCCAATTTGTTTCTCCGATTCCTCCAACTGCCGCTTGCGCCGCCGCTCTTTGGCATCCGCTTCTTTTTTCAGCCTGCGTTGCTCGTTTGCGCTCAGGGTCTTTTCCTGTTTCCCGGTTTTTGTGCCGCCGCCCGGTTCCTTGCCGGATAGTTCTTCCAAGTATTTTTTTCCAGATTCGATCTGCTGTTTTTTTTCCACATAGTAGTGATATGTACCGAGGAAAGAAGAGATTCCCTCCTGGCTCAGTTCGAAAATCCTGGTGGGGATTTTGTTGAGAAAATATCGGTCGTGGGATACGATGATCGCAGTTCCCGGAAACTCCAGCAACGCATCTTCAAAGACCTCCTTGGATTCGATGTCCAGGTGGTTGGTGGGTTCGTCCAAAAGCAAAACGTTGCTGCCGGAAAGCATCATTTTCAGGAGGGACAACCTGGCCTTTTCTCCGCCGCTGAGGGCATTGACAGGCAGAAATACCTGGTCGCCCTGGAACAGAAAGGATCCTAAAATGGAACGAAGCTCCGTATCCGTGTAAAGCCGGTAAGCCTCGTGCAGTTCTTCCAGTACCGTGTTTTCGCCGCTCAGCAACCGCTGCTCCTGGTCGTAATAACCGAACTCCACATTGTGTCCTACTTTCAGCCTGCCGCTGGAAGGGCTGATGTCGCCCATAAGGATTTTCAGGAGGGTGGTTTTTCCCACGCCGTTGGGCCCCGTGACGCAGATCCGTTCTCCTCGTTTGATGTCAAAATCCACATTGGAAAAAAGAAGTTTTTCATGGGAGCCGTAGCCGAAGCTTTTTGACAGGTTCTCGCCAAAAAGGACATCGTTCCCGCTTTTGAAATTCTGCTTGAAGTGGATTTTCATGTTCTTGCGCAGCGGTTCAGGCCGCTGGGCGACATCCATGGCAGCCAGCCGCTTTTCGCGGGAAGCCGCCCGTTTCGCCAGTTTTTCCGTGCCTCGCTCCTTGAACCGTCGTATCATGTCCTCCTGACGGGCGATTTCCTTTTGCTGCTTTTGGTACTTTCGCATCTGCGCCTCGCGCCGCTGCCGTTTCTGCTCCGCATAGCCGGAATAGCTACAATCGTATGCATAGAGCTTGTGGTTTTCCACCTCAAAGATGCGGTTCACCGTTTGATCGAGAAAATACCGATCATGGGATACCAGCAAGATGGTTCCCTTGTAGGCCTTGAGATACTGCTCCAGCCACTTGAGAGTGCCGATGTCCAGGTGGTTGGTAGGCTCGTCCAAAAACAGCAGATCCGGCTTTTTCAGCAAAAGGCAGGCCAGGGCCAGCCTGGTTCGCTCGCCGCCGCTGAGGGTGGAAATTTTTTTGTCGTAAAAATGTTCCCCAAAGGCCATGCTGCTGAGGACTCCCGTGATTTCGCTTTTGTAACTGTAGCCGCCTTTGTCCCGATAGGCCTCCTGCATCTGGTCGTATCGGCGCAGCAATTCTTCCACGTCTGGCTCTGTGCCGGGATCCGCTTTTTCGTCATGGTCATTCTGCGGCTTTTCTTTTTCCATGTCCTGCGGCGTTTCTTTTGGCATGCCTTGGGGCGTTCCTTTGCCCTGCGCCGCCTGGGCGTCTGCTTTCTGTGAAATCATTGCGGACAGCTCCAGCATGTCCTGTTCCATCTGGGCGAGATGGGAGAAAATCGCCTCCACCTCCTGCATCACTGTGTTCTCCGATTGAAAAGCATCGTTTTGTTTCAGATAGCCAATGGTGGTGTCCGCAGCCAAAAAGAAATCCCCGGAATCGTAGGGAAGCTCACCGGCGAGGATTTTGAGCAACGTGGTTTTCCCTGCGCCATTGGCTCCGATCACGCCGATGCGGTCGCCCTTGTCGATGCGAAAGGACACGTCCTGTAAAATCACATCGATCCCATATGTCTTTGTCAAATCCTTCGCCGTTAGTAAAATCATCTGTCTCTCTCCCTTGCTATAGCGGCAAATGGGGGATGGCATCCAAATCCAGGCCGTCCGTATAGCCTGCTTTGTATTTGTAATATGCCGCACATCCGATCATGGCCGCATTGTCCGTGCACAAAATGGGGGAGGGATAGTAAAGACGAATGCCCTTTTTTTTGCAGGCAGACTCCATCATTTCCCGCAGGCGGCTGTTGCAAGCCACGCCCCCGGCCATGGCGATTTTGTCCTGGTTCCTTTCGACTGCCGCCCCCGTGGCCTTTGCCACGATGACATCCAGGATGGACTGCTGGAAGCTGGCTGCCACGTCCGGCACATGGATTTCCCGGCCAGCTTGCTTCTCCGAATGGACGTAATTGAGCACCCCGGTCTTGGTACCGCTGAAGCTGAAATCCAGGCTGCCTTTTTCCAAAAACACCCGTTTGAACGATACGGCTTTTGGATTGCCCTGTTTTGCGATTTCATCGATGAGCGGCCCGCCCGGATATCCTAGGCCCAGTACGCGGGCCACTTTGTCATAGGCTTCTCCTGCCGCATCATCCCGCGTTTGCCCCAGCACCTTGCACTCGTTGTAGTCCGTCACCTGGACGATGCTGGTGTGGCCGCCGGAAATCACCAGCGCCAGGAAGGGCGGTTCCAGATCCGGATGTTCTATGTAATTGGCGCTGATATGCCCCTGGATGTGGTGAACCCCCACCAGCGGTTTTGCCGCCGCCAGGGCGTAGGCCTTTGCCGTAGCCAGCCCGATGAGCAGTGCGCCTACAAGTCCCGGCCCATAGGTCACGCCGATGATGTCCACGTCTTTCATGGAAACGCAGGACTGCTTCATGGCCTGATCCACCACATGGTTTACCTGGTCAAGGTGGTGGCGGGAAGCGATTTCTGGCACTACCCCGCCAAACGCCTGATGCACTTTGATTTGTGACGCAATGACGTTGGAAAGCACCTGTCTTCCCTCCAGCAGCACCGCCGCCGCAGTTTCATCGCAGCTGGATTCGATTGCCAGCGTCACCAGTTTTCCATCCTTCATGATTCCTCCCAGACTGTCCGAAAGCTCGTCTTTCTCATGTTCCAACCGCATCGTACCATTGCTTTCCCCGCCAACCAGGCAGAAGCCAGCCCAGGCGGTGGGTCAACCCAAAGGATAAATTCGATTCTGTGCGCCGCAGACACATCGGTTGTCTGCGGACAAGTGCCTGCAGTTTTCACAGGATTGATAAGTGCTCATGCTGAAAGCGTCGAAATCGTGCCTCCTGGAAAATCTGCTGCAGTGCGAAGCGATGGCCATCATGTCGTCGCCCTCCCGGTCTTCCTCGTAAAAATCGCCCGTCCGTATCATGTTTCCCTCCTTGCGGTTAGCATACCATTAGTATTTTCCGGGAAACGATTTTTATTCTGCCTGCAATTAGTTTTTCAGCGGTTCCTCCGGGTCGCGCCACATGATGATGGCATCCTCGCCCGTGTCCTGATAATAGCCTTTCCGCAGCCCCTCCTCTTTAAAGTTCAATTTTCGATACAACGCTTTTGCCGCTTCGTTGGATCTGCGGACTTCCAGCGTGAAACGGCGCAAGCCACTCCGTTCTCCTGCAGCCAGCATCACGCACAGGAGAAATGTAGCGATGTTTCGATTCCTGTACCCAGGTAAAACCGCCACATTTAGAATGTGGCCTTCATCTGCGATGATCCACATTCCGCCGTAGCCCACCGGAGTTCCGTCAATTTCCACCAAAAAGTATACGGATATTTCGTTTTCTGTCAAGTCATGGGCAATGGATTCCCTGCTCCAGGGCGTGGAAAAACATGCCTGCTCCATTGCTGCGATGGCATCGATGTCGTTTGATTTTGCAGATCTGACAACCAGTTTGCCCATGTGCTTGCCCCAACTTTCTTTGTGCGGGAACTGTTTTGCAGTTCCTTAGCATTGTTTTTGTTTGGCCGTTTTCTCTTCCAGCTTCCGTTCCGCTTCCGCCTTGCGCATGTAATCCGGCTTTAACGATTCATAATCCGCAGCAAGCCCCTGCTGCGCCATGTCCTTTGCCAGGCGCGCCACGGATGCGGCGGACTGGAGCCGCAGCTGCTCCGGAGCCAATTCCTTTCCCTGGAACCAATCGCCATAAGCCGCTGTCCCGTCACCGAAAAACAAGGGCTGCCCACTGGCCTCTTCTACCTGCTCCAAAAATGTGTCGATGGCGTAAGGCGCGCCGGGAACCACTTCCTCAATCTTCCCATTCGCCCAACGATAAGCGCCGGCATAGACCTGGTTCCTCCTGGCATCGAACACGGGGCAGATGAGGCCCTGATAGTCGGGCATGTTGTAAGCGAAAGCCTGCAAGGTGGGCACGGCAATGGTTTTCACCTGCAGCACCTGAGCCAAAGCCCTGGCAGAGGACACGCCGATGCGAATCCCCGTAAAGGAGCCGGGGCCTCTGGAAGCTGCAATGGCAGTCATATCGCTTAATTGCAATCCCACCTTTCGCAGCAACGCCTCCGTCATGGGCATCAGGTGCCGCAAATGGTTCAGCGTGCTTTCCGAACGCTGTTCCCACACCCTGCCCGTTTCATCAATGATCGCCACGGAAGCATGCGCCCCCGTAGTTTCCAGCGCTAACATGTACATCGAAAAATGCGCTCTCCTTCCTGTCGTCCGTATTGGATTTCGATAGTCCTGGCGTTCTCCGGCAGAAGATCCGCCACCAGATCAGCCCACTCTATGACGCAGACACCCTGTCCGTAAAAGTATTCTTCGTATCCCAACTCGAACATTTCCCCCGGATCCCCGATGCGATACACGTCAAAGTGGTAGAGTGGCAGCCTGCCGCTGTGGTACTCCTGCACAAGGGTAAATGTGGGGCTGGTAACCAGCTCCTGAACGCCCAGTCCACGGGCGATGTGTTTCGTCAAGGTCGTCTTTCCGGTTCCCAAATCGCCGACCAACGCTAAAACGTCTCCCTGCCGCAGAGATTCCCCCAGCGTCAACCCAAACCGCTCTGTTTCTCCCTCGTTCCTGCAAATGATCGTTTTCATGTCCACGTTGTTTCCATCCCCTATCATACTCTTTCCCTCAACAGGCAGTCAATCCATTTTGCCGGATTTCCCGCCCTGTGGCGCAAATAGATGCGGCATGGACATCTGCTCGCCGGACATGCGGGCTTTTTCCCCATGGAACGAGTCTGTCTTTGATGCGCTCCCAGTCCGTCCATGTTCCGCATTCGCCGTTCTGTTGCGATCCTCTTTGCGCACCAGCCTGTCTGGGGGTATCTCAGCGAGAAATCGGGACGGCTCTCCTGTGGTGACAAGCAGCAGTTCTTCCCCGGCTCTTGTCATTCCCACATAGAACAATCGCCGTTCCTCTTCCAAATCCGCATTTTTCATCGGGACGCAGCCCTCCTTTAGGCCGTACAGGAACACCACTGGAAATTCCAGTCCCTTGGCAGCGTGGAGCGTCATGAGGGAAACCGCCCCGGATTCGTAAAGATCGCCCGCTGCGTTTCGTCTGAAATCCTGCTCTTCCCCCAGCAACAGGTTATCCAAAAAAGCGGCCATGTCTTCGTAAAAAAGAGCCATTTCCGTAAGCTGTTTCAAGGGCGTGCTCATGGAAAAGCCTGCTTTTTGCCCCCATGCTTTCAGAATGTCCGCTGGCCGCTCTTTTTCCAGCATCCCCGAAAGCTGCCCGGCCAAATGCTCGTAGTCCTGCCAGGTTTCCCGGGAGTTTTCGTTGAGAGGGAAATTTGTTGCCAAAGGTTCCCCTGGAAAGGCACCATCCTGCATCATCCATTGGAAAAAGGCGATGGCTTCTTTGACGACAGGATCATCCAGGAAATCTTCCCGGCCAGTGACCGTATAGGGAATGCTTTCGATCCTCAGGCAATTTTCCAGCGCCTTTGCCTGCTGGTGCGTCCTGTAAAGCACTGCGATGTCGGAAAAACTCCTGCTTTTTTCCATATCCGCAGCGTAATTTTGTGCGTCCATCATGTCCATGCCGCCGGTCATGCGGTTGATTTCCTGCGCGATGAAAATTGCCGCCGACAAATCGCTGCTTGCCGTTATCAAGCATGGTTTCTGCCCACTCTTTGCCAATGCCGCCAGCTTTCGCTTTTCGCCGGGGTTGTGGCCGATCATGGGAAGGGCGCAGTCCAGAATTTCAGGCGAGGAGCGGTAATTTTTCTCCAGGCGAAGGGTTTCCATCTGGGGATAGTCCTGTTGCAGACGCGCAAAACAACGGGCATCGGATCCTCGGAACCCATAGATGGACTGATCCGGGTCGCCGATGGCAAAGAGGCCTTTTGTCCCCCATTTGCGAACCAATTCGTACTGAATCGGGCTGACGTCTTGAAATTCATCGACCAGCAGCCAGCGATTGCTGCCTGTTTTCAATTGCAGGGCCGCCAGGAGCAAATCATCGAAATCCCACAGCCCTTTGGCGATCAGTTGCTCCTGGTATCGCTTTGTGGCTTCCTCCAGGCGTTCCGGACTTTCTGCAAAGAATTGGCTGTTTTTCGCAAGAGAAACTTGTCGCAGCAGGGTGGCGGGCGAAAGGCTGCTGTCCAGTTCTTTTGCCGTCTGCGCAGCGATCTGCAGCTGCTCCTGCGCATCCGCCAGTCGGACGTCTCGCCCTTGCTCTTTCAGCAGGTTCAGGCAAATGGCGTGAAAGGTGCCGATGGTCATGGCATCAGCCGTTTCCTTTCCCAAGAGCGCCCGCATGCGCAGCCGCAGCGACTCGGCCGCCTTGTTGGTAAAGGTGACGGCTGTAATATCGGAAGGGATTTCTCCTCTGTTTTCAACCAGGTGCTTGATGCGGTGAACCAGCGTGTAAGTTTTTCCGGTTCCCGGCCCGGCGATGACGGCTACAAAAGCCTTTTCCGAGGAGATAGCTCGCTCTTGGGGCGAGTTGGGCAGGCTGGCAGGGCTGGCTTCGGCTGCTGCGCTTTCAGCAGCTTTCGCCTTGCGCATTGCGCCATGCTTTGTCTCGGCGGCTGCGGATGCGACAGCAGTGGAAACAGAGCAAGCGTCTTGCTGCTTTGGCACAGTGCCTTTCTGGATCGCATCTTTGGAGATCTCTTGAGCGGCTGCGGCCTTTCGGAAAGCCGTTCCTTTTGCATGTTCGTTTTCTTTTGATTCCTTTGGAAAATCTTTCTTTTTTGCGCTTCCCGCTGGCAGGGCGATGCTTTCAAAGAGGCTCACTTGCCCGCAAATCGTTTCGATTTCTTCCTCGCGGATGATTTTGATTTTTCCGTACTCCCCATCGTAACCGGGGATTCGTTCGACTTTTCCCTGGCGCAGCCGCCGGATTCCCTCTTCGATGCACGGGCCGGCGCAGCGTTTGATTTCTGCCAGTGGAACGTCCCGCAGGATGGAAAACTCGGATCCCAGTTCTTTTGTCATGGCATCGTACTGCCGCTTTACTTTCACGCTGGCAGGTGATTTCCCCGTTGAAGCGGCAATGGTTTCCTGCAGGGGAACCAGGCTTTCAAAGGGCTTTCCCTCTGGTTTTTCGTAACCTTTGGGTCTGTCTGCCAGTTCTTCCACGCGATGGAGGACTCCGATGGTAAGCTTCTTTCCGCACACCGGACATGTGCCGCCGTGCGCTTTCGTTTCCATGGGGCTGAGGCACAAGTCGCATTTCCTGTGGCCGTCCATATGGTATTTTCCTTCTTCCGGGAAAAATTCGATAGTGCCTTCCAGGCCCTTCCCTTCCTGTATCGCCTGATACAAGCCAGCGTAGGACATGGGAATGTCCAGCAGGTTTGCCTCCCGCCCCAGCTTTGCCGGGGAATGGGCATCGGAGTTGGACACCAGATTGTATCCGTCAAGGGCGGAGAGCCGCCAGTTCATAGGTGGGTCAGAGGATAGGCCTGTCTCCAAGGCATGGATTTCCCCCGTCAAATCCCCAAAACATTCCTCAATGGCATCAAAGCCGGAAAAAGCACCAAACAGCGAAAAGTGCGGCGTCCAGATATGAGCTGGAATGAAGATGGCCTTTGGGCAGGTTTCCAACGTGATTTCCAGCAGATCCCGACAGTCCAAACCCAGGATGGGTCTGCCATCCGAATGAATGTTGCCGATGGCCTCCAAACGGAGGGAGAGCCGCTTCGCTTCTTCCAGTCCGGGCAGGAGGATCAGGTTGTGGACTTTTCTCGTTTTTCCATCTTTTTTGTAGATGGAACTGATTTCTCCAGAAATGACAAAGCGGGGTTCCCCGATGGAACTGGAACCCCTTGCTTGGAACTTTGGTTTTAATTTGTAAAGCCCTTCTTCGGCAGGCTCCAGTTTTTCTTCCAACTCCTGCCGCCATGCAGGATGAGTGAAATCCCCGGTTCCCAGGATGTCAATGCCCTTTCTTCCTGCCCAAAAATCCAGGCATTCAGGTGCGCACTCACGGCTGGTGGCCCTTGAATATTTGGAGTGGATGTGAAGATCCGCAATGTACATGTGTTCCTACCTATTTCTTTTTCCCGTTCTTTTTCCCGGATTTTTTCTTGCCCTTGCCTTTGTTTTTTCCCTGATTGCTCCTGTTCTTCTTGCTTTCTTTGCTGCTATCGCTGCCTTTGCTGGCATCGTTTCCTTTGCCGCTTTTCTGATGGCTGATGTCGCTTTTGCCAGCGCCGCCCTTGCTTTTGCCAGCATTGTGCCTGCCTGCGCCGCCTTTATTTTTTCCGCCGCCAGCTGCTTTATGGGGCTGATTCTTCGCCTTAGAAGCTTTCCCCGCAGGCTTCTTCTTTTCCTTGGGCGGTTCCTCGTATGCCAAATCGTCCAAATCGGGGTTCCTCTTCCTGCGGAAAATCGCTTCCATGATGCCCAGGAAGAGGAACAGCAGCGGTGTGGAGAACACCTGGGAACTGTTTACCAGGCCCTGTAGCAGGGAGGCTCCAACGGCCACGACGCCTACGACAAAGATGGGATATTCCTTTGCGCCCTTGAAGCAGCGCACCAGATAGGAACCCACCAATCCAAAATACCCGATGACCCCGAGGATTCCCAGGGTAGAGAGGATATACAAAAATTCGTTGTGGGAATCCACCAGGACGGCTCCATCGAAATAAGCGAGCGTCTCCTCCGCCATGCTGGAATTTTCAATCATGTAGCGGAAGCAGTTGGGCCCGTAGCCGAAAAGCTTTTCCAAAAAAGGCACATCTGCCCACGCAGAAGTAGTCACTCGCCAAATCAATCCCCTGCCGCTGCCAAAATCATCCGTGATGGCGAGCTTTTGGAGTATGGCGTTTCCCTGCGCCATGGAGGAACTGGCAGTGGCAACGGCGATGATGATGACGACCACTGCGACTACTGCGATGATTACGATGAACAGGATGCGTCTGGCTTTCTGCAAAATTGCATCCGCCTTTTCCGTTTGCAGCTCCTCGCCGCTCTTTTTCATCGCCAGGATCGCCCAAACCATGCCTGCAGCAAAGATGACCAGCAATCCCCCGATGAGGAAGGGGGGCAGGACATGCTGCATCTGGGATACGGCTTTGGGCAGCATCAAATCGGACCAACCGTGGGACCAACCCCGGTTCACCGCCAACAGCGTGAGGCATTGCATGGCCAACAGGCTGGCCAGGTACAAAACGGCAGTCTCACAGTAATACTTGAAGTTTTCCAAGGAACTCATGCCGAACCAGAGGAGCAATGCAAACCCTCCCACAATGCCAAAGAGCCAGCCTTCGCTGGTCGTGCAGAAAAGCGCCCAGCAGCCCACAACGACGAAGATGCCATAAATCACCCTGGAAAGCCATTCCCGGCTTTGGTAGAACAGCACCAGCCCGATGGGATAAATGAGGCAATCGTAGCTGACGCTCATGTTGACGTTCCCGATGGTGGTGGTAAAGGTCGCAATTTGGGATTCATCCAGCTCCGCATGCATGCCCAGCGGGTCAAAGCCCCAGAAATTGGCGACAGCTACCAGAAAGACGATGATGTTGCTGAAAAAGAAGAGCCAAATCAGTCCGATTCCCGGTTTCAAATACCTGGCCAGCATGAGAAACGCCAGCACTGCCAGCAGCCAAAACACGGCGGTCGTCCTGCGCCCCGTTTCGCCCCAGATGGCTTCCTGTCTGTAGTCCGTCATGAAGGTGGAGATGAATACCACGACAAGGAACAGGAGCGCCAGAGCCAGGACATGCATCGGCACCGTCCGTTCAGGCGGGACGAGCTGCCGTTCCTTCAGGGAACGCCCTGCGATCTGGGCAATCATCAGAATGACGGAAATGATGAGAAAACCGCCGGTCGCGATTTGAAAAAAGCTGACCTTGCTGCGCATGATGTCAAAATAATCATCCTGGAAATACAGTGGAAAGACTGCGATCATGATGGCAGCAAATACATATGCGATCCAGGAGGCCAGCATGTTCACTCCCGAATATTCCGCCAGATTCAAACTGCTCTTTTTCATTGTTGTGATATCCTTTCTGCGTGAAATCATAGAAAACAGCGACAAGGGAAACCGCAAAGCGGTCCCCGCATCAGGAAAATCGGTCATCAACACAAATTTAGGCGGTAACAACACCGCCTAAATTCGCAAAGATATACGCTTGTCATATCTTAATGCAGCTGTATTTCTACAGCTTTGCGCCCTAGCAAACACAAGTCTTCATTACCAGCATTATCTACTGTAACGACATCTTCCGGTGTCACTTTTATAGAATCCGCCGTTACAGACCACATGGTTATCCTAGCATTTTCTCCGAAATTTGTCTATAGGTTTTTTGCTTTTTTCGAGATTTTGTCCGGCCTTCACATGAGGCGGGAGTGGGAGGCGGCAGGGCTTGGAAAATGCCTTTGGAAGGCATGGCTGGCTATGCGGCGTTGCCACTTGAGGGAATCAAGGAACTGGAAAATCAGCCTGCGCAGCTGGCCTAATCAATTCCGGCAACCAGGCAGAGAGGGTTTCAAATCCCATTATTTCAGCCCTCCGCTTTCAGCCTCCTGCAATTTCCGCAGTTTTTCCACTCCATCCCGCACGGTCTTTTCCACGTCCAGGCACAGCTGTTTTTCCTCCTGCCTGGAAAGACCCTTGGTTTCCACGACAGGATGCACCATCACGTCGATCCTGGCTCCTTTCATCACGCCGGTTTCCTCCAGCATTTTGTAGCTGCCGTTGATGGACACGGGGACGATGGGAACTTGCGGCTTTGTCGCCAACTTGAAAGCGCCCCGCTTGAATTTGCCCATTTTCGGGCCTTTGCTCCTGGTGCCTTCCGGGAAAATCATCAGGGAAAATCCCAGTTTGATCAGTTCGATTCCCTCATCGATGGCTTTGAGAGATGCGCGGGGGTCGTCCTGCTTGATCAACACGCCGCGAATCCTGCGGATCCATTTTCCATAGAGGGGGAGTTTCCCCAGGTTTTCTTTTGCCACATAGGAAAAGGCGAGGGACGGGCTGAGGGCGGCGAAGTAAGAAATGATGTCCGCATCGCCCTGATGGTTTCCGATCAATACGATGGGTCTTTCTTCCGGGATGTTTTCCCGCCCGTGGACGACCAGATGGGAGCCGAATGCGTTCATCACGTTGTTCGCCCAGATATCTTCGGCTTCCCTGATGTTGCGGCGTTCCCGCTCGTAATCGTTTTTCGCCTTTGCGTCCTCGATCTCCCGCTTGTAATGGTTTAAGTGGCGCATGGTCAGGCACAGCTTGGCCAGCCCTGGGATGTTGCGGATGATTTTCATGAGATTTCCTCCTTCGATCGTTGCATGGGAACAGATGCATTGGATTGATTGCTATAGTATATCCATTTTTTCCTGTGAAATCAATGGCAGGCGTGCTTTATAATTTTTCCCATATATGGTGATCTGGGATCATGGGGTCATCCGTTTTT
>CAZVBL010000028.1:0-9838 GCA_964625475.1 uncultured Zhenpiania sp. | reverse complement strand
ATGGAGCATGCGCATAAGGAGATACAGGCTGCTTTTGACCGCAGCAACATCGGCTTTCTCTGCCTTCAGCTTTTGGAAACGAACTTTGTCCTCTTTGCCTATGGAATCATCGTCCTGCAAAAAAGAAACATTCATGCACAAATCGGCAATCAGGGCTTTCAGCATTCCATATGCGTCATCAAACGTTCTCCCGCTGACGCTTTTGAACGTTAGAAACAACACGGGCCATTGGTTCTGCCATGCTTCGCACAAGTCGGCATCCTGGCTGACGGCCAGGCCGCGGAAGTCGCGTTTGCTATCCCTGGCAATGTCAAAGAAATCCTCCAGCATGGACATCGTCAGCGTTTTTCCGAAACGGCGCGGGCGGGTAAAGAGTTGCACTTCAAATCCTCTGCTGAGCAAATCCCCGATGAGTCCTGTTTTATCCATGTAATAATAGCCATCTTTTCGGAGTTTCTCAAAAATATCGATGCCCAAAGGCATGAGCGGCATTGTCGTTTGATCCATGTCAGCTGCGCTCCTTTCCTTTTGTTTTCCCTTTCCCCTTTCCTCTCTTTCGGTCTTGCGTCTTCCGTCCAGTTCATTTGGGGACACGATACTAGTATACCTTAAATGGAGGCTGGCTACAATCGAAACGTGGCAAGAATGTGGCAAGAAAATGTGCAGTATGAAGCGAAAAGCCGATGCCAAACGCAAACCTTTCTGAACCCGTCACCGGGCTTTCCCGATTTCTTTCCCAATCCATCATAGGATTTTCCCACTTTTTTTCGCAAATTTTTCATTTTGAGGTTTTCAAATCGCCGTTCTTGTGGTAAGGTAGTAGACAGCAGGGAAAACCATCTGGGTGTGGCGCAGTTTGGTAGCGCGTTTGGATGGGGTCCAAAAGGCCGCAGGTTCAATTCCTGTCACTCAGACCATGCTGTTGAAAAAGAATCTCGCATCAGGTTTTGGTGGAGGTTCTTTTTTGCTTTGCGTCTTTCGATCCATTGCCCCATTGGCAAAGAATTTGCGTTTGCGTTGAAACTTTTCTGAAAGGGGCATATAATAGGATAGCAATGGGAATGGGCGGCACATGCGGAATGGCCGTCCTGAAAATCACGGGCAAAGGGTAAAGGAACTGGACATATGACGAAAAAAAGAGCGATTACCATGATTTGCGGCCTGGTGGCATTCGCCATCATTGCGGGATTCGTTGCTTGCAATGACGTGCTCGCCTTTGACACGATCATCAGGGAGTGGTTTTATTCCATCCGCAGCGAGGGACTTACCGCTGTCCTGAAAGTCATCACTTACATGGGAAACTGGCAGACTATCACGGCGATCTGCCTTTTGCTGCTGCTCATCCCCAAGACCAGGATGCGCTATGGGATCCCTGTGTCTGCTGGCGCCCTTTTTGCCACCCTGCTCAACAAAGGCGTCAAAATCCTGTTCAAACGCCCCAGGCCAGATGAAAGCCTGCACTTGATCGAACAGGGCGGGTATTCCTTTACCAGCGGGCATGCCATCACCAGCATGGTGGTTTTTGGGCTTTTGATTTTTCTGGTTCGAAAATACGTTGCAGATAGACGGACGGCCAATCTGCTGACCGTGCTGCTATGCATTCCTTTGGTTTTCATCGGTCTGAGCCGCATCTACATGGGCGTGCATTTTCCAACTGACGTGCTGGGTGGGTGGAGCCTGGGGCTGGCGATTTTGATGGTGATTGTTTCTATTGAGGATTCCCACCGATTCTTGTTTGAGTTAGATAGCAAGAAGGCGATGCGCTAAGGATGTCAACGGAAGGAAATGATGACCTGGGGGAATGTATTGACCTGGTTCCCATATTAAAAGGATCGTACATGGATGTTGACAGCTTTTTACGACCAATCAAGGAGGTTCGAATCAGTCATGCTTGCTGTCAAAGAAATGGCGATTGTAATGGATGACTACTTTTCTTTGATGGTTACAGCATGCACGAGCATCCGGCTTTTTTCAATGCGTTTTTCACCTCTTGTCCTGCCACCCGCTTTGTCGTATAATGGAACAAGGTCAGCGTCGTTGCCTGTTTTTCAGTGGCAGGCTTTGCCCACATTCCCAACATGGCGCAAATGAGATTACCTGCGCAATTAGAAAATCAATGCGAGGAGAGCCCTGATGGGCTTTTCGGTGCTGAAACCCTACACTTACTATATTAGGAGGAGCGATTATGAAAGAACCGACTTTGATCGTGATGGCTGCTGGCATGGGTTCCCGCTACGGTGGCCTGAAGCAGATGGACCCCATTACGGAGCAGGGGGACATCATTTTAGATTTTTCCCTGTACGATGCCATGCTGGCCGGCTTTAAGAAGGTCGCATTTGTCATAAAGGAAGAAATGGAACAGGACTTTCGGGCTTTGATTGACGAGCGGGCGGGAAAACATCTGGAGGTGGCCTATGCGTTCCAGGAACTGGATGATATCCCAGATGGCTTCGCCGTTCCAGAAGGGCGGCAAAAACCCTGGGGAACCGCCCATGCGGTGCTGAGCTGCCGCAATCTGGTGGATGGACCTTTTGCGGTCATCAATGCTGACGATTACTATGGGCCAGGTGGGTTCCAGAGCATCTACGATTTTCTGCTGAACAATGAGGATGAACGCGTTTTTTGCATGATCGGCTTCAAGCTGGAAAACACCATCACGGAAAACGGCCATGTGGCGCGGGGCGTATGCGAAATTTCCCCGGATGGCGCGCTGGTTCGTCTGACGGAGCGAACCAAAGTCATGAGAAGGCCGGAGGGCATCTGTTATTCGGAGGATGATGGCGAAACCTGGAACCGGCTTCCTGACGATGCGTCGGTTTCCATGAATTTCTGGGGCTACACTTCCTACATGATGAAAGAAATCGAGCGGCGTTTCCCCGATGCGCTAAAAAAAATCCTGGCGGAAAATCCGCTGAAAGGCGAGTTCTATCTGCCCATCACCACCGATGATTTGATTCAAGAGGGAAAAGCGACCGTCAAGATTCTGCCATCGCTGGACAAGTGGTACGGCGTCACCTATCGGGCGGACAAAGAGATGGTTACGGCTGCGCTCCAGTCCATGAAGGACAAGGGGCTGTACCCGGAGCGGCTGTGGAAATAGGCGGCAGGAGCGGGGCCTGTCCCCCTCGATTCCTGAAAGGCGGCGTGGGCTCGCAGTGCGGAGAAAGAGCAAAGGGGGAAAGCAAAGGTTTCTCGAGCAAACCGCGCAAGTTTTTGTGTTTTTGACAATCAAGGAATTGACAAGATTGCGAATTTCATATAAACTATAAATGATCTCGAGCAACTACCATACGGGATTACATTATTTTTGCACGATGAGTTTAGAAAAAAATGAACAACAGAACGCTTGACTATCATACGAGATTACACTACAGGTTCAAATAAAGAACTTTTCTAATCGCCCCATTATGGGGTCCACGCTGATGTGGGTTTTTAAACTCGTAGAGATACGAGTTTATTTTTCTGAGAGGAAACAATGGACAAGGAATACTATATCGGTTTGGATATCGGAACAAATTCAGTAGGCTGGGCTGTAACGGATCCGGAATACAACCTATGCAGATTTCGGAAAAAGGACATGTGGGGCATTCGTTTGTTTGAGTCGGCGGAATCTGCCGCAGAACGCAGGAGCAAGCGGACAGGCCGCAGAAGGCTTTATCGGAGAAATCAAAGACTGCGTTATTTGCAGGCGCTGTTTGCTGAAGAGGTACATAAGATTGATCCTGCGTTTTTCATCAGGCTAAACGACAGCAAGCTGCATATGGAAGACAAGTCCCTTCAGGAAAAACATGTTTTGTTTGCAGATCCTGCCTATTCCGACCTTGAATATTACGAAGAATATCCGACCATATTCCATTTGCGCAAAGCATTGATTGAAAACACTGCGAAACAGGATGTCCGTTTCGTATATCTCGCTCTGCACCACATCATCAAATATCGCGGGCATTTTTTGGTTCCAGGGGATTTGAACGCAGCGAAGGATTTTGGAAACACCTTTGAAGCAATGGTGCAGTCCTTGCACGATCAGATTGGAACGGAGTTTTATGTTTCGGACAAAACCGAATTTGAAAATCTGCTAAAGGATCAGAAATTGGCTAACAGCGAGAAAGCAAAGGAGCTAACCAAATTAGTGGATGTCAGCGGGGAAACCGATGACAAGGTCGAGCAAAAACGGCAGAAAGATGCCGTGAAAGAAATCTGCAAATTGATGACGGGCAACCAGGGGGACCTCAGGAAAATCTTTGGCGAGAACCTGGGGCTTGAGAAAAACGAAGAAAAGGTGAAGTTTTCAGAAAGCAAGTACGATGAAGAAACTTCCCTGGTGCTTGAGGAAAAAATCCCCGAAGAATATTTCGTGCTTCGTGAGATTAAAGCACTCTATGATTGGAGCGTTTTGGTGGATATTTTAGGCGACCAGGATTTTTATTCCTTTGCCAAGGTGGGCCTATATGATCGGCACGGAAAAAACCTCCGGATCCTTAAAAAAATATTGAAAAAATACTTGGACAAGGAAGCCTACAAGACGTTCTTTGACGGTCGAAAAGGAAGCGACAATTATTCCAATTATGTTGGGAGCGTCAAGACAAATGGGAAG
Source organism: uncultured Zhenpiania sp. (assembly GCA_964625475.1). GTDB lineage: Bacteria > Bacillota > Clostridia > Peptostreptococcales > Anaerovoracaceae > Hominibacterium. The sequence continues at coordinate 5,244 of CAZVBL010000028.1, read as the reverse complement.
AAATACAAGGTTAAGCATTGCACGGAAGATGCGTTCTATCAGCATTTGGGCAAAGTATTAGATGGAATCAAGCCCAACATAGAGGAAGCCGACATGGAAAGCTTTGCATACCTGGCTCTGGAAACAGAGCGCCATTCCCTGCTGCCATTGCAGCGTTCCAAAGCCAACGGCGTAGTTCCGAAACAGGTTCATGAAGCGGAACTGAATGCGATTTTACACAACGCCGAAACCTATCTGCCCTTTTTACATGAGAAGCAAGAAGATGGCTTGACTATAGCGGAAAAGATCAGGGCGATTTTCAACTTTCGGATTCCATATTATGTAGGCCCGTTAAGCGATCGCCATAGGAAACAGGGTTCCAACAGCTGGATGGTGAGAAGAGAGGATGGCTACATCTATCCGTGGAACATGGAGCGCAAAGTGGATTTGCAGCAGTCAAACGAGCGGTTCATCCGCAGGATGACGAACAAATGCACCTATCTCATTGGGGAGGACGTGCTGCCCAGAAATTCGCTGCTCTATTCCAGATATATGGTGCTGAACGAGCTCAACAATTTGAAAGTGCGGGGGCGCGGGATTTCCGAAAAGCAAAAGCAGGATATTTTCTGCGATCTGTTCATGAAACATGGGAAGGTGACCGGAAAGATGCTGTTGAAGTACCTGCAGAAGGATGATTCGGAACTGACGCTGGAAATGTTGAGCGGATTTGATGTCGATTTTAAGGCATCTATGAGTTCCTATCTGGATTTCGAGAAAAACGTGTTCGGAGAGCGAATGGCCGAGGATCGCATTCGGGCAATCGCAGAGGACATTATAAAGTGGGCAACGATTTATGGCGATGATGGGAACATGCTCGCTTCCGTCATCGAACATGCGTACCCCGGCGAATTGTCAGAGGAGCAGATTAAAGCTGTAAAAAGGCTTCGCTATAGCGGGTGGGGAAATTTCTCCAGAAAATTTTTGACTGGCATTGAAGGGATCGATTCTGCTACAGGGGAACAGTTTAACCTGATCGATGCGCTTTGGGAGACAAACAATAATTTGATGCAATTATTAAGCGGCTCCTTTACCTTCAAACGAGAATTGGATCTTATGAATGCAGAAAAAATAGGCGAAGTCAGTTCCATCAGCTACGAGACCCTGGTGAAAGACTTGTTCACTTCACCGGCGAACAAACGGGCGATTTGGCAGACAATCCAAATTGTGGAAGAAATCCGCAAAATCATGGGGTGTGAACCACAGAAAATATTTGTGGAAATGGCGCGGGGCGGCGATCAAGTGAAGCAACGCACAAAATCCAGGAAACAACATCTGCAGGAGTTGTATGAGAAATGCGATGCCGACATGCGGGAATGGGCTTTGGCTGACATCGATGGGCGAGATGAACGCGAGTTTAACAGCATGAAGCTGTATCTTTACTATACGCAGATGGGAAGATGCGCATACACCGGGGAACGGATCGACATTGGCCAGCTGATGGTTCGCAACTCTCGTTGGGATAGGGATCACATCTATCCGCAATCCAGGATAAAGGACGACAGTATCGACAATCTTGTCCTGGTTCGGAAGGATGTCAATGCCAAAAAAGACAACGAACTGATAGGAAAAGATATCCAAAAGAAAATGCTCCCGACATGGAAAGCGTGGCTGAAACAGGGTTTCATTTCCAAAAAGAAATTCGATCGGCTGATGCGCACCGATGATTTTACGGACAGCGAGCTGGCAGGGTTCATCAACCGTCAGTTGGTTGAAACCCGTCAATCGACGAAGATAGTCGCAGAATTGCTGGATCACATCTATCAGGATGCGAAGATCGTGCGCACAAAGGCCGGATGGGTTTCCGATTTTCGGAAGGAACCTTTGAAGGTGCTGAAGTCCAGGAGAATCAACGATTTCCACCATGCGAAGGATGCCTATTTGAATATTGTGGCAGGCAATGTGTACAGCACCAGATTCACCGACAATCCTGTGGAATGGATGAAGAAACACAGGAATGAGAATTGGAGCATCAACAAAGTGTTTTACTTTGACGTCGATGGGGCGTGGGCGGCGCCGGACAAGGAACGAGGCTCCGATGGAAAGCATCATTATGTGCAAAATGAGGCTGGGGAGGTCATCGGCGGAACGATCGACAAGGTTCGCCGCATTGTAAAGCAAAACAACATATTGTATACGGAATATACCTATTGCGGGAAAGGCCAATTGTTCGATGAGACGATTCAGGCGAAAGAAAAGGCAACGAACATCCCGCTGAAAAAAGGGTTGGACACCGGCAAATACGGAGGTTATGCGAGCGCCAAAACCTCGTATTTTGCTTTGATCGAATTTGATGGGAAAAAAGGAAAGCGAGTGCGGAACTTCGTGGGCGTGCCCATCTATATCGCAAACATGTTGCCACGAAATCCAGAAGCCTTTGCGGAATACTGCACAAACGTTCTCGGGAAAACCAATGTAACGATCGTCAAACCAATCATGAAAAAGAATGCGCTCATGGTGGTGAATGGGTTTCCCATGCGCATTCGGGGTGAAAACGAAAAAAACATCATGCTAAAATCGAACATGCAGCTGATTTTAGCGGATGCCGATTCGGAAACGATTCGCAAAATAGAAAAATGGAAAGAGAAGAAAGCGGGGAAGGGCGTCGTTGCGAAATACGATGGATTCGATGCTTCTGATCTCCTTGCGCTGTATGATGTTTTGACTGAAAAACTTACACAGGAGCAGTACCAGGGTCGCCCATCAAATCAGCACGCAAACCTGTTGAAAGGGCGGGAACGATTTATAGAATTGAACATGGAACAGCAGGCCATTCTCATCGACAACCTTTTGACACAATTTCGATGCGACATTGAGACGAAATCGGATTTGACCATGATAGGTGGGAGCAAAAATGCAGGAGCTATAGTGATCAATAAAAACACGCTGGGTAGCAGCGATGTGCGATTGATCGACCAATCCATAACGGGTCTGTATGTGAAGAAGGAACAGCTGTAGCATGGGTTGGCGAACCGTTGTGATAACCGGCGTGGCAAAGCTGGATTACAAACTGGACTACCTGGTGGTTCGTAAAAAAGACAATCTTTCCAAGATCCATTTAAGTGAAATTGGGCTGCTGCTCATGGAATCGACCAGCGTTTCCGTTACTGCTGTCCTGTTGTGCGAATTGATGCGGCACAAAGTCAAGGTCATCTTCTGCGATGAAAAACATAATCCTGTTTCCGAGCTGGTGGCTTATTATGGCGGACATGACACCAGCGCAAAGATTAAAAAGCAGGTGTCATGGCGAGACGGGATCAAGGAAAGCGTCTGGACGGAGATTGTCGCAGAAAAGATCAAACAACAACGGAATCTTCTGGATAGGAGAGGGTTTGCGGAAGAAGCGGGTTTGTTGACCCAATACGCCAGTGAAATCAAGGCGGGCGATGAAAGCAACCGCGAAGGGCATGCGGCAAAGGTGTATTTTAACGCACTATTTGGCAAATCATTTACGAGAAGCGAAGAAAATTCTATCAACGCTGCATTGAATTACGGATATGGAATCTTGCTTTCCTACTTTAACAGGGAAATTGTTTCCAATGGATACATGACCCAGCTGGGAATTTTTCATGATAATATATTCAACCAATTTAATCTCTCGTCGGATTTGATGGAACCCTTTCGGCCGCTCATCGACAACCATGTCGTGACGCTGAACCCCCGGAAATTTGAGCACGAAGAGAAAATGGAGATGTTGCAATTGTTCGACAGCACCGTGATGATCGATGGGAAATTTCAATATATCGCAAATGCCATCAAAATCTATGTGAAGAGCGTATTTGAAGCGTTGAATGAAGAGGAAATCGGAATGATTCGATTTTACAGAAATGAGCTATAGGTATATGAGGGTTTTAGTGTTTTTCGATTTGCCTACGGAGACATCCGAAAACAGGCGCAACTACAGAAAGTTCCGGAAATTTCTCATAACGAAAGGGTTTTTGATGGTTCAGGAAAGCGTCTATTCAAAACTGACATTGAACCAAACGGTTGCCAATGCCATCGTTTCTTCCGTAAAAAACAATTGCCCAAAAGAAGGGCTGGTTCAGATGCTGGTGGTGACAGAAAAACAATATGAGCGAATGACCTACGTTGTGGGAGAAAAGACAAGCAGCGTGATCGATACGGATGAAAGGATGATCGTCTTGTGATTTTGCGTATTGGAGAATGGACGATGGATTATCGCTTCGCACAAAACGCCATCAATTTCCTCATCATAGAAAGGGCAGATTTGTTCCACTGGTTTGCACAAGCATTGAATTTGCAGTTTGCCAAAAATGAGGAAGGGTTTTCTTTGTTAGGAGACGATTATTCCGAAATGCACCTTCAAAAGCGTTCAGATGCCGTATTCTCTCCAACGCAGCTAACGCTGAGCAGCAGCCATTTAAAAAAGAGACTTTACCGGGAGATGGCTGATGACCTCACATTGACGGGCATCACGGAAAAACTGCATCAGGAATATGCCCGGATATTGAAGTTGCTGGATGAATTGAATTTTCAATCCGAGCATGAAATAGAATTTTCGCCGGAAATTGATTCGATTGACATATTTGACGATTTTGAAGTGCGATTGAAAGAACCCGAAGGAAGCTTCGTGGAGCGCATCGTTGATTATACGAAAGCCGTGCATGCGTTATTGGGGAAGGACATCTTCTTTTTTGTGAATTGCGGCAGCTTTTTAGGCGATGATGATTATCATTGCCTTGAAAAGGTATCTAAATATGAAGAAATTACGCTAATTTTTGTCGAGGCGGAACAAAAGAAGGAGGAATTTGTGGAAAATGTGTTGATTATCGATCAGGATTTTTGTAAAATCTACTAGAGCGATGGTTTTGCAATGCAGTTGTTTGATAATCGCATTGGAGGATAGTGTAGTCTTCTCAAATGGTAGTCAAGCAAAGGAAAAAATCCAATTGGAAATTGAGGTTTGAGGTTTGAGAGTAGTGTAATCTCGTATGGTAGTCAAGCACGAAAGCCTTCGCATTGTATGGGTCGTAGGTTTGAGAGTAGTGTAATCTCGTATGGTAGTCAAGCGTAGAAACAGTGTTCATTCTGACCAATCCTGTTTGAGAGTAGTGTAATCTCGTATGGTAGTCAAGCGAGGAGGAAAAAATGAACACAAAAAAACGTGTTTGAGAGTAGTGTAATCTCGTATGGTAGTCAAGCTTTTCAAACTTTTCCTCCTTCCGTTCCGTCGTTTGAGAGTAGTGT
>CAZVBL010000027.1:18319-26831 GCA_964625475.1 uncultured Zhenpiania sp. | reverse complement strand
AGAGGATGACGTACAAAACGATCGGAGACACATAACAATCATCCAACTCATTGGCAATCAAAAAATGGACTTTTCCACTGTTTATCCGCCACAAACGCCAATGCATACATTTGGACAAACCCCCGATTCAGTGCTATACTAGTTCCATAGGCGTTCCCATGGCGCAAGATGATCCCCTAACCTGACTGGGCGTTGTGCCGGGGACCTGCCAAGCGTACCTACCCCATGGCAGGGCTGTGGGGAATTGTACACTGGGAGATTGAAGAGGGACGATACATTGATTTCCAACACACTGTTCATCACTTACACGCTCATGTGTTTTTTCAGCCTTCAAGCCATCACGTTGATTTTGATCGTTTTAAAGCACAAGGGCACGGACAGCACAAAACCTTTGAAAGCAATGCGAAATTTCATCATTGTTTCCATTGTTTTGGGTTTGTTTTACTACATCACTTGCTATCGGGAGTTGATCCTGGGGCTTTTTGCCGCAAATAGCTTCCTGCGCGGTCTGGATGCGGTCGTTTTTTATGCCATGGGGCATAGCTGGATCAAATTGATAGATGGGATCATCGACTCCCAAAACCCCAGGATGGAAGCCTGGAGAACCCATGCGAATCGTATTTTTTTGGTTCTGATGCTTCTGTCAGCCGCTTGCTATCTGTTCCTTCTGGATGAATACTACACCACGGATGGTTTATGGTCGGAGATTGTCGTGATTGCGTCGGAAGCCATTTTGGGAATCGTTGTCATCGTTTTCACAACTGCCTATGTTGCCATTGGCTACCGGGAATTGACTGACAGGCCCAGCAGAAACTACATTATTGCCGTCAGTATCCTGATTAATTTCAACAATGTCTGGAACAATGTAGTCGTGATCTTCGTGTTTCTCCAGGCAATGCGTCTGAGTGTCCGCTGTACGCTGCTCTATGGGGTCACGTCCATTTTGCTTCTGGCTATCAATTTGCTCACTGCTTCATACCTGTATACAAAGGATTTTTCCCCTGTTTTTTCTGCTGCCTGGGACAAGGCTGAGACTGTTCTTTCCGAACGGGACATCGTAGATATGCTGGCAAAAGAGCATCGCCTTACGGAACGGGAGAGAGACGTCCTGCTGCTGGCTTACCAGGGACTTTCCAATCCCAACATCGCAGATCAACTGTATATCTCCCGTCATACGGTAAAAAGGCACATGCACAATATTTTTGAAAAATTTGGCGTTTCCTCCAGAATGGAATTGATGCGTTCGATTCAATCCGAAACGCTCATCCCTCACGTTCCTTTGATATAGGGGAGATTGTCCGAAAACGCAATTGGGAGCAGGCGAAACTATAAGGCATCGTTATTGACACACGAAATAACGCCCATATGGTACGTGGCGCAGTTAAAAAGTCAACAAGGTCAGTTTCGGGTCGTCTGGAGACTTCTCTTTTCCCGTATGAAAAAGCGGGCGGCATTGGTTCTTATCACCCGTCTTAAAGAGCCATATATTTTCAAACTTTCCGACAAGTCTAGCGTTCGTTGGAATTTCAAGGCTGTAACCCACATGGGCCATATGGATCTTTTTGCAGCCTGACGAAAATTAGCCACCTGGCTAATTGTTTTCTTTAGCCTTGGGGCTTACAATCGATATACCTGCTTTACGATAGAGGCAAGGTTGCAGAATTTTTCATATGCTCCTCTTGCGTCTTTCTTTTATTGTAGACTTTATTAAAATTGATGGAAAGGAATGCGATATTTATGTCACAAAATCAAAAGAAGAAAATTTCTACATTTGCACTGGTCATGATGATCTGCGTTACAGTCGCAGGCGGCGGATTCGGCATTGAGGATCTGGTTGGCTCTGTCGGCCCGGGAATGACGTTTTTCGTCTTTCTGGTGTTGCCCTTCGTCTGGTCGCTCCCCTTCGGCCTTTCGTCGGCTGAGCTGTCTTCCGCATATCCCGAAGATGGAGGCATGTATACTTGGGCAAAGAACGGCCTCGGTGAAAAAGCCGGTTTCGTGAGCGGCTGGTGCTATACCATCGCCGGTTTTGTGGAACCTGCTACTTTTGCCGTGTTGAGTGCCAATTACATGAAGATGCTCATCCCCATCGAAGTAAACGATTTTGTTTATTGGGCTTTGTGTGCGGCGCTGATCGTGATTTTCGCCATCATCAACATCATCGGCATCAAGTTGGTCAGCGACATGGCCACTGTCATCACTCTCCTGTGCATCATACCGTTTATCGTTTTGATCGTTTTATCCTTTGCGGACATCAATTACAGCCCAATCGAGCCGATGGTTCCAGAGGACATGGGTTTCCTGGAGGCCGCAGGGAAAGGGCTTTTGGTGGGGATCTGGTTCAATACTGGCTTTGAAACGATTTCTACCATGTCCGGTGACATTGAGGATGGCTCAAGGAAAGTCCCAAAAGCCATTGTCATAGCGGTTCCGTTGATTTCCGTGATGTATCTTTTGTGGGTCGTCCCTGCGCTGGCTTCGGTAGGCCACTGGGAGGATTGGTCCTCTGAAGGTCCTCTCTCCTTTGTCGAAATCGGGGAAATTGTAGGTGGTGCGCCCCTGAGATGGGCTTTTGTGGTCGCTGGCAGCTTGGCCAGCATGATGATCCTGTGCGAATATATCTTGGCTTACGCCTACGTCATGAAATCCTTCAGCGAGAAAGGTCAGTTCTTTAAAATTTTCTCAAAGGAACACAAGAAATTCAAGACGCCGTACATGGCGATCACCATTCTTTCCTGTGTCAGCATCCTTTTGTGCTCATCTGGAAGCTTCATCGCCTTCGTAGGCATCGCCTCCATTCTATACGCCGTTCCAGTCATCATGATGTTTGTCGCAAATATCAAGCTGCGGGTGCAAAACCCGGATTTGAAGCTGGATTTTAAAGTGCCCCTTCCAGACAAAGTTTATATCGCATACCTATGTTTCCCCATCGTAATCTACGGTGCCAGCGTGTTTACCGACAACTGGATCGTAGGACTGGGGCTTGCCGCCACATCAATCCCGGCGTATCTCTTCTTTAAAAAGGGTTACAGGGGTGGTCGTTATTGGGAAGAATGCCATAAAAACGAAGAAGGATACCGCTCCGCATAAGAGAAGGTCAAGAACAAGGCCTGCAGCGAGGCCGAAAAGAAGGCGGAATCCAAGCCGTGATTGAGACTTGCAAGGAGTTGGGTCTGCCGAAGGAGGATGCAAAAGCCAAAATCCTGGGAAAATTTGATTTGAAGGAAAAAGATGCGGACAAGTACATGGAACAATATTGGATTTCAAGGGCTTGACAAGGTTGGGGCACTCCCTTCTTTTTCTACAATTTTTACGGCCTTCTTCAGCATCATGTTTCCTCGGAAATTTTCGTTTTGCTTTTATTCTGGTCGGTTTTGTTGACGTTATCGTCTTTATGGTTGCTATGTTTCTGCTCTGAATCGTTGTCCTCGTTTTTGTCTGAATTATCGTTCTCGCTCGTGCCTGTATCCTTCTGTCCATCGTTTGTGACCTTGCTTTTTTCGGCATCTTTTGACGTTTCATCTTCGCCTTTGTGCGTCGCCTCGGTTTCGCTTTGCGTTTCTTTTGACGATGCCGCAGGCTTTGTGCTTTGCGTTTCCTCGGAGGATTTTTCAGTTCCCGACTCCTTTTCTGGGCTCACGGCTGATGCGCGGCTCTGTCCTTCTGGAGAAACTCCAGTTTCTTTTTCTGCAGCCCCCTTCGTTTTATGCGATGCGTTTCCTTTTTGCGACTGTCGTTCTTTCGCATGACGTTTAGAAACTTCTAAATCCACAGACGTGTTTTCTTCGCAGTATTCGATTAATTCCGCCACGGTCATCTGCGCCGCTTGCTTTTTGTCCAAGCCATAGCTTTCCACAAGTTTCTTTTCTAAAAGCTTTCTTCCTTCTTTTGCAGGGCTGTCTTTTATTTGCTGGAATGCAACCGTCACGCTGGGGATCTCAAGTTCAACCAGTTTTTCGTCAATGCGGGTTTCAACCTCGCATTCCAAATCCTTAAAGGTATCGGTGTCTGCTGTGAATAGGCTGACCAAAATCCCCCCATTTTCATCAAGATAAGATTTTTGTACGGTATCTTGAATCAAGACATCCAACAAATCCTGCAGGGATTCATCCTTTTGCCATTCCAGCTTCTCGACGATGCTTTTTCCATCCTCGTTCAAGCCTGATAACCGCTTCACCTGATAATCTCCGTTTACTTCCACCTGTATGCTGGGGTTAATGTCTAACACAATCGCAACCGCATCCTGTTGTTGTTGAATCAGTCCGAAAAAGCACAGGCAAACTACAGCAAAACCTACACAAGCGGACAGCGTGCGTTTTCTGAAACGGCCTTGGAAAGCGTTTCTTCTCATGCCTGGCTCTGTTTGTCGGGGCTGAAAAGGCTCCCTTGCAGTATGCGCCAGCACTTGCTGCCCGGCCTCTTCCAAAGCTGTTTCGACCATGTCTGGTGCAAGCTCTGAAAAACCTTGCTCTATTTTCTTTTTTAGTTCCCTTTTCCTCATCACTTCGCACCAAATTCTTTCTGCAATTTCCGAATCCCCCTGTTATATCTTGCCATGACCGTTCCTAGCGGCATATCCATCAGCTTTGCGATTTCTCGATGTTTTAACCCGCCAATTACATGCATGATGATCAAATTTCTGTCTTCGACAGAAAGAATCGCAAACATTTTTTCCAACACCATTCGGTTTTCTGCGTTTGATATTTCGTCAAACCCCAGCTCGCTTTCCATATCCTCATAGTGGATGTCCACGTTTTGTTTTTTGCGGCAATGCATCAGGAAAAGGTTCTTCGCAATCTTCATCAGCCAGGCCATGGGGTTTCCCTTGTTTTGATATAAATGGCAGTTTTGATAAACCTGCACATAAGTGTCCTGGAGCAAATCCTTCGCATCTTCCGCATTTTGGGTATAAGAAAGCAGGAATGCGTAAAGAGGCTTGTACGAAAGATCGTACAATTCCCTAAATGCATCCCCTTCGCCTTGGCGAATACGCTCAAACAAACTCTCGCCAATATCTACTTTTCGCTTCGGAGTATCGCTGTGCATTCGCTCAAGTCCTTCTAAGATCGCCCTTTGCAGGCAAAGCTTGGATCGAGAAGCGGACATCTGTCCTGTCCGCTCCAATTCAAGAAAAACAGGCCAACCATATCTATCTTTCCGCAATCCTTCCTGCATCGATCCGTTGTGCGGTTGCCATTCCCTACTCGCAACCTTCTATATTCAAACTTGCAGCACTTTATTTACACTTAGATAATGCAAGAAAAACGCATTTTATTGCATGGAAACAAAAAATTTTTAACTTTTTTTGATGAAAAAAGGATCAACGAAAATCGATATCCACATCTCCATCGTTGGCTTCCACCACGATTTGGTTTTTCGCCCGGTCGTTTACGACCGTATAAGAAGAACCCACGTCTTTTCCATCGATGGAGCAGTCACCCAAATCCAGCATCACAGCAACCGTGCGGTAGGTGTCTTTCCCCAAATCCGTTTTTAGCGTGCAGTCTCCCATGTCTGCGATGACTTTCGTTGTCCCGGCGAGCGTCCCGGCAAGCTGCAGATCCCCCGAATCCATCTGGATGTCTGCGCCTTTCGTTCGCATGTCCCGTCCATCTACGCTGCCCAGATCCATGTCCAGCTTGAGATGATCCGCCGCAACTCGCTCCATGCTGACATCGCCGGAATCTCCGCTGATTTCAAGGGTGTCCGTCTGAATGTCCTTCAAATCCGCATCTCCCAGATCCATGTCCAGACATATGTCGCCAGAGGCTGTAATTTGCTCCAAGGCCACATCGCCTGCATCTGCGTTGATCGTAAGGTTTTCCATTTCTATGCCCTTTAGGTTTGTGTCCCCTATGTCGTTTGCCAAATGGATGTCGTGAAATGCGGTTTCCTTTGGATAATGGATGTTAATCTCCATTTCCGCATAGCTGCGTTTTGCGAATATGTTGAAATCCAGCCACCAATTTTTTTTGCTCTGCGACTTGATGACCAGTGTGCCGTCTTTCACCTTCACCATTGGTGCGCCCAGCTTTTTGTCGTAATGCATTTCTACCGCAAATGTTTCGTCCTCTACGAACGTTACATTGTCCATGTCGCCCTCCAGGTCAATGGAAGAGAAAGCATCCACGTCCAGGGTGCGCACTTCCTGGCCTTGTCCCCCAAAGGAAATCCAGGGCATCTTTTCCTCCACATCGGACAGCCCTTCCGTTCCCCCCAGCAGCCATCCTGTCAGGCTCAAACCTATTCCTGCGCAAATGACGATTCCACAAATCGTCAGGAACCGTTTCATTCCCCGTTTCATGTCACTGCTCCTCCTTTTCCAACTGCTGCGCTTTCCTGCGGTCGTTTCTCGGCATGCGTTTCGCCAGGAAACGAACCAGCGCACGAAATCCTATGATGACACCTACACACAAAATGGCCGTCACGCCCGCCGATGCCAGCCCCATGCCGATGAGCATGGTTCCTCCTGCCACACTGCCAGCCAGCCCGCCGATGCCTACGCCCACCAATGCGATTCCGCCGAGGCAAGTCGCACCGAAGCTTACAATCAGGGAAAACGCCACGGCAAACAGGCAGATCAAGAACGCCAGGGCGCAGATTCCCATCACTAGAGCCACAGGAAAGGCTATGGGGGCGGCAAAAATGCCCAGCACCGCCCAGAGGAGGATCCTCATTTTCTTTTGCGGGGGTTTCCCCATGCCCGGCCCTTCCAACTGGCATACAGCGTAATCCCCTTTGATCTGCGCAGCGATTTTCTCCGGGCTTCCCAGCTCACGGATGGCTTCCTGCTCTCGCTCCGGTCCTGCTTCGTCAAAATATTCCCTGTAATATGCTAAGGCAGCCTGCCGTTCGTCCTCCGGCAGCTTTGACAGTTCCACGTCCAGATGATACATGAATTCCTGCCTGTTCATTACGTTCACCCCCCATTTAGCAAGGAGTCGATCCGCTCCTTGTAGTCTTCCCATTCTTTTTTGTAAGCTTCGCGCTTTTCGTTTCCCTTGCGAGTCACGCTGTAGTACCGCCGGTTTCGCCCCTGGAACGGCTGGTCGTAGGTTCGCAGGCAATCGTCTTTTTGCAGGCGGCGCAGAACTGGATAAAGCGTGGATTCCGAAATATCCAGCACTTCCTTCATGGATTGGGTCAGCACATAGCCATAGGCATCGCCTTTCGACAATACGGAAAGTACGCACGCTTCCAACAGGGCTGATTCGATTTTAAATCCCATGCTCCCCTCCTTCTTTGATGCAGGAACCATCATTTGCGATATCCTGCGAATGGCAGCATCGCTTATCGTGAAAAAACGCTTTTCGTTTTGCCGCAACATAAGTTTCTGTTTAATATTATATTCAATATAATATTGGTTGTCAAGCATGTTATCTATTATTTGTTGAATGCATGGTGGTCGGTAGATTGGCCATTATGTTTTTAATAGAGCACACGCTCCGGCAGGAAATACTGGCACAAAAAGCGGGAAGCATCCCAGATGCAGAAAAAACGGTTGAAACGGACAGGGAATGATAGTATCATCTTATCGCACGGCATGGATCGTGCGGAGAACGCCTATGACAGAGCGGTGACTTCCCGGAATTTAGACTCGGCTTACCCGTAGTACATAAGGAGGGAGGTGGCGCATATGACAGCTTTTGAGATTGTTTCAATCTTCATCGGCATATCGGCAATGCTGGAAAACGTTGCTGCCTGCTATTTCTTTTTTGCTCAAAAGCCTGTATTTTCCAACGATTTCAAGGCGAATGGCTGGCAGGATATTAAAAAGATCTTGACATTCTGTTTCAGGCGAAACCATTGCAGGCGTTTTAGAACCTCGCCCTTCGCTCGAATCGTTCCGCATCGGCGAATTTGCCCAGCACCAGGATGGCATCGTCCACTTCCAGCACCTCTTCGCCGGAACAGTCGCAGATGGTCATGTCCGGCTCTTTTTCCAGAGCCACCAGCTTTAAATCATACCGATCCAGGGGCAGGTCGTCTACGGTCTTGCCTTTCAGCCGACTGCCAACTTTGATTTCCGAAACCACATAGCCGCCGTTGAGCCGCATCAGATCGATGGCCTTGGATTCCAGCAGCACCGCTGCAAGCCGAGTCGCGGTTTCCACTTCGGGACGCACCACCTCTGCGCCGATTCGCTCCAGGATGATGCCGTGTTCCAGGCTGTCCGCTTTTGCGATTACCCTGGGAACACCTAAGTTCAGTACGTTGAGGGTCGTCAGCATGCTTACGTCTACCTGCCCGCCGATGCAGATAATTGCAGTTTCACACTCACCGATTCCCGTTTCCTCCAGGGCATCTTTTGTCAGTTTCCCGATGCGGAAGGCTGCATGCACATGGCTGCGCACTTGACGCAATTTGCTTTCATCGCTGTCAATTGCCAGAACTTCCGCACCGGATTCCGCCAGATTTTTGGCCAGGGCCAGCCCGAAGCGTCCCAGTCCTATGATGCCAAAGCTGGCTTGTATTTCTCGTCCCATGACAGTCTCCTTTCCTGCGCAATCCA
>CAZVBL010000027.1:16639-18219 GCA_964625475.1 uncultured Zhenpiania sp. | reverse complement strand
CCACATATGGGAATTTTCAGTTCCACGACATGTGCCTTGTGTGCATTGCGAATCCTTTGAATGCCACCGTCTTTTGCGTTGCGGCCAGCTTAGGAATTAGGGACTGGAAAGAACATGGCACGCTGCATTAGGCACAGTGCGCCAGATGCCCAACGGATGGATGGGCGATTCCTCAGCCGATAGCAATGTCCTCCTCCGAATAAGATGCCGCAGACGCATCCCGGCTGAGCCATATGGTTGCCATGGTCAGCGGTCCCAGGCGACCTACGAACATGGTTATGATCATAGCGATTTTGCTTGGATCTGACAGATGCGGCGTAATTCCCATTGACAACCCTGTCGTGGAAAATCCGCTGACAGCCTCGAAAAAGATCTGCTCAAAAGGAATGTCTGGTTCCAGTGCACATAGAGCCAGGGTGCTGAGAAAAATCACGCCTGCCGCCATGGCAAACACGAGAAAGGCTTTCGCTACGGCTGCTTCTGGAATCTGCCGCCGAAAAGCGTGGCAGTGTCGATGGAAGATGATGCTTTGCATCCTGCACAAAAGCACAAAACAGGTGGTGGTTTTGATGCCGCCGCCTGTGGAACCGGGGGATGCGCCGATGAACATGAGTGCCATGAGAGTCAGCAAGCCAGCTTTCGTCATGCCGCCAATATCCACGCTGGAAAAGCCTGCAGTCCTGGAAGATGCGCTGTGAAAAAAAGCATCCAGCCAGGAAAAAGAACGTTCTTCCATGGCTTTGAGCAAAAGCGTTCCCGCCGCCAAAAGCACTGCGCTGGTCGAAAGCACAACCTTGGTGTGGAGGCTCCACTGCCTTGGATGCCTGCAGGCGAGCGCCTCATGAATGACGGAAAACCCCAGTCCCCCCAAGATCGCAAGCCCGCTTGTGACGAGGCAAAGCCAGGCATTTTCCCGATAATCGCCGAGGCTTTTGTAATTTCCCAAAATGTCAAATCCCGCATTGTTGAACGAGGCAATGGAGTGAAACAGGCTTACCCACATCGCCCTGCCAGTTGAAAAAATGCAGGAAAAAGACAGATAGCTGAAAAATGCGCCTGCCAGTTCAACGAGGATGGTCACATGTAAAACCGTCCGAACCACGCCTTTCAAATCTTTCCCCCACGACAGGTTCAGGCCTTCTTTCAACAGTCGCTGTTTCCTGATTCCAAATTTTCCGCCTACCGCCAGGGCTGCGATGATGCCAATGGAAGCGATTCCAAGCCCGCCGGCCTGAATCAGGATTGCCAAAACAGCTTGTCCAAAACCGGACAATTCCGTTCCCGGATCGATGCATGCCAATCCGGTCACGCATACTGCGCTGGTCGCAGTGAAAAGGCTGTCAACCAAGGGGATTTTCTGACCTGCCACAGCGGAAAAGGGTAGTGCCAAGGCTCCCGTTCCTGCCACTATGGCGCACAAAAATCCCAAAACCACCATGCGCCGCGGTCCCAGCATTTTTGACTTCATTGCGCCTCCACCTTTCCATCTGTCCGCTTTCGCCTTCCCCTTTTTGCCAATGCGGCGATCCCATCCGTCTTGCCGCAGCAACGGCTGTTCCAATCAATTGCGTTCGTTATAC
>CAZVBL010000027.1:0-16539 GCA_964625475.1 uncultured Zhenpiania sp. | reverse complement strand
ATTCAACGAACGCCCCCTTGCGGCAACGCCGCATCAGTCGGTTGCGTCCATTATACCATGCCAGAAAGCGCAGGCAGGAAAAAGAAAACGAGCCTTTCTGACTGGAATCGCCAAAAAGGCTCATGGTTGCAACGGATGTCGCCGATTTGGATGGTCGCAGGCATTGCGGTCATCGGATTAGTCTTTCCTGCCAGGAAGCCTTGCAAGATTTTGCGTCCTCATATATAATACAAATGTGGCTGCAGACGGAGATTTTCATACTGCAAATGTGCGAGGAGGTAGCTTTCATGAAATATTTGCCAATTTTGCAGGAATTACTGGCACTGAACACCTTGGTCATTTTTTTGATCGGATTAGCCATATCGATTCTTATGGGATTGTTTATCAAGACGGCGAAAAAAAGCTTGATCGGATTGATCCTTTCCCTGGTTGCCTATGTCGTCTGTGAAATTTTGCAGAATACGCAAGCAGACGTTGGACTGAATATCGTGGAGTTGTTTATCGGCACTTGCATGCTCGGCAGTGCCCTTGGTTTTTTCGTGGGTCTGATCATCAATATGGTCAGATCTGGAAAGGAATGAAGGAAACCGAACGTTTACTGTGATAGGGCGGCCATTATGGCCGCCATTGTCGTATGGGGAAAAAGGGATTTCCCGATTCCGTTTTGTGCGGGATGATGCCTCTTTCAAAGGCTTTGCACCAATATGCACATACAAAAATATAATGTGTATAGGAGGTGCAACATGAATGATTTTGTCTCAATGGCGTTGGTAGCGACGCTTGGAACGTGGCTGGTGACGGCCTTGGGAGCGGCAACGGTCGTCTTTTTCAAAGCTGCGGATTCAAAGGCTCTGAACATCATGCTGGGATTCGCTTCGGGCGTGATGATCGCCGCCAGCTTTTGGTCGCTGCTGCAGCCTGCAATAGAGCGAGCAGAAATATCGCTGGATCTGCCCGCATATTTGGTAGTAACCATCGGATTTTTGTTCGGCGCCATCTTCATGTGGGGGTCGGATAAAATCGTCTCCTTCGCAAGGGGAAAGGTGAACAATGCGCCGAAGGATGAAATGGACGGTGGCTTCAATCGAATCGTGATGCTGATCCTTTCTATCACGCTGCACAACGTTCCGGAGGGGTTGGCGGTAGGTGTGGCGTTCGGCGCATTGCAAAACGGCAGCCCCACAGCGGAAAACCTGATGGGGGCAATCGTAATCGCCGTTGGAATCGGCCTGCAAAATTTCCCAGAAGGCGCAGCGGTCTCCGTTCCCCTCAGACGGGAAGGATATTCGAGAAAGCGGAGTTTTCTGCTGGGGCAGGCATCCGGCATGGTGGAACCCATCGCCGGCGTGACAGGCGCATTGCTGGTAGTGCGCGTGGAAACCATGCTGCCCTATGCGCTGGCGTTTGCGGCAGGAGCCATGATCCTGGTGGCTGTCCACGAACTGATCCCCGAATGCCAGAGAAACCAGAAAACGCAGCCTTATTTTGCCACCATGGGCATTGTGGCCGGGTTTGCCGTCATGATGCTGCTGGACGTGATGCTGGGGTAACGCCAAAGCACAGGCCTCGTGCAGTCATCGTTCGCCCTGGCGAAAATTCGTTGCCAACCCATAGCAAGCGATATGATGACGATTCCATGATTTCCAAAATTCCTTAACGCACTCAACCCATAGTAAGCGACAAGCAAGCGACATGATGACCGCCGCTTGGATTCCCGCTGCTTTACGCATCCTTCGGGTTCAAAAATTGCTGGAGGATGCGTTTGCATTCCCCAAAATCCAAAGGCTTTGACAAATGGTAGTTCATGCCGCATTCCAGGCAACGTTCCACATCTTCTGAAAAAGCGTCTGCCGTCATGGCAACAATGGGAATGTTTCGGTCGGGGTGCTGGGAGGCTCTGATGTTTTTTGTCGCCTCATAACCGTTCATGATGGGCATTTGGATGTCCATCAATATCAGGCTGTAATAGCCGGGCTTGGAATTTTGAAGTTTTTCCACGCATGCTGCGCCGTTTTCCGCACGCTCCACGTCCAGCCCCGTTTCGCTGAGCATGTCTTCTGCGATTTCCCAGTTCAGATCGTTGTCTTCGGCGAGGAGAATCCGTTTCCCCGTAAAGTCGCTGGTTGTTTCCGTTTGTTCCTGCTTCGGTTTGGAAACGCCTTCCGCTTTTTCAAAGTCAATGGCAACGTGGAAGCTGCTGCCTTGCCCCTGTTTGCTGTGAACTTCTATGGTGCCGCCCATCAAATCCACGATATGCTTCGTGATGGACATCCCCAGGCCGGTGCCGCTGGTGTGATGCACCTGATTCGAGGTTTCCCGTTCAAAGCTGTCAAAGATTTTGTCCAGAAATTCCGGGGACATGCCGATGCCGGTATCGTCAACCTGGAAGTGGGTTCGTACATGGTTTTCCCCCTCCGGCGACGGTTCCTGAAACAGGTAAACTTTGATATGCCCGCCCTCTGGCGTGAATTTCAACGCATTGGACAACAGGTTCAGCAGGATCTGGTTTAGCCGGACTTCATCGCCCCAGACATGCTCGGCGGTGATGTCCTGAGTGAAAATATCGAACTGCTGCCCACGCTCCTTGGTCTGCGGCTTGATGATGCTGACGATTTCATCCATGACCTCTCGCAGGGACAGTTCCTCAACGTGGAGGGACAATTTGCCGCTTTCGATTTTCGAGATATCCAAAATGTCGTTGATCAGCCCCAAGAGCTGCTTGCCCGACAACTGGACCTTTTTCAGGCAGTCTTCGACCCGGTTTTTGTCATTGATATTTTTCAACGCAATTTCCGCCATTCCCATGATGGCGTTCATCGGCGTTCTGATGTCGTGGCTCATGCTGGACAGAAATACGCTCTTGGATTCATTTGCGCGGCTGGCCTCTTTCTTGGCCATGTCCAATATTTCCACATGGCGCTGCGTGAGTCGGTAATATTGCACAAATACCAGCAGCATCGCCATCAGCAAAATGAAGGATGCGCCGCCCATCAAGAGCATGCGCTCCCGATCCATCTTCGTGATGGCATCGTCCAGAAAGCCATGTGGCATGACAGTGATCAGATACCAAGTGGAGTTTTCGGAAAGGGGCACGCAGCAGACCCGTCTTGTTTCATTGTCAACGGTCAGGGTGGAAACGTACTCCTCCCGATTTTTGATAGCCTCTTTCAGTTCGCTGGTATAACGCGATGCGTCTTCTGCGCTGATTCCTTCCAGTTCCGAGGTGACGTACTCCAGATAGTTTTCGCCGTCATTGCCAGGAAGCGGCGTTTTTATCACATAATCCCCATTGGCATCGATGATATGGCTGAAGGTGTCGTCCGTATCCGTAAAGATCGTTTCGCTCAGATAATCCAGGGACACCCCGGCTACCAGGGCTACGCTTTTCTCGCCATCGGCCATGGGATATGAGGCAACTCGTCCCAGCAAAAGGCATTTTTCGCCATTCTGATCCAAAGCCGTTTCTGCAAGGCTGTTATTTTGTGCCAGGGATTCCATGATATCATCGCTGTCCAGGATTTGCATGTCCGGGCCGTAAATCGTTTCTAATTTGCCATCGGAGTTGCAAAATCCCAGATAAATGAAATTTCGTACTTTCGCGCTGGTTTGCAGCGCATCCAGCAATTCCTTCCTGTCTGTTTCCGAATCCGGGGGCGTGCGGTTGATAACGCCGTCCAACTTCTCGGAAGTCAATTCAATTGCCATGCTGAACTTTTGCTGTATTTGCTTGTTCATGGCGGACATGTAAAACTCGCTGACCTGGGTGATGGTATTTTGAACCTTTATGGAAAGCACCGTAGCCATGCCCAGGAACACAATGAGACAAACCACGGCAATGCCCAGGAAGCTTCGCTTTAGAAACGATATCGTCTTTTTTTCCACGGTGGCCCTCCTTTGCGGGTTCTTGGCCAAACCTCTTTTGTCATGATGCAGGAAATAGCGATGGCAGCATTTTCTGCGTCATGGAAAAAACTGTCGATGAAGCAACATCGGCACAGTCGGTTTGATTCAAAAGTGAACAGGCTTGTCATTGGTAGTCATCGTTTGCTCATGCCGCTTTCATCATATCATAAAAGCCGTGGTTTTGCCAGACGCAACCGCAAAAAGGTCGTCCCAATTCTGCGGCGCAAATAGATGCGATCCAAAAGGGAGGGCGGCTCCAATCTGGAACCATGGGAGTAGTGGATGCTGCGGTCTGCAGTCTTCACGCCACCCTCCCCATGCTCCACATTGGAGCCAATTGGAGCCAGGGGGAAGGATTGCCGTTGTAAGAAAAAGAGAAGGTGTGGACTCCCGTTCCTGTCGTACCATTTGGCACTATGGAGGCTTGGGCGGCATGGGCAACAATGATGGGACTAAGCGGGTGAAGCGGGGAACATCGGAGCGGTGCTGTAGCAAAGCATCGATGCAAGGAAATGCAGCAAGAGGGCATGTGCCGAACTTTACACATGCCCTCTTGTTGTTATTTATTGCAAATGTCAAGGAGACTGATTCAAAGCCTTGAATCTTCGGGACGCTACGTCCTTTTATTCCAAATGGCAGGCTTCCTGCTATTCCAGGTGATAGGCTTCCTCATGGTGCAGCGAAGCATCCAGACCCAGGCGTTCCTCCTCCTGGCTGACCCGGACGGGAAGGAATTTGTCGATGACCTTCAAGATCAGCATGGTGACGACAAACGCATAGGCCGAAGCGAGCACCGTCCCAAACACCTGGATGCCGAACTGATACAAGTCGCCTTCGATTAGCCCGCTGATGCCGTTGACCGATTTGGAAGCGAACACGCCCAGCAGAATGGTGCCGATGATGCCGCCCACGCCGTGGACGCCCCACACGTCCAGAGCATCGTCCCAGCCCAGCTTTTTGCGGAACTGTACGGCAAAGTAACAGGCCACGCCAGCGATAAGCCCGATGATCATGGCAGCCCATGGCTTCACAAAGCCAGCACCCGGCGTGATGGTGGCAAGCCCGGCTACCGACCCGGTCAATACGCCCACGAAGCTTGGGTTCTTTTCCCGAATCCAGGAGATGATCAGCCAGGTGACCATTGCCGTGGAAGCCCCGATATC
The DNA here is from genome assembly GCA_964625475.1 of uncultured Zhenpiania sp. Lineage (GTDB taxonomy): Bacteria > Bacillota > Clostridia > Peptostreptococcales > Anaerovoracaceae > Hominibacterium. The sequence goes on along the minus strand of CAZVBL010000027.1, from coordinate 11,473 downwards.
CGTATTGATGAAGGCGGTAGAGGCCAGGGCGTTGGCACCCAGCGCGCCGCCTGCGTTAAAGCCAAACCATCCGAACCACAGCAGGGCGGTTCCCAGAGCCACATGAGTCACATTGTGCGGCTCCATCTCCACCTTGCTTGCGACCGTTCGTTTCCCTACGAAGAATACGGAAGCGAGTGCCGCTAGGCCTGCGCTGGCATGCACCACGATGCCGCCGGCAAAATCCACGACGCCCAGCTGCTGCAGGAAACCGCCGCCCCATACCCAGTGCGCCAGCGGGATGTAGATGAGGATGCTCCAGAAGATCAGGAACACCAGGTAACTCTTGAAATTCACCCGATCCGCAAAGGCTCCGGTAATCAGCGCCGGCGTCAGAATCGCAAACATTTGCTGATAGCTGAAAAAGGACAGGAAAGGAATCGTTTCCCCGTAGTCCGGATTGGCTTCCATGCCAACCCCATTCAGGCAAACGTATTTCAACCCCCCAATGATTCCATGGATGTCCGGTCCAAACGTCAGTGAAAAACCGATGAAGAACCACAAGATCGTTACAACGCCCATCGAAATGAAGCTTTGCATCATGATGGTAAGCACGTTTTTCCTGGAAACCAGTCCACCGTAAAAAAATGCCAATCCTGGAGTCATGATAAAGACCAATGCCGCACAAACGATGATAAACGCAGTATCTCCACTATTGATCATAATTGCACCTTCCTTTCTTTTCCGCATCAGAATTTTTTGGATTCGTCAGAACATCGCCCATCGTGCCCCATTGCGCTGATTTGCTTTCAGCGACACAGAATCCATTCCGATCCATCGTACTGATTTGCTTTCAGCCACAGGTCGCATCGAAATTCTGGCGATATCGATCCCTCCGCTCTTGTCTTTTATTATAGAAAACGGGCAGGACGATTGAAATACAAAAAAACCCCGAAATGCATCGGGGAAAATCCTGAAAAGGAGAACAGGAATGGAAAACAATGGAAAACAAGTAAAAAAGTAGAAGGGACGAAACAAACGCAGGCGAAAGGACGGGCGAAGCGGCAAAGGGCAGGACCCGGGCGGGTTCAGACCTGGACGATATGGTTGCGCACTGCGTACAACACGAGTTCCGTAATATTTTTGAAGTTGTGCTTTCGCATAATGTTGGCTCGGTGGGTTTCCACGGTTTTTACGGAAATGGCCAGCAAATCTGCGATTTCCTTGTTGCTGTAGCCTTCCGCCAGCAGCTTTAAAACTTCCCGCTCCCGGTCCGACAGGCTGCGGCGCTCGCTCCCGTTTGACAAAAATCCAGAAAGCATCATGGGAGTCAGTTCATTGGACACATATATCTCGCCCGCCACGACCTTCCGAATGGCGGCTGCCAGTTCATCGAATGCGTTTTCCTTCAGTATGTATCCGCTGCACCCGCTGTGAAAGGCATCTGCCAGCATTTCCTCGCTCTTGTGCATGGTCAGGAAGATGATCTTTACGTCAGGATAAACTTTTTTTACGCCTCTGGCCGTGTCGAAGCCGTCCCGCTTTGGCATGGAAATGTCCATCAGCAGGACGTCCGGCTCCCGGTTTCGGAATTGATTCTCCAGGTTCATCCCGTTTTCCGCCTGACCCACCACAAGGAAGTCATCCTCCTGCGAAAGGAGCAGTTCCAGGGATTCCCGCAGGATCTGGTGATCGTCCGCCAGAAAAATTTTGATTTGCTTTTGGTCGCTCATTCCCAAGGCACCTCCATTACAATCTGCGTTCCTTTCCCCTCTGTGCTGGAAAGGGAAAAGCTGCCGCCCAGCATGTCCAGCCGATCCCTCATGGAGAGGATCCCTACGCCAGGTTTTTCCCGTTCCGGGACAAATCCCAGGCCATTGTCCGTCACAACAAAGCAATAGCTGCCTGCGCTTTTGCTTTTTCTGCATAGCACGGAAGCCTCGTTGGCATGGGCGTGCTTGACAACGTTCGTCAACGCCTCTTGCACCAGGCGATAAAGGTTCAGCTCCACCGTGCTGTCGAAAACAGGCAGGGGATCCATGATGTTTAATTCGCAGGAGAATCCCTCGATTTGGTCCAGCGTTTCCACCATGGCCGAAAGCCCCGCCTCCAGTCCATCCCTTTGCAGCGTTTCCGGTCGCAGGTTGTGCAGCACGTTGCGCATTTCTTTCAGGGAAAGATCCGCCAGATCCGTTGCTTTTTTCGCAGCCCGCATGCGCCCTTCGTCGCCGCTTTGTTCAGCCTGCTTTCTGTCCATGCCCAGGATGACCTTCAGAGCGGAAAGGCTTTGTCCGACCCCATCGTGGAGATCCCTGGCCAGCTTTTCTTTTTCCTGTTCCTCCGTCACCGCAAGGAGGCGGGACTGTTTGCGCAAAAGGCGGTTCTTTTCCTGGATTTCCCGTTCATAGCCGGAGATTTCCACATAATTTTCCCAGGAATAAATGTCGCTGAACTCCACGATGTTCAGTCCCTTTTCCTCCTCTTCCGGCGTGACCCGCAGCCCCATCAGCCGATTCAGCAGGCGAAAGAGGATGTAAGCCAGCCCAAAGACCCAGATGAAATTGACGAAAACCCCGATGAATTGAACGCCCAGCTGCTCGATTCGCCCTCCGGCTTTCAGATACGCTTCCCCTGCGCAAAGGGGCGCACCGAGACAGCCGATGATGCCGCCCACCAAATGGGTTGGCACGACATCCACCACATCATCGATTCCCAGCTTTTCCAGGAGGGAAGCGGACAGATCGGCAAAGATGCCGGCTGCGAACCCCAGAGCCATGGCCATGGGAGGCGAGCAGTAGAGGGATATGGCGGTAATGGCTACAAGGCCGCCCAGAACGCCATCGAAGAGGGAAATCAGATAGCCCCCCTTTCGCTTGACGATCAGGTTGACCAACAGCGCACCCAGGGTTCCGCAGGCCGCCGCCAGGCTGGTGTTGAGAAACACCTTGGGCAGTTCCGGATCGTCCGTCCCCACGCCTCCGCCGTTAAAGCCGAACCACCCAAACCAGAGGATGAAGACCCCCAGCACCGCCAAAGGCACGTTGGATTTCCCGGTGTGCTGCTTTGTCCGTTTCCCCACCACGATGAGGCCTGCCAGGGCGATGAACCCGGCGGTCATATGCACGACGCTGGCTCCGGCCAAATCCATGAACCCCAGCGCCTCCAACCAGCCGGGATGCCCGGTCAAAAGGCCGCCCCATGCCCAGTGGCCGAAAACCGGATAAATGAACCCTGCGCTCACGCAGCCCACGATCAGCAGGGGAGCCAGCTTTGTCCGTTCCGAAAGGGCGCCGGCAAAGATAGTGACGGAGACGGCGGCAAACATGGTCTGCAAAAAGAAGAACGCATATCCCTTTCCGGTGCCGCCAAAGCCGTCCAGTCCCTGAAACAACCAGAACCTGCTGCCTGTTTCGCCGAACATCAGGGGAAACCCCACCAGGGAAAAGACCACAATGGTGATGGACAGATTGAACATGTTTTCAATTGCTACGGATATGACATTTTTGCTTTGCACAAAGCCCGCTTCATAGCAGGTGAATCCGGCCTGCATGAAAAAGACGAAGCAGGCGCAAACCAGCATCCAGAGTATGTTCATTTGTCGTACCTCCTTCCTGTAAAAAGGCAACCGACTCTGCGCTCTTCGGGCCATAGTCCACGCTGGTGGCATACAGGTCAAGCACTTGGCGGTACATCACCTTTTCAGAAGAACGAATGACTGTATAGCTGGAACAGAACATATTCGCTGTCCGCATTGTTGATGTCTGTCTCTGTGCTTGCCACAAAATAACCAGACTGCATGGCCAAAGCCTTCGCAAGCTTATCCTTGCTGCCGGTTCGCAGGCAGAGTGAAAATGCTACTTCCTGCAGCCAAGCGGAAAAGGGAAAAATAAACACCTAAAAATATTACACGCCATTTTTTAAGCAAAGTCAAGCAAAAATTGACGTTTGAGTTTATTCCCAAAAGCCGCCGGCAAAAAATGCTGGCTTTTCCCAGGATTCTATGATACAATCTTTTCATAAGCGAGCTGAAACAAAAGTGCACGAAATGAAGAACGAATAAGGAAGACGGCGGCAGGAAGGCGTCTCATGTATCCTTCTCCCAAAACGCCGAACCCTTATCTTTTTCTTTTTTTGGCGCTTTTTCTGATGTGGGCAACCTCGCTTTGCTGGAATCGGGATTGCCGGGATTTCAAAACCCATGGTTGTGCCTATGGAAAGGAAGTGATCGGATGAAAAAATATATTTTTGTGACAGGCGGCGTTGTTTCGGGGCTGGGAAAGGGCATTACGGCGGCATCCCTTGGGCGGCTCTTAAAAGCCAGGGGCCTGCGGGTGGCGGCACAGAAGCTGGACCCCTACATCAACGTGGATCCGGGAACCATGAGCCCTTACCAGCATGGGGAAGTCTATGTGACCGAGGATGGTGCGGAAACGGATTTGGATTTAGGGCATTACGAGCGGTTCATCGATGAAAACCTGGACAAGTATTCCAACCTGACGACGGGGAAAGTCTACTGGAACGTGCTGAACAAAGAGCGGCAGGGGGAATACCTGGGAAACACGGTGCAAGTGATCCCCCACATCACCAACGAGATCAAAGAGTTTATTTACAACGTGGGAAAGACCGGGAACGCAGAAGTGATCATCACGGAAATCGGCGGCACGGTAGGGGACATCGAGAGCCAGCCCTTTCTGGAGGCCATCCGGCAGGTTTCCCTGGAGGTAGGAAAAGAGAACTGCCTGTTCATCCATGTGACGCTGGTGCCATACCTGAAAAGCTCCGGGGAGCACAAGTCAAAGCCGACCCAGCATTCGGTGAAGGAAATGCAGGGCATGGGTCTTTCGCCGGACATGATCGTCATGCGCGCCGATGAACCCATCGATGAAAGCGTCCGGGAAAAAATCGCTTTGTTCTGCAATGTAAAGCCGGACTGCGCCATTGAAAACATCACTCTTCCCCTGCTCTACGAAGCGCCCATCATGCTGGAAAAGAGCAACTTTTCCTGGATCGTGTGCCGGGAACTGGGCATCAACGCAGGCCCCTGCGACATGATGGACTGGACAGCGCTGGTAGCGCGCATCAAGGCCAGGACGCAATGCGTAAAAATCGCCATCGTAGGCAAATATGTGAAGCTCCATGATGCGTATCTTTCCGTGGCAGAAGCCTTGCGCCACGGGGGGTTTGAAAATTCCTGCAAAGTGGATATCCAATGGGTGGAGGCGGAGGAAGTCACAGAAGAAAACGCAGCGGAGATCCTGGGCGGCGCAGGGGGCGTTCTGGTGCCGGGCGGCTTTGGGGATCGAGGCATTGATGGAAAAATAGCGGCGGCGAAATACGCCAGGGAACAGGGCATCCCCTACTTCGGCATCTGCCTGGGCATGCAAGTGGCGGCCATCGAGTTCGCAAGGAACGTTTTGCATTTCAACGATGCCCACTCGGGCGAGTTCGATGAGCAGACCGGACACAAGATCATCGATTTCATGCCTGAACAGTCGGGAGACATTCCCAAGGGCGGCACCATGCGCCTGGGGGCTTACCCCTGCCACATCCAGGAAAGCACGCTCATGGAACGGATTTACGGCTGCCGGGAGATTTCTGAGCGACATCGCCACAGGTACGAATTTAACAACGAATATCGAAAGCCCTTTGAAGAGGCGGGCATGAAAATTGCGGGCACTTCCCCCGATGGGAGGCTGGTGGAAGCCATCGAGTTGCCGAGCCATCCCCATTACATCGGCGTGCAGTACCACCCGGAATTTAAAAGCCGCCCCAACAAGGCGCACCCATTGTTCCGGGAATTTGTAAAGGCAGCAATGGCTTGTGAAAAAACACAAGAATAATGAAAAAAACATATTGACAACAAACAAAAACTGCGCTATGATAGGAGAAAATTTCATAATGCAAAGGCATTGATAAAGACAAGTACCCTGGAAGATCGCCTACAGTGAACAGAGGATAGTGGAAACTCTGCGGCAGAGTCCAGGGGAATAACACTTTGGAGCTGTGAACTGAAACCGCATTGCTTGCCAGATGCGGCAGTAGGGAATCCGGGTTCAGCCCGTTATCGCTGATACAACTGTTGGGTTGGAAAAAGTGGGGTTCTGTCGGAACTCAATTTAGGTGGCACCGCGGATATGTGGCTATTCGTCCTATGGATCTGGGACGATAGCCACTTTTTCGTTGAAACAAACGAGACGAAGCGCAAAGGAGGTCACAAGGATGTGTTCGATTATGACTTATACGGCAAAGGATCTTTCCATGCAAGATTTTATTCGAGGATTTGATGAAACGGCTTCAAGAGGACCTGACATGTCCCGCATCATCGAAACCCCCAGCGGAATCATGGGGTTTCACAGGCTCTCCATCATGGATCTGGACGAAAGCGGCATGCAGCCCTTTGAACTGGAGGGAAGCCATGTGGTATGCAATGGGGAACTCTACGGATTTCGCGCCCAAAAGAAGGATCTGGAGCGCAAAGGGCATGCGTTTCATTCGGACAGCGATTGCGAAGTGATCCTGCCCATGTACCGGGAATACGGAACGGAGATGTTTGCGATGCTGGATGCGGAATTTGCCATGGTGATTTATGACAAGGAGCGAGATTGTTACATTGCAGCCAGGGATCCCATCGGGATTCGTCCGCTCTACTTTGGATATTCGCAAACCGGGAACATCTTTTTTGCCAGTGAGCCGAAAAACCTGGCGGGGCTGGCTCATGGAATCAAGCCTTTTCCGCCTGGGCAGTACTGGAAAGATGGCGCATTTCACCCGTACATGGACGTGACGAAGGTTTCCCGGTTTTGTCAGGATTCCCTCCCGGCAATCTGCGGAAACATCAGGGAAAAGCTGACGCATGCCGTCCAAAAACGCCTGGATGCCGATGCGCCTTTGGGATTTTTGCTGAGCGGCGGACTGGACAGTTCCCTGGTCTGCGCCATCGCCCAGAAATTGATGCCGGAAAAACCCATCAAAACCTTTGCCATCGGCATGCGCGAAGATGCCATCGATCTGAAATACGCAAGGGAAACGGCTGCATACATCGGAAGCGACCATCGGGAAATCATGATATCCAGGGAAGATGTGCTGGGGAGCTTGGAGCAGGTCATCAGGGTTCTGGGAACCTGGGACATTACGACGATTCGGGCGAGCGTAGGCATGTACCTGCTCTGCAAAGCCATCCATGAAGAGACGGACGTGAGGGTGCTGCTGACGGGGGAGGTTTCCGATGAGCTGTTTGGTTACAAGTATACGGATTTTGCGCCGGATGCCCTGGCATTTCAACGTGAGTCGGAAAAACGCGTCAGGGAGCTGCACATGTATGACGTGCTCCGCGCGGATCGATGCATCAGCGCAAACGCTTTGGAAGCCAGGGTGCCTTTTGGCGATTTGGATTTTGTGAAGTATGTCATGTCCATCGATCCGAAGCGGAAGATGAACACCTATGGAAAGGGGAAATACCTGCTTCGGAAAGCCTTTGAGGGCGATTACCTTCCCGAGCATATCCTGTACAGGGAAAAGGCGGCTTTCAGCGATGCGGTGGGACATTCCCTGGTGGATGATTTGAAGGAATATGCGGAGCAGCAGTATACGGATTCCCAGTTCAGGCAGAAATGCCGGGAATACGCTTATCACAAACCGCCTTTTACAAAAGAATCCCTGCTGTACCGCGAAATGTTTGAAACCCACTATCCAGGACAGGCAAAATGGATCGATGACTTTTGGATGCCCAACAAAAACTGGGAGGGATGCAAGGTGGACGACCCCAGCGCACGGGTGCTTTCCAACTACGGAGCCAGCGGGCAGTGAGGCGATTCGCAGGAGTCCGGGCGGCGAAGGTTGCGCTTTCCAACTGCGGAGTCGATGGGCGATGAGGCGTCCAACGCCCCGCAAGGCGTTCCAGGGAATGAGGCTCCAAACGAAAGCGAAAGTTGAAACCGACCATGAAACCGTTCCCATTTTCAGGGGACACAGCCACAGGAGGTGACGAAGGACATGGACAGGATATTGCTGCTGTCAAAGCGTGGAAAAGGGGAAAGCGCATTAATGGCGTACTTGCTGGCTCAGGGTCAATGCCAGGTGGAAACCGCCTCGGACGGGTGTGCGGGTCGGCAAATGTTCTTGGAAACGAATTACGATTTGGTTCTCATCAATGCGCCTTTGGAGGACGAGCTTGGAGATGAACTGGCAGAACTGGTTTCCAGGAAAACAGCCGCTGGCGTGGTGATCCTGCTCAACCATGCGTTTATCGACAGGAAAGCGGGAAAAATGGAAAGGAGCGGCGTAATGGTGGTGGGAAAACCCATCGTGAAAGGGCTTTTGCCCCAGGCGATCCATATGGCCTATGCTTCCAAATGCCGCATTCAGGTTTTGCAGCGGGAAAATGAAAAACTTGCGGCTCGTCTCAACGACATCAAGCATGTGAATCGAGCAAAATGGCTGCTTGTGAAAAATCTGGACATGACCGAAGAACAAGCGCACAAATATATCGAAACCCAGGCCATGGAGCATCGGATCAGCAAAGGAGAACTGTCGCGCAGGCTGTTGGGATTGTGCTGACGGCCTTTTCAGGGGGCAGACCGTCCGAAAACGCAATTTGGAGCGGGCGAATCTACAATATATGGCATCGGCATCAGGACGGTTGCCTTTGTCTCCATGATTTGCTCCCTGGCTGGAACGGCAGTTTTTCCTTCTGCGATTGCGTTCAACGTTTCGTTCAGATCGTTTCCCAGGAACATGGAGATAATGGCGGGCGGCGCTTCATTTCCGCCCAGCCTGTGATCGTTGCTGGCGCTTGCCACGGATATCCGCAGGAGGTCCTGATGCTCATCGACGGATTTGATGACGGCGCACAGGAACAGCAAAAAGCGCGTATCGTCCATGGGATCTTTTCCAGGCTCCAAAAGGTTTTCTCCCGTGTCCGTGGCCAGCGACCAGTTGATGTGCTTTCCGCTTCCATTGATTCCCTGAAAGGGTTTTTCATGGAGAATGCACACGAGGTCGTGTTTCTCCGCCACCTTTTTCATCATTTCCATGGTAAGCTGGTTGTGGTCGGAGGCGATGTTGGCGGTGCTGAAAATGGGTGCCAGTTCGTGCTGGGAAGGGGCGACTTCGTTGTGTTCGGTGTTGGACATCACGCCCAGCTGCCACAACTCTTTGTCCAGGTCTTTCATGTATTCTGCGACCTTCGTCTTGATAGCGCCAAAATAATGGTCGTCCAGCTCCTGGCTTTTGGGCGGCCTGGCACCCAAAAGCGTTCTTCCGCAAAATTTCAAGTCGGTTCTTTTTCGGTACAGTTCCCTGGGAATCAAAAAGTATTCCTGCTCCGGCCCGATGGTGCTGACTACTTTTTTCGCAGGCGAACCCAGCAGCTTCAGGATTCGCAGGGCCTGCTTGTTGAGGGCTTCCATGGAAAGAAGGAGGGGCGTTTTCTTGTCCAGCGCTTCGCCGCCGTAGGAACAAAAGGCGGTAGGGATGCACAGGGTATCGTCCTTGATAAACACATAGGAACTTGGATCCCAGGCTGTATAGCCCCTGGCTTCAAAGGTTGCCCGAATGCCGCCGGATGGAAAGCTGGATGCGTCCGGTTCGCCTTTGATGAGCTCCTTGCCGGAGAATTTCATCATGACGCTGCCATTGTTGTCCGGCTCCATGAAACTGTCGTGCTTTTCCGCCGTGATGCCGGTCATGGGCTGGAACCAGTGGGTGAAATGGGTCGCACCGTTGGAGACTGCCCAATCCTTCATTGCGGATGCGATGGAATTGGCCGTGGCGCTTTCCAGCTCCGTTCCTGCATCAATGTGCCTTTTCAGGGCATCGTAGATGTCCTTCGGCAGCTTTTCCTTCATCACTGCATCGTTGAACACTTTGTTTCCGAAAATCTTTGAAATGGTTTTCATTTGATATTGCTCCTTTTCGTTTCTAATCAATTCCGTTTCTAACCAATGGCTTTGGGGCTTTCATCGGCTCCATGGGGTAATCGCCCGTAAAGCAGGCGGCGCAAAGAGTGTTTTCAGGTGCGCCAATTGCGGAAAAAAGCCCCTTGACGCTGAGGTATCCCAGCGAATCCGCGCCAGCCATGCGGCAAATTTCCCGAAGGTCGTGTTTTGCTGCTGCCAGCTGGTTTTCATCCGGCGTATCAATGCCAAAAAAGCAGGGTGCGATGACCGGCGGCGAGGCGACTCTGACGTGGATCTCTTTTGCGCCTGCCGTTTTGAGCATACGCACGATTTTTCCAATGGTAGTGCCGCGAACAATGGAATCGTCCACCATGACGATGCGCTTGCCTGCCACGTTGCCCTTCAGCACGTTGAGCTTGAGCCTGACGGAAAGCTCCCGCATTCGCTGTTCGGGCTGGATGAAGGTGCGGCCCACATATCGGTTCTTAATCAGCCCTTCTCCGTAAGGAATCCCGGATTCTTCCGCATAGCCGATGGCTGCCACGGTTCCCGAATCAGGAACGGCGATTACCATGTCCGCAGCAGCCGGGTGTTCCGCTGCCAGGATTTTTCCGCACCGGTTTCTGGCCGTGTATACGCCGATGCGATCGATCCTGCTGTCAGGCCTTGCAAAGTAGACGTATTCGAAGGAACAGTGCGCGGTTTTGCCGCAGGCCTTGTATTGGATGGAGCTTAGCTTGCCATCCTCGATGCTCACCAGTTCCCCAGCTTCCACGTCTCGCAAAAATTCTGCTCCCATCAGGGGAAACACGCAGCTTTCAGAGGACAGGACATAGCTGCCATCGGGGCAGGTTCCAATGCAGAGGGGTCGTATCCCGTTGGGATCCCGTACGCCCATCAGCTTTTTTCCCCAGGTAACCACCAGGGCATATGCGCCTTTGACCCGTTCCAGGCTCTTGACAATGGCATCCTCTACATTGCCGCTGCCCATGTTTTGCGCAATGAGCGCAGCGATGACCTCTGAGTCGATGCTGGTCTGGAAAATGATGCCTTTCTCCTGCATTTCTGCCCGGAGCATGGGGGCATTGACCAGGTTGCCGTTATGGGCCAACGCCAATGCCCCATCTTTGCAGTATACGACCAGCGGCATGGCGTTGGCTGCCATGCTTTCCCCGGCGGTCGAGTAGCGCACATGGCCGATGGCCATGTCTCCCTGCAGCCTCTGTATGGTGGCATTGTCAAAGACTTCCTGCACCAACCCCATGTCCTTGTGACAGGTGATGTTTCCGTATTTGTTTACTGCGATTCCTGCGCTTTCCTGACCCCTGTGCTGCAGCGAATGAAGGCCAAAATAGACGCTTCTGGCGATGTCCTGCCTTTCGGGGGCATACATGCCGACAATGCCGCATTCATCGTGCAATTTGTCGCTCTTCATTTTTTCCTCCCTGCGATTTTCCAAAAATAAAGAGGCGCTATGGCTCCTTTGAGCCTATAGCGCCTTTGCTAATATCATGCATTATAGACACCTGGAGGCCAATTGTCAAGGGCATTCTTTCCAAATTGCGAAATCAACCTATGGCATTTGTGAAAAAGAGAAG
>CAZVBL010000026.1:0-27463 GCA_964625475.1 uncultured Zhenpiania sp. | reverse complement strand
TGTAAGGGAGTCCATCACAAAAACGGTTCAGGCGCTGGAACCCATCGCCAAAGACCAGAACGTGGAACTGATCCTGGATGCGGAGGAGCGGGTAACCATCTTTGGCAGCCCTGACCGATTCCGGCAGATGATGGTGAACCTCATCGAAAATGCCATCAAATATTCCAACGCAGGGGGGCGGGTATGGATCCGGGCAAGGAAGGAGGAAAACCACATCCAGGTCAGCGTCCGCGACGAGGGCATCGGGATTGCGGAGGAACATCTGGATCGGCTCTTCGAACGTTTTTACAGGGTGGACAAATCCAGGGCTGCCAAGGCAGGAGGTACTGGGCTGGGGCTTTCCATCGTGAAGCATATCGCTGCGCTCTTTGACGCTGATTTGAAGGTGACGAGCAAAGTCGGGGAAGGGACGATTTTCTATGTGACGTTTGAAAGGGAGGCAATGCATGGAACAACTTGATTTCTTAATCAGCGACCTGGCTTTGATTTTGGTAGTGGCGGGAATCATCACTTTGATTTTTAAAAAGATCAAGCAGCCCGTAGTTTTGGCATACATCATCGCAGGATTCCTAATCAGCCCCAATTTCAGTTATCTTCCAACTGTGGTGGATGTGGAGGACATCCACGTCTGGGCCAATATCGGCATTGTCTTTCTCATGTTCGGCTTAGGGCTGGAATTTAGCTTTAAGAAAATCACCACCGTGGGTGGCAGCGCCATCATTACGGCCATGACCGTGATGGTGGCCATGATCCTCATCGGATATGCCACGGGCCAGCTCATTGGCTGGACTAAAATGGACAGTGTTTTCCTGGGTGGGATGTTGTCCATGTCATCAACCATGATCATCTTGAAGGCGTATGAGGAATACAAGCTAAAGAAAGAAAAATTTGCCCAGCTGGTGCTGGGAACCCTGGTCATAGAGGACATCGGGGGCATTTTCATGATGATCGTCCTTTCCACTGTGGCAGTGGGCCAGAGCACGTCAGGATTGGATGTGTTCGGCAAGATCGGCATTCTGATGCTGTGTCTTGTGATTTGGTTGGTGCTGGGCATCTACCTGATTCCCACATTCCTCAAAAAAGTGGATGGGCTGGTAAACGATGAGCTGCTGCTCATCATCTCCATCGGGTTGTGCCTGGGAATGGTGGTCGTTGCGAACCTCATTGGCTTTTCTTCTGCGCTGGGCGCTTTTCTGGCAGGTTCCATTTTGGCGGGAACCGTCCAGGGCAAGCGGATCGAAACCATGGTCAACCCTATCAAGGATTTGTTTGGCGCAGTGTTTTTCGTGTCGGTTGGCATGCTGATCGAACCGGAGTTGCTGGTGAAATACATCGTGCCGATCCTGATCATCACGGTTGTCACGATCATAGGGCAGATGACCTTTGCCACGCTGGGTATCCTCTTTTCCGGCCAATCCCTCCACATTGCCATTCGGGGCGGGTTCAGCATGGTGCAAATCGGCGAATTTTCCTTTATCGTAGCAACGTTGGGCATGTCCCTTGGGGTCATCAGCGATTTCCTTTATCCCATCGTAGTGTGCGTATCCGTCATTACCACCTTTACAACGCCGATTTTCATCAAAAATTCAGAAAAAGTCTACAGTTTGATAAAAGGACACCTACCGCCGAAGCTGTACAAGTTTCTCAACAGGCATACTTCCGAGCAGCAGAGTGCGATGGACAAGGACTGGGATTGGCAACGTTACATAAGGGCATTTTTTGTGCGGACTGCGATTTGCGGCGGCGGGATTTTCCTGGTGTACCTGGGAGGAACCAGGTTCCTTCAGCCTTTTGTCCAGCAATATGTCCCAGGAATCGCAGGAAACATCGCAACGGCAGTTGTCACTTGCGGGTTCATGATGCCCTTCGTCAACATCATGTGTTCCAAGCCGGGCGTGCTGTACACGAAGCTGTGGCTCAAAAGCCAGGCGAACAGGATGCCGCTTCTTGCCCTGACGGGAATGCGGATTTTGATTTCCTGCGGTTTCATGGTGATGGCGCTGCGCAGGTTGCTGGGGCTTCCTTACCTTTTGTTGGTGGCAGTCAGCCTTGCGGCCATTATTTTCATCGTGCGGTCGGATTACATCAAAGGCAAAACCCTCAAAATGGAAATGCGCTTTATCGAGAACTTTTACGAAACTACGCTGGAAAGACAGAAAAAAGAGCGAAGCATCAAGGGGGAGCATCATTGGTTGGACGAATCCTTTTATGTGGTAGAATTTAAAGTTACGGAAACCATTGAAAAAAACACCATCATAGAATTTTGCCAAAGTCGCTTTTTCCATGTGACCATCATCAAAGTGATTCGGGATGGAAAGCATGTCTGCATGCCAAATGGCGCATACAGGGTCATGAAGGGCGATGTGATCCATGCCATCGGCACAAAGCATGAAATCGAATCCTGCGTCCTGATGCTGGAAAAAGCGGAGCATATTCAGGAACCGGAGGAGCCGATGGTGACGCTCAGGGAATACATCTACGGACAGATTTTCCACGAAATCGCCCCGGAAAAACAGGTAATCTGCTGCCCGATCCAGGTGGAGGAAGATTCCAGCCTGATTCGGAAATCCATTAAAAACTCCGGTTTTCGGCAAAAATACAAGGGCCATATCATCGGAATCGAGCGAGGCAAGCTGCCTATCGTGAATCCGAACATCAACATGGTCATTGAAGAAGGGGATTTGCTGTGGGTCGTTGGAAGCCAGAAGATGGCCAACAATTTGCTGAAAGCGGATTTTTTGGATGAGGAAGAATAAGAGGGACAAGGACCTTTTACAGGGATAAAATTTGTAGACCCTGCAGCATTGTCGAAACTTGTCGAACGAAAAGACTTGTAAAATATTTACAAGTCTTTTATAATGTTCTTGAAAGGAAAATAAAGTAAGAAATGGGTTAAAATTCAATGGGCGGTTTTCAACTGGACATGCAACAGATAATCAAGGAAACAAGAAACGTTCTTATGTGCCAGGAGGAAGAACTGACCGATGAAGCGGCTCTCTCGCTCATCGAGGATCGCATCCTGCACGACAAAAGAACATCCATGCTGCCCCATAGAGAAAGCCGGCGGCTGATTCGCCGCATTTTCTACTCCCTGCGGCGGGATTTGGACATCCTGCAGCCCTACTTGGAAGATGAACGGGTTTCCGAAATCATGGTAAACGGAACGGATGATATTTTCGTTGAAATTGGAGGGAGATTGGAGCGAGTGGATTTGAAATTCGATACGGTAGAAGATCTGGAAGAGTTGATACGCCGCCTGGCGGCTGGCGTACACAGGGAGATCAATGAATTGAACCCCATTGTGGATGCGAGGCTTGCGGACGGATCCAGAGTCAATGCGGTCTATAAAAATATCGCCCTGAACGGACCCATTCTTACGATTCGGAAATTTCCAAAGCAGGCCATTGAAATGTCGGATTTGATCCGCATGGGCAGCATTACCCAGGAAGCGGCAAATTTCCTGGAAAAATTGGTGAAAGCTGGATACAACTGCTTTGTGAGCGGCGGCACGTCTTCGGGAAAAACCACGTTTCTCAATGTTTTGTCCAATTTCATCCCACCCACCGAAAGGGTGATTTTAATAGAGGATTCGGCAGAGCTGCAGATTCGGCAGATCGAAAACCTGGTTCGACTGGAGTGCAAACAAGCCAATGTGCAGAACAAGGGTCAGGTGGCCATGCAGGATTTGATCAAAACCAGCTTGAGGATGCGGCCTGACCGAATCATTGTAGGAGAGGTGCGAGGAAAGGAGGTGATGGACATGATCCAGGCCATGAGCACGGGGCACGATGGAAGCCTATCGACAGGGCACGGAAACTCGATTTCCGGGATGCTGAGAAGATTGGAATCCATGTTTTTGCAGGCAGCGGATTTTCCCGTGGATGCCATTCGAGCGCAAATCGCAGAGGGCATCGACATGATCATACATCTTGGCAGGCTTTCAGACGGAAGCCGAAAGGTTTTGGAGATTGCGGAGGTTGAGGGGTTGTTTCAGGGGGAAATTAGAACGAACCTTCTCTTTCGTTATAAGCCGGGGCAAGGGTTGGTCCGATGCGGAAAAGGCCTGGTTCATAAGGAAAAATTAGAATTGCGGGGGATAACGGAATGAAAACGGATTACAGGCAATACGAATTGTCCATAAAAGAAAAAGCCAATTTTTTGGCGGCAGGTTATATCGGCGTTTTTACGGTGCTCTATCTGTTTTATCATAGCGTGTTTTTTTCCATGGCAGGGGGGTTGCTGCCTTATGTGTTTCTTCATAGATACAGCGATGTCCTGGCGGAAAAGAGGCGCGTTTTGCTTACAACACAGTTCAAGGATCTGCTTCAATCCCTGTCTGCGTCCATCGCGGCGAGCTTGCAGATTTCCGAGGCCCTGGAAGATGGGATGGAACATGTCAGGACAATATACGGCGATGGTGCGCCCATGGTAGTGGAATTGAAGCATATGGTCAAAGGCATATCGGAAAACAGAGAAAGCGACATCCGGCTTCTTCTTGATTTTGCGGAACGGAGCGGCTGTGAGGACATCGATAATTTTGCCCAGGTTTATGCGACTTGCAGGACAATGGGCGGGGATTTGGAAAAAGCGTTGAAGAGCACGACCGATATCCTCGTGGACAAGATGAACATTGAACGGGAAATCAAGACTCTGACTGCGCAGAAAAAGTTTGAGGGAAAAATTATAAGCGCCATACCGCTCATTGTAATCCTGTTTTTAAACGTGTGTTCCCCCGATTATTTGACGCCCCTGTATGTGACCGCCATGGGGCGGCTCGTGATGACGATGGCGCTGGCAGGAATCGCCGTAGCGTTTTACATGATGGAAAGGCTGACAAGCATCAATGCGTGACATCAAACAAATCGGACAATTTCACGATGCGCTGCTAGCTCGGTACAGCAGGCTTTACGGCAGAAAAGATTGTGGGAAGCAGGTGAAAAAGGATGAAAATGGATTCTTGCTCAAATGCGCAGTTACAGGTGTTGTATTGTTGGTTACGATATTTGCTGGTTTTTTAGTAGACGCAGGGGGATACGATGGATTGACAACCAATGGAAAGGGGGAAATCACACAAATCCTTCGGCCATCGCAGGAGCAAGGCGCATGTTCCTTTAGCACGGAGGTGGAAGTGGACATGGAAGGGCAGGCGGTTACGAAGGAGTATTGCATTACCATACAGCCGAAGGGAAGCGGTCAGTTCTCGCAGGAAGAAATCCTTTTTGAGAAAAGCGAGGAAGAAACCATGGAAGCAGAGCTAAAGGGACTGATTTCCGGTTTGAATGCGGACACTTCTTCCTGGAAAATCGTCCTTCCAAAGGAGTTGAAAGCGGGGCAAAGGCTGACGTGGAGGGAAGCAAAAGGTTCCAATGGGGCGCTTTATGCGATGGTTGCTTTGGCAGCAGTGCTATTGTTGTACAAAACCAGGTTTTACAGGGTGGAAAGAGAAGAGCGGAGGGCCAGGGAGTCCATTGTCCAGGAGCTTCCGGGGTTCATCAATAAAATCGTGCTGCTGCTCAATGCGGGAAGCGTGCTGAACGCCGCATTTGCGAAAGCCATGGAGGACTATGAAAAAAGCGGCAGGCGGCAAAGCTATTTTTACGACCAGATGGAGCAAATCAATCGTTCCGTCCAGGAGGCCAATGGATCGCTTCACGAAGAACTCCAGGCGTTTGCCAGGCGAAGCAGGGTAAAAGAGCTGATGCGAGTTACTAATATCATAATCGACAACATCAGCAAAGGCGCGGACTTGTCGGACAAGCTGAAAAAGGAGGACGATCTGTTATGGTTTTCAAGAAAGCAGAATGCGGAGGAAAAAGGGCGGTTGGCGGAAACAAAGATGACGATGCCCCTGGTAATCCTTCTCATGGTTTTAATCCTGATCACCATAGCGCCTGCCATGATGGAACTATGAGAGACAATTTCAGAGGAGGGGGAAGAAATGAGAAAGAGGAAATGGATCAAAAACAACAAACGAGGCATGGAAATGGTGCAAGTTGCGATTTTAGTCGCTATTGCCATCATTTTAGGGTTGATCTTCAAAAGTGAAATCACAGGCTTCATCAACAAGACTTTTGAAAGCCTCAACACAGGGTTTTGAGATGAACAAGCGTGGAGCGACCATGGTGGAAGCGGCATTGGTCTTTCCGCTGGTGGTTTTAACTGTGGTGGCGCTGATCCAGATGCTGTTGTTTTTCTACCAGCTGGCAGAAAAGGGAGCGGAAATGCACATGGCATTGAGGGCGGAGAGCGGACGCATATCGGAAACCGTCCAATGCGCACCACAGGCAGAACCGGGATTTCCAGTGTATCAGAGAGGAACTGAAGTCTATTTCCTTGGGAGCATGGCCTTTGCGGAAAGAGGTCTGTTGCAGAAGCTGGAAAAGCAGTTGTCTGCGCAAAAATATGTGGATCATGAAGCGGATTTTGTGAGGACGGTGGATTTGATGAATCAAAAGGGGAAGTCCAATGATGAATAAAAAAGGAAGCACATCGATTTTTTTGTTGGTGATTCTTGCAGCCATGGTGGCTGTGACCACGGCATTTGTTTATGCGGCTAAGCGAGCTGCGCTTACCAGCTATTGCGATGGCCTTCTTCACTTGGCAGGAAAGTCAGTTCTGTCCCAGTTCGACCTGGGGCTGAAAGAGCGGTATGGACTGTTCGCCTTTGAAGACACGGGCAAGCAGGTGGTTCAAGCTGTGACAAGCGACATGAATTATGCCCTTCAGCCGGAAAACGCAGACAGCATAGAAAACATCCAGGTGGATTTTGGAAGCCAGCAGCTTGGCAATGCGTCAGTGCTAAAAAAACAGATTTTGGATCACATGAAATTCGCTTTGGCCAGCGATGCCCTTGGTCGTGTGGTGGATGACGGAAAGCAAAAAGATGGAGCCGGCGGTGAGGAAATGGAAAAGGATCGAAAGGATAAAGCAAAGGATCGAACCCTCAGGAACCGAAAAATCATCGATTCATTGCCATCCTTTCCCTTGAAGGAAAGCAGCCCCGGCTTTGTGGAATGGATCGGACAAGTGAAATCCCAGCTTGGCGATTGGGAGTCCATTTTTGACAACACCAGGGATGCCTACCTGGTGAATCGATATATTGTGCAGAATTTTAAAAACGCACAGGGAGGCCCTGATCAATACGATACTTTTTTTACCAATGAAGTGGAATATATCCTGGAGGGGGATTACAGCAACCAGGAAAACTACAAGCAAGTGCGCAAAGGGATCGTCCTTCTCCGCAGCGGATTGAATGCGGTTCATCTTTGCCTGGATGGAGAAAAGCGGGCAGAGATCCTGGCTGCGGCACAGATGCTCACGCCAGGTCCGGCTGCGGTTTTGACCCAGGCCGCTATCGTTGGAACCTGGTCATTGGCAGAGGCGGAAAACGATGCCAGCCTTTTGGAAAAGGGAAGGCCTGTTTCGGTATTTAAGGACAAAAGCACCTGGGCTACGGATTTGGATTCCGTTTTAAACGACTGGGACAAGGGCTGCATTGACACTGGCAGCGACAGGGGGCTGCATTATGAAGATTATTTGATGGTGTTCCTCCATTTCCAGAATGAAACGGTCAAGCTGTCGAGGGTGATGGATTTGATTCAGATCAACATGAAAGGAACCGATGAAAAGGATTTTCTCATCAA
Organism: uncultured Zhenpiania sp.; assembly: GCA_964625475.1. GTDB lineage: Bacteria > Bacillota > Clostridia > Peptostreptococcales > Anaerovoracaceae > Hominibacterium. The sequence goes on along the minus strand of CAZVBL010000026.1, from coordinate 19,820 downwards.
GACCCACAACGGAGGGATGCGGTTAAACGCAAAGGTGAATGGCAGGGAGCGAACATATGATTTTCAATACTAAAAGCAAAAAGGGATATTTCACTCTTGAGGCAGCGATCTTTCTCCCCATCTTCATCGTAGGCGTGCTGACGCTGGGATATTGCATCAAACTTTACAGCACTGCTGACCATGTGGCCTTTGCGTTGTTGGATGAAACGGGACATTTGGCCGCCCGGGCTTACGGCATCGAAGAAGCACCATTTTTTCGCCATCGGTTGAAGCAGCGTCTGGAACAGGAAAACAACGGCGTGGAGCAGATGCAGGCAATCGGTTTTCGCTATTTGTATCGGGAAGGAAACCGGGATGGATTGATTTCCGCCGGATGCCAGTATCGGCTCAGGCTCGCCCTGCCCTTTGACGCATGGGACGCCTTTGAAATGGAAAGCAAGGTCAGATGCAGGGGGTTCATCGGGAAACGGAGCCAGGGAACCCCCATGGGTTTTGATGAAATGGAGAAAAATGGAGACGGCAATTTCGTCTGGATTTTCCCCGCATGGGGGAATCGATACCACAGCGAAACCTGCGCTTATATCAAGGCGCATGCCAGGCAGATGGTGCTTACCAGGGAGTTAAAAAGCAAGTACAGAGCATGCGAACTTTGCGAACCGGGGAACCTGCCCATAGGCGTTTATGTTTATTGCTTTCCGGACACAGGCGAGGCCTATCACAGGGAAAGCTGCAAAATGATTGAAAAATACACCATAGAGATTGAAAAAGAAGATGCTGTCGCAAAGGGCTATCAGCCATGCAGCAAATGTGGAGGAGAATGACATGGAGATTCAAAGCCGAAATTTCCGAGTGCGATTAAAAGAAGGGAGCATAAAGGAGTTTGAAAAAATCGTCCTTTCATCTGGCATATGCGACTTGTTCATGCCCATGGGGTTTGTCAGCTGTGAAGATGGGGAACTGGTTTCTTACAACTGCAGCGGGTACATGGCGCTGCGGCGGTGCGGCCTAAAAGACGTGAAGCAGGCTCTCGACCTGTTGGAAAAGACATTCCTGCTGGTAAGCAAGGCGGCGGAGTACCTCATTACGCCCGGCAAGATCATGCTCACATTGGACACGATTTTTTACGACAGGCGGACAAAGCAGGTGCGCATTGCCTATGTGCCGATGCCGCAAGGCAGGATGAACCTGCAGGAGAACATGGCAACGTTCATTGGAGAAGTAGAGCGGCAGCTTCCAGGCAAAAAGCGGCCATATCTGGAAAAAGTCAGGCGCCAGGTGCGGGAAAACAACTATCCCATGAAAGACATCATAAATTTGATCGGGGAGTTAAAACGGGAAATATCCTGATTTAAATCAAAAAAACGGTTGAATCTTCCGAAAACAACTGTTAAACTATAAATGGATGTACCAGAAAAGTGAATATTCGGATGAAGATAACCCTAGACACCTGGTTTGATCAAGGGGCCGAAGAAGCAAATCAAGATAGTAGCAGTTATCTTGTGGAAACTGACAGGCAAAAGGAAGGTTATCGGACGAAACTTTGGAGAGATCACCGCTACTTAAGCGTGGCGCCTACGAGGAGATAACCAACTGGCAAAAGGACAGAGAAATATGCACTGCTGTTGTCGCAGTCGTATGTTTTTCTTTTTTCATGTGAGAAATGGCAATGGGCCGATAGCGGTTAGCGGCGCAATTTACGGGCAATGTTTGCCCGGGCGTTGCCCCTTGCGGATCGGCAAGCGGGACAATCATGGCAGATCTCTTTGCAAGTGCAAAGAAATAGATAAACTGCAAAAGGGTTACGAAGCCATTCTCTCGGCTTCATGGCTAGTTTTTTAAAGGAGGTGCTGACATGAGTCAGAATGAAATGCAGACGCGCGGCGATGGCGTAGCAGGATTGAAAAAGCATGATATCAAAGTATCGGGCATTGTGTTCATGCTATACTGCCTGGTTGCGGCAGGCGCATTTGGCATTGAAGAAATGATACCGGCGGCAGGACCGGGGATGACGCTTGCCCTATTGATCGTTTTTCCCATCATATGGGCTTACCCCATCAGCAACCTGGTTGCAGAAATGGGTTCCATCCTTCCATCGGAAGGCGGCGTGTACGTTTGGGTCAAGGAAGCCTTTGGCGAATTTTGGGGCTTTCAGGCAGGATGGTGGGGGACGGTTTCCACTTACATCACGAACGGTGTATACGTTGCTTTGGTGGCAGGTTATGTGAGCCAGATGATCCCCATGTCAGAGGTTGCGCTCCATGCGCTGAAGATCGGAATGATTTTAATTTTTACCGTTATTAACCTGATGGGATTGAGGGAAGTCGGAGCGGTCAGTACGGTTTTGTCGATTTTGATCGTTCTCGCTTTTGCGCTGGTGGCTGCCGTGGGGATTCTCAATTGGAACACGAACCCGATTGAACCGTTCATGCCGGAGGATTATTCCCTGATCGATGGAATCGGCGGAGGCATCTGCATCTGTATCTGGATGTACTGCGGATATGAATGTATTTCCAACATGGCCGGCGAAGTGGAAAACCCACAGGTCATTCCAAAGGGTCTGATGATCGCCATGCCGCTGGTAGCGCTTACATATGTGCTGCCCACTCTGGGCGGGCTTGCGTCCCTGCCGGAAGGAAGCTGGGCGGAATGGGCTACGGATGGAGGTTTTTCAGGCGAGAGCGTCGGATATGCCACCGTACTTACACAAAACCTGGGGCAGGCCTGGGGATACATTTTCCTTGTCATCGCCATCGTTTCCCAGTGTGCGATTTTCAACACATACCTTGCGTCAGGATCGAGAGGGTTCTTCGTGCTGGCAGATGACAACCTTTGCCCCAAGTTCCTGGTGAAAGTGAGCAAAAGAAGAGGCGTGCCATACGTTGGCATCCTGTCCCTTGCGATCGTCACTTTGATTTTGGCGCAGTCCGATTTTACCACCCTGGTAAGCGCAGAAGTCGTGTTCATGCTGGCCTTGTACATCATCTTGCCGTTGGCGGTCATCAAACTGCGCAAAGACATCCCGCCCCAAGAGCGCAAAGCCAAAGGCTTTTACGTCATGCCGGGAGGAAAGGCAGGGCTTGTATTCTATGCGGGTTTCCCGATTGTCATTGCCGTGGTGGCCTTGCTCGTGAATGGAACGGACTATCTGTGCATGGGACTGATTGCCATCAGCACCGGTCCAATCGCTTATATCATTTTCAAGTGGCTGTATGGCGGCATGGCAAAAAACGATCCTGTCAAATATCCGCTGAATAAAAAAACGAAGCTGGCGTTCGGCGATATCAAAAGGTTGGGACTTTATCTTGTCATCGTGGGCATGTTCGCTTTTCTTGGCCAGTTTTGGCTGCATTGGTACGAAATCGATTACGGTGAATGGGGTCCGGAAGATTACGACATGCTGGCCAACAGCATACCCCAGGCATTGGAAGTCCTGAAATGGGGAGGATTGATCGCAGCCGTAATCGGGTTGGTTCTACTGTTCATCGGCAAAAAGGTGGAAACAGAAGAGAACAAAAGCAAATGACAGCAATGTTTGATCACTGGCATCCGCAAACCACCATGCCATAGGCGAAGGAGTCGCGGTTTGGGATTTTGCAGGAAAACCAGCTGACAAAGGAAACCAGCTGGCAACAGAGCCAGTTGACAAGAAGCAAGCTCACCAGGATGATTCATCTGTCCGGGGGGCTTGCTTTTCTTTCTCGAATGCCGATTGATCGGCTCAAGTCGATGGAGCGGCGGAAAAGAAGGGAGCAGCGCAGGCACAATCAAATCCTTTGGTCTATTTGTCCCACATAGTTAATAAATATGTACAAAGCGTCAGGAAGCATCGATGAATCGATGAAAGTCCCTGGCAAAGAAAAGGGGAAAGCGAATGAACCGAAGGAGAAATTTTAGAAGACGACCGATGATGCATCGAGGGCAAAAAATGGAGATGAATTTTTGGCCCATCCTTGTTATAATATGCTTATCCATCGGTGCAGGTTATCTGACAGCGAAATATGTGGTGTATCCCATTTTGGGATATGAGCCTGCCAGTCTTAGCATTTTGAAACAAAGCCAAACCGCAAAAGAAAGCGAAAAGCAAACACAGCCATCGACAAATGAGTCAACGCAGATGGCGGCCAGCGTTCAGCCTGCTGCCACTATTACCGCTGCAGAGACTACCGCAGGGACGACCGCCGCACCAGCTACGGTCATCGAAGATCAGGCAGATGTGAAGCAGGTTGCCGGATATGCGCTCCAGTTTGGCAGCTACTCATCGAAAGCCGCTGCAGAGAAAAGCAAGGCTCAATTGAAAGCCTCCGGCATTGATGCCAGGGTGCTGAAAAAAGATGGGGCATACAAAGTCATCGGGCGGCTCTTTGCCACAAAAGACGAAGCAAAGGCGGAACTGAGCAAAATGGATGAAGCGGTAGATGCCTTTGTAGCCACCGTTGAAGAATAAACGAAGCAGGAATTTAGAAAAACAGTTTAGATGATTAGATGAAACGTTTGGAGAGATAAGATGATACCTTTATCTACCAGAATGAGGCCGGACAGCTTGGATGAATTCATAGGGCAGACCCATTTTATGTACAAAGGCTCCCTTTTGTATAATGCGATAAAAAACAAAACATTTGATTCCGCTATTTTTTTCGGACCTTCTGGGACGGGCAAGACAACGCTTGCCCGGATCGTTGCCGGGGAAATGGATGCGGACTTTATTGAAATCAACGCTTCCACGACTGGAACGAAAGAACTGAAGGCCATCATCGAAAATGCGAAAACCCGTTTTTTCGGACTGCAAAAGGAGACTACATATGTATATGTGGACGAATTTCACAGGTGGAACAAACTGCAGCAGGATTCTCTCTTGAAGGCATTGGAGGAAGGGGTCATTCGTTTTATCGGAAGCACTACGGAAAACCCATATTTCGCAGTCAACAATGCCATTATCAGCAGAGTGCGGAACATCTATGAGTTTCACCGATTGACTTCTGAAGAAATCCTGGTTCTGCTGGAGCGGACGCTGCAAGACGACAGGAAAGGCTTCGGCGGCCTGTGCGTGCCTTACGACCGGGAAGCGCTGCGCATGTTGGCGGAAATGAGCAACGGCGATGCCAGGGTAGCATTGGATACCCTGGGGTTCATTGTGGACAACCTGAGCGAAGGGAGGAAACTGGATGGCAAGATCGTAGGAGAAGCCATGCAAAGGCAGACCACCTTTTATGACAGAGGCGAGGACAAGTACAATTTGCTTTCCGCATTGCAGAAATCCGTTCGGGGCAGCGATCCGGACGCAGCAGTCCATTATCTGGCTCGGTTATTGGAAGGCGGGGGCGACATTCAGATGATCGGAAGACGGCTCCTGGTCATGGCCAGCGAGGATGTAGGCATGGCGTACCCCAGCGCCATTACCATTGTGACGGCCTGCGTGCAGGCTGCGCTCATGGTAGGGCTTCCAGAGGCGCAGATCAACCTTGCCCAGGCCGTGATCCTCATGGCTTCCTGCCCAAAATCCAATGCTTCCTGCGCAGCGCTGGACAGAGCCATTTCCGATTTGAGAACGAAAGAAATCGATGATGTTCCTCTCCATTTGAAGGACTCTCATTACAAGGGAGCGGAGGACAGAGGCCATGGAATCGGTTATCAATATCCACATGCGTTTGGTGGCTATGTGACGCAGCAGTATTTGCCGGACAATTTGTACAGGGAAGGGACAAGCTACTATGAACCTACGGAAAACGGAAGCGAATCTTCCTTCAAAAAATATCTGGAGGAATTAAAACGAATCGATGAAAAAAATCATAAGGGCTGAGCATGCGGGATTTTGTTTCGGCGTGAAACAAGCCATAGAAAAAGCGGAGCAGGCTGCGGAGCAAAGCGCAGGCATCATCTATTCCTGTGGCCCGCTCATCCATAACAAGCTGGTGATAGAGCGGATGGAGAAGAAAGGCGTGCAAGTCATAAACGACCCCGAGGATGCGGAAATAGGAGCCACGGTGATCGTCCGTTCCCATGGTGAGGGCAAACGCTTTTATGAAATTGCAGAGCAACGGAACCTGAGGTTGATAGACGCAACCTGCCCCTTTGTGGCGAAAATCCATGATTTCGTGGGAACAGCCAGGGAAAAGGGAAAAAACATCGTCATCGTAGGCGACAAAAACCACCCAGAGGTGAGAGGCACCAACGGCTGGTGTGAAAATTCCGCCATCATTGTCAATTCCAGAGAAGAAGCGGAGGCTGTTCAGGCAGACGATTTGTTCGTAGTGGCTCAGACAACCATCCAAAGGCATCTGTTTGAAGAAGTGGTGGAATCCTTTCAGGAGCAGGGGAAAACCTTTTCCATAAGCAACACCATATGCAATGCCACGGAAAATCGACAGCGCAGCTGCATGAAAACCGCCCAAAAAGTGGAACTGATGCTGGTTCTTGGCGATTCCAAGAGTTCCAATACAAAAAAACTATACGATATCTCAAAAAAACATTGTGCAAACACGCATTTTATTGAAAATATAGAAGATTTACCATTGAAAGAAGTTGAAAAATGTAATAGAATAGGAATAGCGGCAGGTGCTTCGACGCCTGAATGCTTAATTAAGGAGGTTATTGCCAATATGAGTGAAAACACACTTGAGAACAATGAAATGAATTCAATGGACGCTTTAATGGATGAAATCGAAAAATCCTTAAGGCTGCCTCGCAGCGGGGAAATCGTAACAGGAAAAGTGCATCAGGTTACGGAAAGAGAGATCATCGTCAATCTCGGCTGCAAAAAAGATGGAATCATCCCATTTGACGAAATTACGGTGGAAGGAGAACAGAAGTTAACTGACTTGTATCAAGAAGGCGATGAAATTCAGGCCAAAGTGGTAAAGACAGACGATGGCGATGGAAGCATACTGTTATCCAAGAAAAAGCTGGAAGTTAGCGAACACTGGGGTGAGATCAACCAGGCGCTTGAAGATAAATCAAATATTGAAGTAAAAGTAGTTCGGACTGTCAACGGGGGCGTGATTGCGGTTTACAAGGAAGTGTCCGGCTTTATTCCACTGTCACAGCTTTCCGACAGGTATGTAGAAAACGCAGAGGAATTTGTGGGACAAACCCTGACCGTCAAGGTGTCCAGAGTTGACCAGAGAAGGGGAAAAGCCGTTTTCTCCCACAAAATGCACCTAAACGAGGAGAAGAAAAAGAGAATTGCGGAGATTTGGGAAGGCCTGAACGTGGATGACGTTGTAGAAGGCACGGTCATGCGCTTTACGGATTACGGCGCTTTCGTGGATATCGGCGGCATCGATGGGCTGCTGCACATTTCCGAGATTTCATGGGGAAAATTAAAGCATCCGCAGGAAGTCCTCAGCATTGGCGACAAAATTCGCGTAAAGGTGTTGTCCATGAACCCAGAAAAGGGAAAGATTTCCCTGGGGCTGAAGCAGAACCAGCCTGAACCTTGGAGCGTCATCAACGAGAAATACGAGGTTGGACAAGTTGTCGCAGGCAAGGTCGTCCAGCTAAAGGAATACGGCGCTTTCGTAGAACTGGAGCCTGGACTGGACGGGCTGGTACATATTTCCGAGGTTGCGCACAAGCGGGTTGGAAATATTGCGGACGAGCTGACTGTGGGCCAGGAGGTTTTTGCTAAGATTCTGGAAATCGATCAGGACAGAAGGAGAATCAGCCTGAGCATCAAGGAAACGCTGGATGAATCCGACAAACCATTGGAAACCGCCGTACCTGTAGAACCAGTTGTGGAAGAGGAGCCTGCTCCCGCCACGGAAGAATCGGCATCAGAAGCGGAAGCTCCTGCGCCAGAAGCAACAGAGACCGCAGCGGAAGTTGAAGAACCTGCAGCGGAAGAGACACAGGAAAAAGTTCCTGCAGAGGAAGCATAACAATCCAACATACAGCAATTATCATATGATATTTGAGAATGACGTTTCGGAGAGATGCAAGAAAAAAACCATGCTCATGAAAAGCATGGTTTTTTCTTGCCCTAAATCTTTCACAGACGCAAGTTTTTAAGAGCATGTGCTGAATATCACGAGATTATCATAGCGGATGAAGAATGGTGCGGCGCAAGAGGGAATTTTGCGAAAAAGCGGTCAGTACTTCTTTGACAAGACATGCGAAAAAAAATAGGAAGCAAAAATAAAAAGTTCATTTACGGCCTGACAAAGCAAAGGGCGAGAGCGAGGAAACATGAAGATGCGCTTACCTGGCTGAGGGACAGAGGAATGGTTCGCCGGGTCGGTCTGGTAAAAGGAGGGTGGTTGCCTTACGATGCCTTTCCGACATTGCGTTATTTCGATGCATCGATCAACTCCCGGGCAGATTCCAGGGTCGTATCCGTGACGTTGATTCCCCCCAATAGCCGGGCGATCTCCGCAACGGTTTCTTCTTTCCCCAAGTGGGCGACAGATGTGAAGGTGCTGCTGTCATCCGATTCCTTGTAAATTTTGTAATTGTGATCGCCGTAGGCTGCGATCTGCGGGAGGTGGGTGATGCAGATGATCTGATGGCTGCCTGCGATTTGCTTCAGCTTTTTCCCAACGATGCTGGCGGTCACGCCGCTGATGCCCGCATCGATTTCATCGAAAATCATCGTAGGAATTTCATCATAATCGCCGACAATTTTCTTGAAAGCCAACATGATCCTGGACATTTCCCCGCCGGAGGCAATCCTGGAAAGGGGCTTTTGCTTTTCCCCCTTGTTGGTGCTGATGAGAAATTCCACAATGTCCGTACCGTTTTCCGTGAATCCGGGCGTTTCCTTAAAGGAAATGGAAAGCTGTGCGTCCTTGAAGTTGAGTTCTGCCAGCTCCGCCATGATTTTTTCTTCCAACTCCCTGGCCGCTTTTTTCCGTAGGGCGGACAACGACTCACAGGCTGCTTTCAAGTCTGCGCCGCATCTTTTCTGGAGGGCGGTGAGTTCTTCCTTCATGGATTCGATGTTCTCCACCTGATTCAGCTTTTCCTCCAATTCTTTTCCGTAAGCGATGATGCTTTCCAGGGAAGCGTTATGCTTTCGTTTCAGGCCGTTGATGAGTTCCATGCGGGAAATGGCTCGATTCAAGTCCTCCGGCGAAAAGACCACCCGATCCCGCATGTCCCGAACCTGGCTGGACAGTTCCTCCAAAACGTAGTAGGAATCGGACATTTGCTGATAGATATCCGACAGTTCCTTGGAGTATTCGCTGATGTCCCCAATCATGTCAAGAGCCTTTTTTACACCGTCCAGGGCGGCAAATTCATCGCCCCGGGTCAGCTCGTAAGCGCCGGCCAGGTTTTCGTAGATGCGTTCGCTGTTCTCAAGGAGGGAAATTTCGTTTTCCAGGGCTTCGTCCTCACCGGGCGTCAGCTGGGCTTTCCGAATCTCATCCAATTCAAAAGCCATGAAATCCCGTTGCCTCTGGTTTTCTGCCGCATCGGCTATGAGGCTCTTCAATTTGGAGGAAATGTCCCGGTACTGGATGAAGAGTGCGGAGACCTTTTGCTTTGCGGGGAAAATTGCGTCTTTTTTGTACATGTCGATCAGCCTAATGTGATAATCCGGGTTCAGCAGGGATTGGTGGTCGTACTGCCCATGGATGTCCGCCAGCTTTTTGCAGAGCATGTTCAAATGACCCAGGGTGACGATTTCCCCGTTGATTTTACAGAGATTTTTCCCTGTGGCGGACACTTCCCTGGTAAGGACGTATTCCTCGCCTTTGTGGGTTCCTGCCAGCTGGACGATGGCTTTGTCTTTGCCGGAGCGGACGAAAGCAGTATCGGCGCGGCTGCCCAGAGCCAGGTTTATAGCTTCTATGACGATGGATTTTCCAGCGCCGGTTTCACCGGTAATGATATTGAGGCCTTCATGAAAATCGATTTCTACGTTTTCGATGATTGCAAAATTTTTGATACTGATATGAAAAAGCATGTGGGTTTTACCTCTCATCCAAGCATTTTGTTGAATTCTTTTAAAAATTTTGGCGTGTTGTTCGGGTCATCGATGACGATCATCAAAGTATTGTCGCCAGCCACAGAGCCGATTACATGGGGAAAAACCAGGGAGTCGATGGCCTCTCCCGCAGCGTTGGCACAGCCGGAGAGCGTTTTCACTACTACGATGTTCCCGGAAGCGTTCACGCTTTTGATGGTTTCTCTGAATATATTTACAAATCGGTCGGAAATCGTCCCTTCTATGCGGTCGGAGGCTGCATATTTGTATTTTCCATCGGAGGATAAGGTTTTGACCAAGTGCAGGTCTTTGATATCCCGGGAAATCGTAGCCTGCGTTACGGTAAAGCCATAGTCCTTCAAAAGGGAAGCCAACTTGTCCTGTGTCTCTACTTCATACTCTTCAATGAGTTCCAAAATTTTGTTTTGTCTTGAATAACGCATGGCACGCTCCTTTGGTATCCGTTTCCTAGGGACTATACATTTATAATTATACCATAGTCTTTAGAAAAATACACATAAAAAGTGAGCGAGAAACGAAAATGATGAAGTGGGTGAAGTGAAAAAAAGTGAAGGTGCGAAGGGTGAAGCGGCAAAGGGAAAAATCAAGGGTCGCTTTTCGGGAGGGGAAGCGAAAAGACGGTTTGCGTTTCGGCAGTACGCATGAATCAGAAGCATTCGGACTTTGGGACGTCGCATCAGACAAAGTGAAAAGCCTGTGGCCGCTCCTTGGGGATTGGGGGGATTTGTCTGGAAAATATCGAATTAAGAATTGCAGAACGTATGTTTGTGTGATATACTATATTACCCATAGGAAAATCAGGAGGAATTATGCGGATATTGGGAATTGATCCGGGCTATGCGATTTTGGGATATGGCATCATCGACATGATCGGGAACAGGTTCAAAGCCATCGATTATGGAGCAATCACGACAGAAGCCGGGATGGAAATGCCGGATCGGTTGAAGGTTCTGTATCGCTCTCTCATGGAGTTGATTGCCCGCTACGAACCGGAAGTGGCTTCCGTGGAGGAACTGTTTTTCAACACCAATGCCAAGACCGCCATTTTGGTGGGGCAGGCTCGCGGCGTAGCTGTGCTGGCCTGCGCCAATTCAGGAGTGGAAATCGAAGAGTATACGCCGCTGCAAATCAAGCAGGCTCTGGTGGGGTACGGGCGTGCGGAAAAAACGCAGGTGCAGCAGATGGTCAGGACCATCCTGAATTTGAAAGAGATTCCAAAGCCAGACGATGCGGCAGATGCCCTGGCGGCAGCGGTGTGCCATGGACATTCGGCAGGAGGTCGCAGCAGGATCAGGGATTTGCTCAGGAGAAACGCTACATAAAACCGTTGGGAGGAGAAAATGCTTCATTATATAAAAGGGACGTTGGCCATGAAGATGGAGGACGGAATCGTAGTGGAAGCAGGTGGATTGGGATATGAGGTTTCCGTTCCGGCCAATTCCAGCGCCTATCTGGCGAAGGAAGGGGAGGAAATCACGGTTTACACCGCCATGATGGTTCGCGAGGATGATATTAGCCTTTATGGATTTGGCGAGAAAGCCGCATTGGAAACGTTTCGCAAGTTGATTACCGTCAGCGGCGTTGGCGCCAAGGCAGCTCTTTCCATTTTGTCAGCTATGCCCCTGCATGAGGTTCATCAGGCTATTGCGTTGGAGGATGCCAGGTCGCTGACGAGAGCGAACGGAATCGGCAAAAAAACAGCGGAACGAATCGTGCTGGAATTAAAAGACAAGTTCGGCACGTTGGAAGATGTGCCCATGGCAGAGGGGGATGGGGGCTCCATCGGCCTGTCCGATAGGTCTAAAAGCAGTCGGGCGGAGGCAACCGATGCGCTCATGGCATTGGGGTATACGAGAGGCGAAGCCATCAATGCCCTGGCGATGGTGAAAGAGCAGGATTTGACTACGGAAGAATATGTGAAACAGGCGTTGAAACAACTGTTTTAAAGGGATAGATCATGGAATCGGAAGAAAGAATCACGGCTGCCGGCGCAAGTGAACAGGAAGAAGCTGCGGAGTTCACGTTGCGCCCACAGAGCCTGGCAGACTACATCGGGCAGAAAAACGCTACGGAAAACCTGAAAATTTTTATAGAAGCGGCCAAGATGAGGGGAGAGCCATTGGATCATGTGCTTTTTTACGGTCCTCCGGGGCTTGGGAAAACCACGCTGGCAGGAATCATCGCCAATGAGCTGGGCGTGGATCTGCGGATTACGTCAGGTCCGGCCATCGAGCGGGCTGGGGATTTGGCAGCCATTTTGACCAACCTCAATGAAAACGATGTGCTGTTCATCGATGAAATCCACAGGCTCAATCGTCAGGTGGAGGAGGTGCTCTATTCGGCCATGGAGGACTTTGCCTTGGACATTGTCATTGGAAAGGGACCATCTGCCAGATCCATTCGGCTGGACATTGCGAAGTTCACCCTCATCGGGGCAACGACCAGGGCGGGGAGCCTTTCTGCGCCCCTGCGGGACCGATTCGGGGTCAGCTGCAAGTTTGAAATGTACACCACCGAAGAATTGATGAAAATCATTGAGCGGTCAGCGAGGCTTTTATGCGTGGACGTGGATGAAGCCTCGCTCCAGGAGATGGCAAAGCGTTCCAGGGGAACTCCGAGGGTCGCCAACCGAATTTTAAAACGCGTGCGAGACTTTTCCCAGGTAAAGGGCGATGGAACCATCAATATTTCCATTACGGAACAAGCACTCCATGCGCTGGGCGTGGATCCCATGGGGTTGGAAGGTTTGGATCGGGAGATTTTAAGGACGATCATCGAACGGTTCAAAGGAGGACCGGTGGGCATCGATACCATTGCGGCATCCATTGGGGAAGAGCGGGTCACCATCGAAGATGTCTACGAGCCGTATTTAATCCAGGCTGGTTTTCTCCACAGAACGCAGAAAGGCCGGGTGGTGTCGGAGCAGGCTTATCGGCATCTTGGCATCGCCTGTGATGATGAGCAGGTGAAAATGAACATTGAGGAATGAGCGATGAAGACACAGGATTTTGACTATCATCTCCCTGAGGAGTTGATTGCGCAGAAACCGACTGACAAGCGGGATGCTTCCCGGCTGCTGGTGGTTCACAGGGACACAGGGGAACTGGAGCATCGGCATTTTTACAATATACTGGAGTATTTTGAACCTGGCGACTGCCTGGTTCTGAATGATTCCCGGGTGCTTCCAGCGAGGCTCTTTGGGATTAAGGAGAAAACCGGGGCAAAGGTAGAGTTTCTGCTGATAAAAAGAATGGAAGGGGATCTTTGGCAGACCATGATAAGGCCGGGAAAACGACTCAAATCAGGGGATTGGGTGGAATTTTCCCCTGATGTTCGAGCGGAAATCATCGATTACGGATCCGATGGGACACGGCTGGCGCAGTTTCACTACCAGGGCATTTTCATGGAACGACTGGAAGAGTTGGGCAAGATGCCGCTGCCACCTTATATTAAGCGGGAGAGCCGGCAGGAAGACAAGGTTCGCTACCAGACCGTTTACTGCCGTGAAGATGGCTCCGTAGCTGCGCCGACGGCTGGCCTGCATTTTACGAAAGAACTGCTGGAGCAGGCGGAAGAAAGGGGCATCGAAATCGCTTATGTGACGCTCCATGTGGGAATTGGCACCTTTCGGCCGGTGAAATGCACAAATATCGAAGAACACCAGATGCATGTTGAAGAATACCACATCACAAAGGAAAACGCGGACAAAATCAATCGGGCAAAAGAATCGGGTGGGAGAATCCTTTCCGTAGGAACGACTTCTGCCAGAACGCTGGAAAGCGCAGCCGCATTAAAGGATGGCCGCTATCTAGTGGAAGATGGGGAAAGCGACACTGGGATTTTTATTTACCCCGGATACGCATTCAAGATGGTCGATGCATTGCTTACCAATTTCCATCTGCCAAAGTCCACCCTTTTGATGCTGGTCTCGGCTCTGTATGACCGGGAAGCGATCCTGAAGGTTTATGAGACGGCGGTAAAAGAGAGATATCGCTTTTTTTCTTATGGAGACGCCATGCTGCTCCTGTAACCCCAATCCGTGCATGCGTGCGGCTGAACGTGAAGTTTGGCACATCGTTCGCCGGATCGATCCAGAGAGAAAACTCCCGGAGATGCGTTGTACATATGAGGAATCTATGCTACAATTGTGGGAATGGAAACCCATGGAAAAGAATGCGAGGCGCAGGTCGATTTCATGGCAGGAAAGGATGAATGAGACACATGGCGAAGAAAAAACAGCAGGCTTCTCAACAGGGAAAAACTGAACAAATACAAAAACAGCCTTCCGATCCTTTGGCGGTCACATCTCAGGGAGAGCAAGGGTATCAATTTAAGTTGAGGTCGGAACGGGACAGGGAGTTTCCCATTCATCCCAGATATATTGCGATCGTCATCGTGGTGCTCCTGGTCATATTGGGGGCGATCGCATTTACGGACAGCATCATTTTTCAATCGCCCGACTCCATTAATTACAACGATTATATTGGCGTATGGCAGGAGGATGCATCGGAGGACGTGGAAAAGGAAGGAGGGGCAAAGCTGCGGATTCACTCGGTCAGCGGTGGGACGTTGCTCCTTTCTCTGGAATACTATGATGGAAGCACAGCCAACAAGGACATCATTGTGGATGATGTAGGGGCTGTGATTCGGGACGGCGAGGCTTATTATGCTTTTTCCGATGATGGACAGGGAAACAGTGGAAATGGCGTGCTGGCCTTTAAAGGTCGCAAGATCGAATGGAAAAGCGTATTGAACCATCAAAAGGAAGCTTATTATGATGTGGAGCGCGTGCTGGACTCCACTTCTGACAAAAAGCAAAAATCTGTGGAAGCAGAGGATGAAGACAAGGCATCGGAACCATCTTCCGAAGTATCGGAAACAGAGGAAGAGGAAGATTACATTCTGCCAAACAGTGCGGAGGAGTATTTGACGATGGAGGATTTGGAGGGACTTTCTCCAGAAGAGCTGCGGCTTGCGAGAAATGAAATCCTGGCACGGCATGGGCGGCAGTTCCAGGATCCGGAGCTATCTGCCTATTTCGAGAGCAAGGATTGGTACGAAGGAACCATCGATGGGGAAACCTTTGATGCGGAACATACAGGGGAGCTGAACGAGTACGAACGGAGAAATGTGGATCTGATCCTGAGCGTGGAAGAAGGATATTGAACTGATGCTGCGGGAAAGAATGTTCATGCTGCTTGTGGCCGTGTTGGTCGCAGCGTTATCGGTAGCTTGCGCATATGGGGCGGCTGAAAGGGAAAACGGGCAGAAGGGACAGGATTTGTACGAGCATGTGTCAACATCTTCCGGCAAATCCGGGACAACCAATAAGCCAAATAGCCCTAATGCCCCCAACAAGCCAAATGCCCAGGAAACCCACAGCGACAATGTAAATGAGCCAAACAGCACAAATGTTCCAAACACCGGGAACAAATCCAACGATTCAAACGATGCAAACAGCCCCAACGATCCCAACAAGGCGAATAAGCCTTACGAGCTGGAGGATCCGCAAAGCACCAATGAGGCAAATTCCCCCAATGATCCCAATGATCCAAATAAGGCAAATTCCCCCAATGATCCCAATGCGCCAAACAATGCTCTGAATGAAACCAATGCGCCGAATCAGCCCAATGTCCCAAACCGTTCACAGCTGACAGAAATCACGCCTGATGAGGATTTAGCAAATGGCAGCGGCTCGCATTCCGGCAACCAAGGTGCGGATGGGGATGATGACTCCCAATCAGGCACAGGAAACCGAACAAAAGATGGTTTCCCCTTCCTGTTGTGTGCCGCACTGTTTCTTGCGGCTGCGATAATAGCGACCGGCACAGTGCTTTGGAAAAGGAAAAAGAAAGGCAAGCAAGCCCAGGAAGAACCAACGGGTGCAGAACTCGAAGCAGATCGAGAAACCCAAAAAAACCAGGAAAACTGGAAGCAGCAGGAGCCGGAGGGCGGGGAGAAGAAGGAAGAGCAGGCGCGGCAAGAAGCAATGGACGGGGAAAGCGGAAGCGAAGAGATCCGGGAAAGCAGGGGGCAAGAAGAATAGTCAAAGGCTGCCGCCAGGGATGCAATGAACCCGAATTTGCATCCTTGACCAGCAGCCTTGAGATTCGTGGATACAAGTTGGAACCGATGGAGTCTTGTCACTTTATAGGTCTGAGGACAAAAAATCTTTTAACTCTTTGTTGAATTTTTCTGGATTTTCCAGGAATAGTCCATGGCCGCAGCCTGGGAAAATCACCAGCTTGCTCTTTCCGCCCAAGTGTTCTTTCATGTATTCGCCGTGGGATGGACTGTAAAGCAGGCCATCTCCGCTGTAGGTCAAAAGCACGGGAATGCGAATGGTCGGAAGAACTTCGCGAAAATCTTCGATTGCCATGGCAATCCACATATTGAGCATGCAGTGGGGCGTATTGTCCAGGGCTTCCTTGAATACCCATTTGAACTCTTCCGCTTCTTCGCTGTACCCCTTTGCAAACACGTTTGGAATGAACAGTTTTGCGGCAAATTCCCAGCTTACAGCCAGCGCTGCCATGAACTGGAGATTTTGCTCCATGTCGAACGTGCAGCTTTGCCCCAGCTTCCACGCATCATCGTTCAGGAGTTTTGGCGTCATGTCGATGAAGCACATTTTTTTGATGTACTGACAGTTGAATTCCCTTGCGTAAGCCAGCAGTGTGCTGGTTCCCATGGACCAACCGACAGCACAAACTTGATCCAGTCCCAGATGCTCGATTAACTCATGAAGGTCAGCAGCAAATCGATTGAGGTTCATGCCCCGCTCTGTCACTTCGGAGCGGTCTGACTGCCCATGCCCCCTGAGATCATAGAGAATCACACGATAATCTTTTGCGAACGCATCTACCTGGTATTTGAAAAATTTGTGGTTGCAGGACCAGCCGTGAATGAAAATCAGGGGCTCACCGCTTCCGTGTTCTTCATAGTAGATCTTGCAATTGTCCTTTGTTGTGAAATAAGCCATTTTGCATCACTCCTTTTCATGTCTGGTGAATTGATTTTTCAGCAAAGTGGAAATCAAATTGCCCCTGTTAGAAGCAGAAATTGACATTTCACTTTTGTCGTTTCGGCATTATTATACTCCCAGATGTTTAAAAAGTAAACGGGGTATGGTATGATAATGGGGCTATGAAAAAAGACTGGCAAATGGCCGCATGCCGGGAGCATAAAGGAGAAGCAATGGCAGCAATAACATACGAATTGATCAAAAAAGACGAGAAAACGAAGGCCAGAAGGGGGCGCATGACGACGCCCCATGGCACAATCGAAACGCCGGTATTCATGCCGGTGGGAACAGCAGCCACGATAAAAGCCATGCGCCCGGAGGAAGTGAAAGCGCTCGGAGCGACCATCGTCCTTTCCAACACTTACCACCTATATCTGAGGCCGGGTCATGATATCGTGCGGGAAGCCGGAGGGCTTCACAAATTCATGAACTGGGACAGAGCCATCCTTACGGACAGCGGCGGTTTCCAGGTGTTCAGCCTGGGGGATTTGCGCAAGATCACGGAGGAAGGCGTTGAATTTCGCTCCCACATCGATGGCTCCAAGCATATGCTTTCCCCGGAAAAATCCATAGAAGTGCAGACCGCATTGGGTTCCGACATCATGATGGCTTTCGATGAGTGTGCGCCTTATCCTGCGGATTGGGGTTATGTGAAACAATCCATGGAGCGAACCACCCGATGGCTGAAGCGCTGCAAGGCGTCACAGAAGGATGTGGAAAAGCAGGCTCTGTTTGGCATCATGCAGGGGGGTATGTACAAGGATCTGCGCAGGCAGTCCTCGGAGGAAATCGTGGATTTGGATTTGCCCGGATACGCCATCGGTGGCCTCAGCGTGGGCGAGCCAAAGGAACTGATGTATGAAATTCTCGATGATTGCGTGGATTGCCTTCCGGCAGACAAACCTCGTTATTTGATGGGCGTTGGCACGCCGGATTATCTCTTCGAGGGCGTGGAACGAGGCGTGGACATGTTCGATTGCGTGATTCCCACCAGGCTTGCCCGTCACGGCATGGCCATGACTTCCGCAGGCAGGGTCAACATCAAAAATGCCCAGTACGAACGGGATTTCACCCCTCTCGATCCGGAGTGCGGCTGCTACACTTGCCGCAATTATTCCAGGGCGTATTTGCGCCATCTGTTCAAATGCAATGAAATACTGTCTGCCATGCTGCTCTCAAACCATAATCTGCATTTTCTGGTAAACTTGATGGGCAATATCAGGACAGCCATCGAAGAGGATCGTTTTCTCGCATATAAGCAAGCGTTTTACGCAAAATATGACGAATGTTAGAAATCATTGGCGATAGGCTCAAAACCCAAAGCCATTTGCCATAGGCAGAAGAGACTTTCAGGCAAAGGCTGGAGACAAATCAGAAACTGCGGTTTTCGATCCGACAACCTGTAGAAGGCGGCATTAGTATTGTCATTTTGGTGTAGGGGGGATCTGAGTTTTGTGGAATTGTGAAACAACAAACGGACAATGTGAAAGTCGTTTACGATAAGCGCCCATAGCAAAGCTAAGAACGGGACATGCAGAAAATGCGGGAAAGGGAAAGAATCGATGGAAATTTGTGAACATAGTGAGTTTTGTGGTGGCTGCCTTTATCAGGGCGTACCTTACGAGGAACAACTGAAAATAAAGGAAAGCGAGGTTCTTCAGCTTTTGGAAAAAAAGGATATCTGCTGCGATGAAATACTGCCCATTGAGCCAAGCCCCGGTCGATACGGTTATCGCAACAAGATGGAATACACCTTTGGCGATCTGGAAAAGGGCGGCGAAATGACGCTGGGTATGCACCGAAAAAAACATTTTATGTCCATCGTCACGGTAGATCATTGCCAATTGGTGCATGCGGATTTCAACAAGGTTTTGCGGGCGACCTTGGATTTCTGCCGGGAGCAGGGCTATTCCTTTTATCATAAAAAATCCCATCAGGGCTTGCTGCGCCATTTAATCGTCCGGCGAGGCGTTCGCACCAATGAACTGCTTGTGAATCTGGTGACTTCCACAGAGCCGGGATTTGACGAGGCCGCTTATGTGGATCTCCTGCAGGGGCTGGATCTGGAGCATGAATTGGTGGGTATCCTGCGAACCTTCAATGATCGATTGGCAGATGCGGTTTGCTGCGAGAAGCTGGAGATTCTCCATGGATGCGATTACTACATGGAAAAAATCATGGGATTGGATTTCAAAGTGAGCGCATTTTCCTTTTTCCAGACTAACGTGGAAGCGGTTGAACGGCTTTATTCCTATGGGATTGGACTCATCGATGATTTCGAGGGGAAAACAGTCTTTGATTTGTTCTGCGGCACAGGCACAATCACGCAGACCATGGCCAGAAAAGCAAAAAAAGTGGTGGGCGTGGAGTTGGTGGAGGAAGCGGTGGAAGCGGCCAGGGTCAATGCTGCCCTCAATGGATTGGGCAATTGCGAGTTCCTCGCTGGCGATGTCCTTGAAGTGTTGGAAACGGTAGCGGAAAAGCCGGATGTGATCGTGGTGGATCCGCCGCGGGTGGGGATTGCGCCAAAGGCGTTGGACAAGATCATTCACTATGAGGTGGAGCAGATCTTATATATCTCCTGCAATCCTAAGACGTTGGTGGAGAATTTGTATGATTTGCAACATCATGGGTATGGGGTGCGGTGCCTGAAGGCCTTTGATAATTTTGCTGGGACGAGACATGTTGAGTGCGTGGTATTGATGTCACGGGTTGAGAAATAAGGAACTGAAAAAGTGTTGAAAAACAAAGAGTTTCCGGGGATTGAAGCTGTTTGGACAGCAGTTTCAATTCCCAGATTTTTTGTGTTTGGGAAGTCTGTGGGAACTGGTCAACCGTAAAAAATGGCGGATA
>CAZVBL010000025.1:0-27979 GCA_964625475.1 uncultured Zhenpiania sp. | reverse complement strand
GCACTGACATTCAAGGCAATGTCAGACAAAACGGCTTGATCCCCGGCCATGTTTTGTGGCAGGGGATTTTTTGTGCTTTCTAAAACAAATTTTAGGTTATCTTAAGAAAAACTAAGTCAGAATTGAGCGAATAATAACAATTCTATTTTATTATTGTCACATAAGGAACTTAAAAGGAAACAACTTGAGCGAGCATTACGGACTCATTCACTTTAGGTTCGCATACTGCCGGCCGGAAGGATGCGACATAGCCATGGCGGATGATGACAGCGCCGTATCTGCCTGGCGGCTTTGGACGCTGCGCACAAACGCAAGCGGGTTGATACAGGTATGCTGAAGGTTCAAGCCGTTGACGGACAGTTCCTAAGTTAACAAACTACGATTATGTGAAAGAAAGGAGTCTTGCAAATGAAAACTCGATGGTTAACCTTTATAATTGGGTTCATCGTGCCGCTTTGCGCAGTAACGGTATGTTTCCCAATTTATAACAGAATTGAACCTTTTGTTCTGGGATTTTCCTTCAATTATTTTTGGATTTTCCTATGGCTGTTCTTGACTTCTCTGTGTTTGTTCATCGGCTTTAAAATTGACCCGCTCACCAGAGAGGATGTCAGGGAAATGGGAGAAAAAAAGCTAGAAGAAGTAAAACGCCTGATCGCTGATGAAGAAAGAAATGGGGAGGTGAAAGAATAATGGCATTTGTAATATTCTGTGTGATATTGATTGCATCTTTGGTAATCGCAGTTCTTTCCAAAAAAGGCGCAGTAAGCTCCGACATGGGCGATGTTATGACGGCAGGCGGATCCTTTGGGGCGTTTCTCGTGTTCTTTATATCGGTAGGTGAAATTTACAGCATCGGCACTATGATCGGAACGCCGGGCTCCATTTATGCCAATGGAGCAACCTATGGATTGTGGTTCATCTGCTATATACTTTTGGCCTATTGTGTAGGGTATTTCATGAACCCGGCCATTTGGAAAATGGGACAATTGTCCGGCGCAACATCGATAGGGGATGTGATTGGCTGGCGATATAACAGCAAAGGCCTGCAGATCATCGTGGCCATCGTAGCCATTATTTTCCTGACCCCATGGATACAAAACCAGTTTTCCGGCATGGCGATTTTGTTTGAATATCTGGACATCGGGGTCAGCTTCATCGCATCGGTCGTAATTGCGACGGTGTTGGCGTTCGTATATATTGCAGTGGCGGGGATCCGAGCTCCTGCGTGGGTGAGCGTCATGAAGGACATTCTGCTGGTGAGTTCCATTATCATTGTCGGAATTGCAGCCATCGTCAAAATGCCTGGCGGAATCGGCGGCATTTTCCACAAGGTGGCGGAAACCCATCCCGAGCAGCTGATTATCTCAAATGCCGGGGGTGCGACAAACATACAATTCACCATGTCCACGATCCTGTTTCAAATGTTGGGCTTCTACATGCTGCCCATTTCTTTCCAGGCATTGCTCACGAGCAAGAGCGATTATACCTTGAGAAAAAACTCCATTTTGATGCCCCTTTATATGATTATGTTTCCGTTCCTGACGATTGCCGCATACTATGCGGTAGCACAAATCCCTAACCTGGAAAATAGCGATTGGTCCCTTCTGGCAATCGCCGTGGATACGCTCCCGGACTGGATGATCGGAGTCATTGCAGGCGGCGGCGCACTGACCGCCATTCTTGTAATGGCAATGTCGGCTCTCTGCGTTGGCGGACTGTTTTCAAAAAACATCATGGGCGTTATCAAACCGGATTTAGAAGAAAAAACAATGACTTCATTGGTAAGGATCATAACGGCATTGTTCCTCATTGCCGGCGCAGTCATTGCGCTTTATTTTCCGGCATTGATGGCCAACGTGACAACCATCGCTTATGGCGGACTGTCACAAACGTTTATAGCGGTCATTTTAGGCTTCTTCTGGAAGAAAGCCAACAAGTACGGCGTTGGCGCAGGCATCATTGTCGCAATTTTGGCATACGCATTCATGCAGCTTGGCCTTGGAGGAGCCGCAAACCTGCCATTTGGAATTAATCCTGGGTTCTATGCCATGGCGATCAACCTGGTCGTAACCGTTATCATCAGCCTGGCTACAAAAACGGATTCCATCACGGAAAGAAGATTCGAGTACTATCAAATGACAAAAATGGCAAAAATGAAAAAAGCCAGCTAAACGGTTAGAAAGAAGAATGAACGGGTTCATGTATCAATGCAATTTGGAACGAATGAACGAAAAGATCAAACCTTTGAATGCGCTACTCAAAGCGGACGCCGATTTTGAATAGCGAAGGAACACTTCCATATTAGGATGGGAAACTGTCCAACTGTCTGGGGAAGCTGCCCCAATGTCTGTGTGGGGGCAGTTTTCCTATTTTGTGGAGGAAATGTTGGATGAAGTGGGCTGCGAGGCATCTCCACCCCCCTTTTTTTGACCCCATTTCAATATATACCCGATAAGAGTAAGGACACATAGGATCAGCCATACGGCAAAGGGGAAAACATATACGGCGGGAATCCCCCATATGGCACAATGAAAATGATCCAGGATGACGATGATCGGGCTTCCCATCAAGAAAAGGCACAGCATGATGCCGACCCATACGAAGCTTGCCCTCTTTCCGTTGTGCGTTTGCCAAAACCTTTTTGCATCCAAACATCTCTTTTTTCCAACAGCGTTGTTTTTCTCCAGGCCTTTCGATGAAAGGGTAAATATCAATGCGTTCACGGCGAGTCCTATGATTCCTGCGCTGACAGGCAACGTAAAGGGATGCCAAAAGGATAGAACAACGGTGACTGTGATACCGGCAAGGATGCCAGCCAGGGCGCTGTCCGCATTTGGTTTTTCGTGCCGAAGTGCGCCAACAAAGGGAACAAACAACTGTGCGACACCGCCAAAAGTCATGAATACCGTATTAAATATGGTCGGAATCCGAACCATGAGCAGAATCAAATAAATGATAAACGCAATAAGCAAAATGATCAGTTTTGCCACAAGGACAAGATGCTTTTCCGTTGCGCCTTTGTTAAAATGCTGCTTGTAAATATTAAGGGTGATGAGCTGGGACATGGAGTGCAACTGGGAATTTGCCGTAGAAAGGCATGCGGTCGCAGCGCAGCACATCATAAAAGACATCAGCAAGGGCGGCAGATATTTGGTAAGCATGGTCGGCAGCAAATAATCGGACTGCCCCACATAATCGGGTTCCAGGATGAGTGCGGCATTTCCGGCCAGCATGGTGCCCAGGTATGCCAAGGTCGCCAAGCTCAGCAGGAAGGGCAGGACATGGAAGGTCTTTTCCTCTTTAATCGCATAAATGCGAATCCATATCTGTGGCGTCATCAATTCCCCTAATGGCATCACGACAAGCAGAGATATCCAAACCCCATAGCTATTGATGCCATATACCTGATCGGGCATTTGCAATGCTGTTGGGTTGACCTTGGAGATGGTCAGGAACGTGTCGTGTATCCCACCGGTCAGATTGACAAAGATGATGCCAATGAGCAGCATTCCGATAAAAATCAGGATGGCATACAAAGCATCCGTCCAAACGACTGCCCGCAAGCCGCCTGACCACAAGTAAATAATCATAATGGCAAAAAAAATCAGTGTGCTGATTTTCCAGGGGATCAGTCCGTTCGTAGCCATTTCTATGATAATTCCACCGCCCAGGAATTGGACGGCTATGTAAGGAATCATCAGCCCCACCATGATGGCAAGGATCGTTTTGTCCAAAACTGGGGAATGGTATTTTGCGCTGAAAAAATCGATGGGGGTCATATAGCTGTGCTTATTGCTCTCAGACCATATCCGCTTTCCGAATACCATGAACAGGATGCCGAACAGGACGTTCCACCCCAAAGCGATCCAGTAAATCGGCCCCGTAAAATAAAAGGAGGACGTGGATCCCAGAAAAGCGAAGGAACTCCACCAACTAGCATATATGGTAAAAAAAGATATTGTCGTGCCAAGGGAACGGTTGCACAGAAAAAAGTCCGATACCGTGGAAACGGATTTCGTAGCCGATGCAGATCCGATTAGAATCGGTATGCTGGCAAAAATCAGGATTACAATGATATTGATGTTGCTTTGTATCGTATCGAACAGTGTGGATATTGACATGAAAAACATTCTATGCTAGATTCATGGAAATGAATGGTGCATATAACCTCCATCGTTATTCTGCTGCGGCCTTTCTTTAGAGGCACAATCCATGGCCGTGATTCAATGAACGCCCCTTTGCGGCAACGCCGCATCAATCGCTTGCGTTCATTCTAACACAACAGGAGCATAATATGAACAAGTATTTTTGGACATGGTTGCTCAGCGGAGTCTGCTGGGCAATGGGGATTGGCATATTGGCAGTAACGAACGCCATACAAATGCTGTCCATCGGCTACATTTGCAGCGAAGTGTTTCAAATCATAGCGCTTCTTATGATGTTTTTCGCATGTAATCTGCTCGAAAACATTCCGCAGAATTATTTCATCGTAAAATACGGCATTCTCATGCTTGTGTTTTTTATCGTATATGCGTCATTTTATACGCTTAACCAGAACGTATATATTGTGATGCTGCTGTTCAAAGGGATCATCGTGATCATGGTTTTGTACACGATCATCGTGAAGTGGCATTCATCGATCGGATACAAAATCATGGCAATTGCGGTGCTGGCCATCAGTGGAACCTTCCTTTCCGTGTACGATTTCTGCATATATGGCAATCCAAACAATCCTCAGATTGTCATATTCCTGTGCATTGGCGCTTTTCTGCTGGCGCTGCAGAACCTGAATTTCGCAGTGTTGTACAAGATGCAGCTAAAGGTCCAAAAAAAGCTCAGGGGTGATTACCTGGGAAATTTTGCGGAAAATTCCGCAGACATCATCTTTTATTACAACTTGGTTCCATATCCCAGGTTTTCGTTTGTAAGTCCTGCCGCACAAAAGCTGCTGGGCTATACGCCTCAAAATTTTTATAGCAATAACAAACTCCATGTGGAAATAACCCTGGAGGAGGACAGGGAGCGCATGGACGAGCTGCTCGGAGATTTCGCAGGGGATTCGAGAGACTGCATTGTAACCGTAGAAACGAAATCCGGAGATCGATTGAAGCTGGAATGCATGGTGACAAAGGAAAAATCAAACGGAAGGACAGTAGCTGTCGAAGGGGTGTTCCGCGACGTGACTGAAAGAATGGTCGCAGAGCAAAAAATTGCAGAAAACAACAAGAACCGCATTTTAATGCTATCCTATATATCCCACGATTTGAAAACGCCCATCACATATATCAAGAGCTATGTAGAGGCGATGCAAAAGGGCATCATAAAATCCGATGAGGATAAACGGAAAGCGTTCGACTTGGTTCTGGAGAGAGTCGATTCACTGACCAAACTTGTGGATGATATTTCCATGCTGAGCAAACTGGAGTCGGGAAAATTCAACTATGAGTTTGAGATGATCAGCTGCATGCAGCTGATCAAGGCACTGAAATTCAAATATGCTTATGAGTTTTCGCCAGAAAGCAACGATTACGCCATGTTTGACAGGAACTGCACGTTTGCCGGGGGAGGCAGCAACATCCGGAAGGAGGATTGCGTGATTGCCGATGTAAAACGAATCGGACAAGTATTTGAAAACATTTTTACGAATGCGCTCAAAGCAACAGATAATGGAGGACGAATTGATGTGACATATGGCGTGGACAGGCTGAAAAACACCTTTTTCATATCCATTTCCGATGATGGAATCGGCATACGCGAAAAGGATTTGCCCCATATTTTTGAGAATTTTTATAGAAGCCCTGAAACGAAAAAGCGGCATCAGGGAAGCGGGCTGGGACTCAGCCTGTCGCACCAAATCCTGAAAGGGCATAACGGGCAGTTGACCGCCAAATCCCAAGTGGGAAAGGGAAGCAAATTCACCATTATATTACCTTTGTTCGCAGAGACAGAGGAAACCCTTTAAATCCCTGAAATTCCTGCGCCCTGATTCCATTTGGCAGGGATACATTTATCATTTTTCCCAAATCAACAAAATGCCTGCGCTTTTTACCTGCCAATCGGTTTCAGATGTCAATGAACAAACAGAGAATGTTGCTCAAAATGAATAATTTTGTCGAAATTTGTCTCGTTTTCTGATTGCAAAATATGATGGATGATGCTATACTGTGCAAAGTGAGTAAAACCTTACTTATTTTATAAATTAATGCATCTATGCACAAACTGTATGAAAGAGAGGAGAATTAATTATGGAACTCAGTAAAAAGTGTATTGCAGAATTTATCGGCACGATGGTGCTTGTCACCATGGGCTGCGGCACAGCGATGTCAGTCGGCTGCGACGCAGTAAACGGCGGCGGCTACATCCTTACGGCACTGGCCTTTGGCCTGACCATCGTTGGCATGGCGTACTGCGTTGGCAACATTTCCGGATGCCACATCAACCCGGCGGTATCGTTGGGCGTGCTGGTCTTCGGCGGCATGGAAGTCAAGGAATTTATCGCATATGTAATCTCGCAGTGCCTCGGCGCGCTGGCGGGTGTGGGCATCCTGGCGCTGATTTTTAATATCGGCGGCGTGACGGACATGACTGGCGGTTTTGGTTCCAACGGACTGGCAGGTGTTGGCGGCAGCGCAGTGGCAGGCCTGATCGTGGAGATCGTGCTGACGTTTATCTTCGTACTTGTAATTCTCGGCGTTACTTCCAAAAAGGCGGGCCATGGCTCGTTTGGCGGTCTGATTATCGGTCTTTCCCTGACGCTGGTACATATTTTAGGCATCGGTCTCACCGGCACATCCGTAAACCCGGCCAGGAGCATCGGCCCTGCAATCGCAGCGGCAATCAGCGGCAACACGGAACCGATATCGTGCCTGTGGGTATTTATCGTAGCTCCGCTGATCGGTGGAGCGTTGGCGGCGGTTGTTTATAAATTCATGGAAAAAGAAGGATGAACGGGTTCGTGCATCAATGCAATTTGGAAAGAATGAAGGAAAAGATCAAAACCTTTTCTCGGTATGGAGATGCGGGACACGGAGGAATCACCAGATACGCCCTATCAGCCGAAGACAAAATGGCGAGGAGCGAATTTGTCAGGAGGATGGAGACCATTGGCGCCAAAATCGAAATCGATGACGTGGCCAACATCTATGCGACCATCCCGGGAACCGACCCAAAGGCAAAGCGAATCGTGATCGGTTCCCACTGCGACTCCGTAAAAAACGGGGGCAACTACGATGGGATCCTGGGAGTCGTGAGCGCGATGGAAGTGCTGGAGACGATCACGGAGCAAAAGATCTCCCACAAGCACCCCATCACGGCCATGATATGGACCAACGAAGAAGGCTCTTTGTACCCACCTGCCATGATGGTGTCCGGGATCGTGTGCAACGATTATCTGCCGCCCGAACTGGCGAAAAACTTCAAATACGAAGACATGATGGCATCGAAGGCAATCGAAGAACAGAGGGGAAAAGCGAGAACCTTCGGCGATGCCCTTGAGGAATCCGGCTACCAGGGGGATAAAGCAAACAGGCTGAACCCCGACAAATACCTGTGCAACTTCGAGACGCACATCGAGCAGGGGCCGATCCTCGAAGAAAACGGCAAGGACGTCGGGGTGGTGGACTGCGTTTTGGGAATGTTCAACTATTCCCTGAAATTCAAGGGCTTCGCCGCCCATGCCGGGACGTTCCCGATGAACAGGAGGCACGATGCGCTGTATGCGGCGGCTCAGGCCTTGTGTCATCTGCACGATGAGATAGACAAGCTGGGGAGGTCGGAATTGGTCTACACGACAGGTGAGATCCACTGTCATCCGTGCGTGCATACCGTCATCCCCGATGAAGTGGAACTTTCGCTGGACGTAAGGCACACGGATCCGGAAGTCCTCGGGCAGGTCATGGACATCGTCGAGGGGATCGCTGCGAAGAAATGGGCGGGGTGTGACTGCGCCATCCGCGAGAACTGGAAGCGGGACACGGTGACATGGGATCAGAGGCTGGTCGGGTACGTTCAGGCTGCCGCCGATGAAGCGGGGATCAGCAACATGCCGATCCATTCGGGGGCGGGGCACGATGCGCAGTTTGCGGCCTACATGCTGCCTACGACCATGATTTTCATCCAGACGAAGGATGGGCTTTCCCATTGCGAGATGGAATACGCAAAGCCCGAACACTGCGTCAACGGCGCAACGGTGCTGCTGAATGCGATACTCAAGGCGGATGCCGATTTTGAATAGGAAAAGAGAAAAGAAACACTTCCATATTAATATTAGGATAGGGAACTATCCCAACTACCAGGAAAGCTGCCCCAATGTCTGTGTGGGGCAGCTTTCCTGGTTCATGAAGGAAACGCAGCAGCAAACGCTACTCAAAACGAATGTCGATCGCACAGATCTCCGCTTTGGTTCCCACTCGCATAGCCGGGCCGAAAACACCTGCGCCTGAAGTGACGATGTTGTGCATCCCGCCTTTTTTCAGATAACCGTAAGCGTTTTCCCAAAACAAGCGAATCGTCAGGTTGCCTGGGAAAACCTGTCCGTCATGGGTATGCCCGCACAAATCCACGTCAACGCCCGCATCGGCCAACTCCTGCAGTTCTGCTGGCTCATGGTCGATTACGAATATGGGCTTTTCCCTGTCCATGTTGGCAGTGATTTCTTCCGGCGTTTTTCGATGCTCCACGCCTCTGCCAGGTCGTTCCATATCAGGCCGGCCATACAGGTATACCTGCCCGCCTATGAGGACGCTTTCATCGCGCAGCAGTTGGATGCCTGCTTTTTCCAGGAATCGATCCATGCGAATGTCGCTCATTTTCTTTTCGCCCTTCTTCTGGAAAGAAAACCCCATGAGCAGTTTTTCCTGGATGTCATGGTTGCCGTAGCAAGCGTAAACGCCATATTTGCTTTCAATCCCCCTGAGAATCGCAGCCAGTTCCTCCGGGTCTTCCAACGCTTCATATTCGTTGTCGAAAATATCCCCTGCGATTACGACCAAATCTGCATTTTCCCGGTTGATTGCTTTCACCATCCGTTCCATCTGGCCGCACCCGATGCTGTAGCCCATGTGCAGATCCGCTACCAGCACCACCTTCATGGATTTCATGCCGCCAGCGGACTTGTCCACTTGCAAGGCGTAATCCGTTGTTTGTATGGTATGGGCACATGTGATTCCTACAATGCTGAAAGCGGCGATGATTGCGACGCAGACTGCGCCCCCTGCGACAAAATGCCTGTGCGACCGCTCTTTTTCCAGCTTCGTCCCCTTTGCCTTGCGGAGAACCAGTCGCAGAACCAGCCGGATTGCGTCTGCTGCGGCCACGGTGAGCAGGGTGTACAGAAATACGCCCATCCAATAATTCCCAACGATGTACATGATACGCTGCGCTTTTCCCGTAGGCAGAAGAAATGCGATGCCAACGGCACTGGCGAAAAAGCTGTAGATGACAACGGTGGCAATGCGCGTCCCCTTCCGTTGAAGACGGCGATGGCATGCTCCCATCCATCTCAGCAGCCACCGCAGCGCATACAAGTTCAATGCAACGTACACTGGAATCAAACATACTGCAACCACAAAAGCCCCCCTGTTCTGCTAGTATAGCGTCCAGTTAATTTGGGAATGCTATGCTAATGTAAGATCATTGGTAATCCGTAATCCCCTTGCCCGTGTTGGGGTGGAAATGGGAGTAAGCCATGTCGGCTCCAAAGCAAGCGATCAGCACTGCGCAAAGGGAAAGTTTGGTTCGGTTTGGTATCCGATTATACAAAATATCCAGCCGGGGCGCGATGATATAAATGAATGCACACCCCGCTATGGCGAAAGTCAGCAGCCCCTCCAGGCAAATCCTGCCGTTGAGGTTCAGCAAATATCCGCTGTAGTCCCACCATTTGATGCCCTTGGACATCTCCAGGTACCAGCTGGTGAAATATTCCACGATGCCACAGATCACCATGGTAAGCCCAAAGGTGAGGTGCGGCCTGTCGATGAACCGCTTTAGAACTACCAAGGCGACAACGCCGCCGATTCCATAAATCGGAAGCCACGGACCGAGCATGGTTCCCCTGTCAACAAATACGCCATCTCGAACCAAATGCAGGAAAACCTCCCAGCACCAGCCGATAAAGGATGCGGTAAAGAAGAAGAGAACCAGGTTGATCACGGAGTAATGGCGATGGTAGTCGATCTTCAAAGCCCGGCCTTTTTTCTTTTCCAGGCCTGGGTAATATATGCCCTCGCTGCCCGCAGGCAAGGAAACCAAAGCCTCATCCGTAAAGAACTGCCAGCCTTCCTGCCGCTGTTCCACGGCATGCTCCCGGAGCTTCAGGTACAGCTCGGCCTCTGCGCCCCGCACATAAGGATTGACAAAGAAAATGCCCAACAGCCCCATCGTCAGGGAAGCCAGCGCATTCCATGGGATAAAGGATACATCCAGCAGAAACGCCCGCCACTTGTTGCCTTTCATCATTTTCATGGAAAGGGCAAACGCTTCTTTCCTGCCGATCTGCGGATTTTCAGCCAGAATGTAAGGGATCATTTTGTAGGAATACCGTTTGATGATGCCGCCAACGATGGTAAGCGACCACAAAAACAAGAAGATGTTCCTGGCTAACATGATCCAGGCAATGCGAAGGAAGGTTTCCCGCCTGAACGTGGAAAAAATCCTCCCGATGGGCGTTTTGTGATACAAATGGTTTTCCAGGAAAAAACGCCGTTCCCCTATGAGCAGGAGGTTCTTCGCCAGGATTTCATAAAGAGCCGACAACAGAACGGAAAGCATCCCCACCAGGGCTACCGCCCAGCCGTGCCCCTGGATGATATGTTCCGCCGTTCTCATGGCGTTCATGAAAATTTGCCTGGTTCTGACCGCCGCATGGAAAACGGAAGCAAACACGCCTTTTTGCGGGTGTAGTTCCTGGCTCCATCCCTTGTCCCCGCGGTTGATGAGGGCAGCAAGCACTCCTCTCTTGTCCCCGTGTTCCACCGTATGCGCCACCTCGCCTGCATATTCTTTGTCGCTGTTGTATTCTTCGGCGAGTTGGGTTGCCGACCCGTACTCGATGGCCAGAAGCGCCATGACAAAGCATACTGCCATGATTGTCCAATAATTGCGCTTTAAATTGTGCTTTGACTCCCGTTTCAGTTCCCTGCGGTTCCACATCTGTATCGTTCCAACCTTTCTGCTACCACGTATTTATGTTCTTGTTCCTTGCAGTCAGCGAGCATTGCCCATCTTGTGTTCGGTTTGTCGCTTTTAGCAACAATGGGTCGCATTGCTTTCTTCATTTCCTTGTCCCTTGATGAGAAACGGGGATTGCCCTTGTCAAATCGTTGCCGTAAGAGCAGGATCTTTCCGTCAGATTGTAGATGAAACAGGAATTGATTTCGCCAAATTGTTAAGTGAATCGTTACTTACTAAACCCCAAAACAAAAGAAGCTCCCGAATAAGACGAGCCAGGCATCTGGACATACACCTGCCGGGAGACATCCATGACAACTCATGTTTTCAAAATTCCTTCAATTCCTTTGAAAATCAAAGCCCAGATGCTTTCCGTGTTCTCTTTGCTCATGGAAAGTTCCCCGCTAATCGTTCTTTTTGCGAATAGTCCTGTTGTATCAAGGATGTAAGTCCACAGAATATCGCGATCTATGTGTCCAGAGAAATCGTATTTTGTATCGAACCAGTTTATGACAGACACAAAATCACTGAAATAAGTGTTAGCGACCTCATCATCATGCTCCTTGATTTTTTTGATGTACTTGGAATCCCGGTAGGCAAAATAAAAGACCGTGCGATAATTCTCCTTCACGAGAAACTCAAAGTAGGAAACCCACATTTGTCGAATGAAGTCGATATCGGATATTTCCATAACCTTTGGGATGGAGGCAATCCGGCTCATGAGGCCAGCTATGTTTTTATGCGTGACTTCATAGCAGGCATACAGCAAATTGTCCTTTGAGAAAAAATATTTGTAAATCAGGGATTCGGAAATTCCGATGTGATCGGCGACTTTTTTTGTGGTAAAGGCAGGAAGTCCATATTTACACGCAATCTTCATCGATGCGTCCAAAATTTCTGATTTTCTCTGAGAACGTTCCATATTGCCCTCGCTTTCTTCTTGCCACTTTGCAATGTCCCCTTGATCAATTATGATTTTGAATCGGTTTTATGAGTTGTGGTTTTACCTCCTGCGTTTTCCTTGCTCTTCTGATGCGATTCTACATTTATTGTATAATAAAGCCGTCAATATTGTCAATGACTTGCAGGACATTTTTTGCGGGGGGGGGTTCTTTTCTTATCGCGAGGCGTTTCCCCTGCGACCGGAGCAATGCTGTGAACGCCATTTTTCGCATGCGCTCTCATGGGCAAAAAAAGGGAACCAGCTGGTTCGTGGATGCTGGTTCCGCAGGTTTCGATCGCTCTGGCTTACTGTTTAGTCTGCCGTGTATGGCAACAGCGCGACCATTCTTGCCCGCTTGATGGCCGTTGTCACCTTTCTCTGATGCAAAGCGCAGGTTCCAGTGATTCTCTTGGGAAGAATCTTGCCCCTTTCGGTCACATATTTTTTCAGTTTTTCAACGTCCTTGTAATCTATGGTTTCTGTTTTGTCCGCACAGAACTGGCATATTTTTTTCCTTCTCATGCCGCCACGTCTTCTTTCCATGACATAATCTCCTTTCCTTTAGAACGGGATGTCCTCATCCTCGATGGCTGAAAATCCATCTGGGATTCCCATGTCGTCCTTTGGCTTTGATGAGGAAGGTCGATCCGCTGGCGCAGGCCGTTCGCCGGCTGGCCTGCTGCTCCTTTCGCTGCGGTCGCCCCAGTCTAAAAATTCCACATTGTTGGCGATGACATCTGTCGTATAGACGGTCACGCCATCTTTATTGGTGTACTTTCCGGTTTGGATCCTCCCCTGCACGCCTACGAGACGGCCTTTTTTCAAAAACCGTTCGCAGTTTTCGGCCTGTCTTCCGAACACGACTACGTTTGGAAAGTCCGTCTGCTTTTCGCCGGATCTTGTCGGTCGGTCGATCGCCACGCTGAACCGGGCAACGGCCATCTGCGTCTCAGCGGTATATCGAACTTCGGGATCCCTGGTCAATCTTCCAATTAACACTACGCTATTCATTTCCGTACCCCTTTAATTTTCATCTTTGTTGATGATCATATGCCGCATGACGGCATCGGAAATCTTGAGCCGCCTGTCCAATTCCTTGGGCATCTCGCGACTCGCCTGGAACTCGATGACTACATAGTAACCATCGTTCTTTTTCTGAATCGGATATGCAAGCTTTCTCATTCCCCATACATCGACTTTGGAAACTTCGCCATCGCCGTTGATGATTTCCTGGACGGTTTCAACGGTGGCGTCTTTTTTTTCGTCTTCCAGCGTGGGGTCGATAATGAACATAACCTCATAATTTGTCATTCGTTTCACCTCCCTATGGACTAAATGGCGCTCGCCTTTCACAGCATACAAGAAACAAGATGCCTGGAACCTCCGATTGGAAATCTTTCGTTCCGCGACATCCGCCTTTTCTGCGAGCGCAGAGAACACCAAAAAATTCAGTGCCCATCCATTATACACGAATTTGAAGGAAATGCAAGGGAAAATTCTCCTCTCCGCTAAAAACAGCCTTGAGCTGTGGCAGGGATTCGCTCATCATGTTCATTCCTTCGGACGCATGGGTGCATGTGGCGATATCACAATGCATCCCGGCTACGAGTCCCCGTGGCTTAGATCCTCCAGCCGATCCCGCACGCCATCGGCGACGGTTTTCACCGTATCCGCCTCTTTGGCGATTTCCTGGCTGCTGGCAGCGAGCCTGCTGAGTCTCTCGTTGATCTCCGATACGGAATGTGTCAGTTCCGTGGCTTCGTCCATGATGTGCGTGATGGAACCTATGATCTCCTCCTGGTTTTGGTTGCTTCCTTCTGCAAGCTTTTGGCTGGATTGTGCCAAATCCTTGATTTCGGTTGCGACTACGGCAAAACTCTTTCCCGCCAGCCCACTTCTCGCCGCTTCGATGGATGCGTTGATTGACACCAGGTTTGTCTGCTGCGCGATGCTGGAAATGTCCCCGCTGTTTTTCTCCAGGTTTTTCAACAACTCATCGATATCTTCAAAGGACGCATTTAGGATGTCGCAAAATTCTGCGATTTTTTCCATGGCCGCACTGATCGCCCCGCTTTCCTCCGCATTGACGTTGTTCCCCCGCATCATTTCGGCGATGGAATTTTCAAGTACGTCGAATTCCTCTTGGATGAATGTGGACAGCGCCTGGTTGCGGGCGAGGATATCCTGGTTCTTTTTCTCCAGTTCTTCGGAAAATTGCTGAATCTCGCCGCGAATGAAATGGACGCAGTTGCGAGGCGTGTTGCATTGGTTGAAAATGGCTTCCGCCATCTCCTGGCAATTGCTGTAACCGCATGCGCCGCAGTTGATGTTGCGCTCTTCTTTTGTCAGTTTGTTCATGCTGACAAAAATTTGGTTCAGCTCCGCCGGGCTGGGGCGGTTATCGGAAACCGTCTGGGATTTGTCCGTATACCGGCGTATGAAATCCTCCAGCTTTAATCCAGAGAACTGCTTGTTGAGCATTTTCAGGCGTTGCGCCGGTTTTAGCTTTTTGGAAAAGGGGTGCTTTTTCTGTTCCCGTTTGCTCCGCTCTTTGATCTCCTGAAGATGGTAGAACGTGTCCTCTGAGGCGGCCTTTTCCGGCGCAACCCCCGTGCCGTACAGGCATCCCTGCCCGCAATTGAGGATATCGACCATGAAGGGAAGGGGTTTCCTGGACTTCACCCGATCCTTGTAACCGTTCAGAAAACGATAAGCATGATTCGTCCCCTCTACCTGCCGGATGAAGACCTCTTCTCCGCAAAACCAGTAAACGTTTTCCTTCAAACCGCCGGGCATCGGATAAATGGATCCCAGGCCGTATTCAATTTCATCGGAAATTTCAGGCCCCTTGATCCCATGTTTCCGCACATAATCCATCAGATGGTTGAATGTCAGGTTGTAGGACACATAGCCGTGATTGTTGGGGTCACAGATTTCAGCTTTCTTGGCAATGCACGGGCTGATGAACGCCAGCTTGTCCGTGATTCCCATGTATTTTTTCGCATAAATCGCAGCGCACATCAAAGGGCTTTGCACCGGTATCAGCTTGGGAATCAGTTCGGGAACATAGTGCTCGATGTAGTTTACGACAGCCGGACATGGCTGGGAAATGCCGCCTGCAAAGTGATTTTGGGAAATGTAATTGATGTAGCCCCATGTGGTGATGTCTGCGCCAAAGCTGACGCTGATAAAGCGTTTCACCCCCAATTTCTTCAAACCTCCCAAAACGGAACCGTATTCTGTGGGATAGTTTGCCTGAAAAGCCGGCGCAATCAGAATGGATATTTTCTCCCCGCGCCTCAAATCTTCAAAAAACTGTTCCGTATCATCGCGATAGTTTCTCGCCTGATGTTCACAGGCGTGGAGGCAGGCGCCGCACTGGACGCAATTTTCGCCATGCACTTCTATGCGCTGCCGGTCGCTTTCATCGTCCACCGATCGGTTCGCCGTAAGCACTGGACATGCCGAAATGCAGCGGTTACAACCCTGGCAGTGATCATTCGTGTACACTAATGAATCCATAGTTTCATCCTTTTCAAAATTCGTTTTGCGTTTTGATATGCGTCACTTCCTTAAGTCGCTTCCTGAACTGAAATCGTTTTTCTGATGTCCTGATGCATGTTTGTTTGAAACGCTGAGTAATATCATCGTTTATTTTATCAAATGTGGTTTTATATGGCAATCACTTTTTGGAATTGTTTGTAAACATTTTTAGAATTGTTTGTGTAAAGCAGGTGTCCTTCGACCGCTCCTTACGTTCTGTATTTTTCCATGTTACAATGAACTCGGAACGAACCAGGTCGGAGGTGACCGAGTTTATGAATTTCTTGTGGAAGGGAACTGGAACGCAAGAGCCTGATGCGCTCCATCTCGTTGCCTGAACTGTACTGAAACGCTTGAATTTGCAAAGGTGGATTATGCTATCAAACAGTCTTTCGTTCCAAACCTGTTGACAATCCGCCCACAAAGCAGTACAATGGATTCGCAAGTTAGCGTTTCCTAACTAATTGGGAGGAGGGAACGCTAAAAATTGAAGCGGCGGTTAGGCAAAGCTAATAACCGGGAAAACAAAGCCCCTTTTGCGGCTTTTTCCAATTCCATTTCAGAGGCAGGCTTTGTTGCTATCTTGGAAATATCACGAGCGATATTTCCGATCGTTATGATGACAAATATGATGACAAATCAGGAGGATCCAATATGGCAATTGTTGAATTTGAACAGGTTTCCAGGGTTTACACCAGCGGGGATCATGAACTATGGGCGCTGGATCATGTGGACATGACGTTGGACCAGGGGAAATTCGTCGTCATCCTGGGTCCCAGCGGGGCGGGGAAAAGCACGCTCCTCAATCTGCTGGGCGGCCTGGACAGCCCTACCAGCGGCAGGATTGTCGTAAACGGTAGGGACATTTCCACCCTGAGCAGAAACGAGCTTGCGGATTACCGGGCATCTGCCGTTGGCTTCGTTTTTCAATTTTACAATCTCCTTCCCACCCTCACGGTGCTGGAAAACGTCAAGCTGGTGGAGGAAATCGCTCCCAACGCCCTTTCGGCAGCCAAAATGCTGGAGGAAGTGGGGCTTTCCGACCACATGAAACAATTCCCGGCGGAGCTTTCCGGCGGCGAACAGCAGCGAGTCTCCATTGCCAGGGCGCTTGCCAAGAATCCGAAGATCCTCCTTTGTGACGAACCCACAGGCGCGCTGGATTCCGCAACCGGCGTATCGGTCTTAAAGCTCCTCCTGAAAATGGCGCGGGAATACGGCAAGACCATCGTGATCGTAACCCACAACCAAAACATTGCGAAGATGGCCGATGTGGTGATTCGGGTGAAAAACGGGAAAATCCAATCCTGCGAAGAGCAGGCGGAGCCGATGGACGCAGAAGAGGTGGAGTGGTGACATGTTGATACGCAAATTATTTCGCACCGCATGGAGGTACAAGGCGCAGTTCCTCTCCATGATCGTCATGGTGGCAATCGGAGTCGGCGTTTTTCTCGGCTTCAACATCGAATGGCAGAGCATCCAGACAGACACGGGTTCTTTTTTTCAGGACACCAAATACGCAGATTTTCGGCTTTATGAGGAAACCGGGTTTTCCGAAGCGGAGATTGAGGCGATCCAGGACATACCCGGCGTAAAAGCCGCCACCCGTTTCCTTTCCGCCAATGTTTCCGTCAAAGGCGGGAAAAAGTCCGTGGCCCTGCTGGTTTCCGAAAACTATGCGGTTTCCACGATGCTGCTCACAAAGGGCGCCAGCTACGATAAAAATTCGGACGGCATCTGGCTGTCGGATCAGTTTGCGGAAAAGAACGGCATTGCCGTGGGAGACGCCTTGCATCTCCAATATCAGGGCACGGCAATCAGCGGGAAGGTCGCAGGCCTTTGCAAGAGCGGGGAAATGATGATCTGCACTGCCGATGACAACCAACTGATGCCGGATTTTGAAACCTTCGGATTTGCCTATGTATCGCCGAAAAAACTGGAAAAATCCCTGGGCGCAGCATTTTATCCGCAAATCAACATCATTTCCCACATGGGCAAGCCGCAGCTGGAACGAGCGGTCAAAGACGCATTGGGGCGAACCATCATGGTTACGCCAAAAGAAGATCATGTGGCCTATGCGGGTGCGGAAAGCGAAACCCAAGAGGGGAAAACCATGGGTTCCATTCTTCCCGTGCTGTTTTTGGCAATCGGCATCTTGACCATGGTAACCACCATGCACCGTATCGCTGCCAACGAAAAAACGCAGATCGGCACATTGAAAGCGTTGGGCTTCAAGGATCGCCGCATCCTGCTGCACTATACGTCCTATGGGTTTGTCATCGGGCTTGTGGGAACAGTAGTGGGAATCCTTCTCGGCTATGGAATTGCAGCCATCATCATCAGCCCCGATGGCATGATGAGCACCTATTTTGACTTGCCGGACTGGTCGCTGCACATGCCTGGATTCTGCGTGCCAATCCTGATTGGAACCGTTGGGCTGCTGACCCTAATCAGCTTTTTGTCCATCAAGAAAATGCTGAAGGGAACTGCCGCCGACACGCTTCGTCCCTATGCGCCGAAGGCGATGAAAAAGAGCATCTTTGAACGCCTGAACGCATGGGAAAAACGGAGCTTTGGCACCAAATGGAACATGCGGGACATCCTGCGGCACAAGTCCCGCTCCGCCATGACCCTCATCGGCGTGATTGGCTGCATGCTCCTGCTGGTGGGCGGCCTTGGCATGAAAGATACCATGGAGGGGTTCCTGTCCCTGCTCAATGAGGACATCAGCAACTATGAGACGAAAATCAATTTGTCCGAAACGGCATCCAATGGTGAATTGAAAGAGCTTGCCGAAGAGGTGAAGGGCGATTGGGTGGCGTCCTCCGGAATCAGCTACGAAGGCGACACCGTTGCCCTGGAAATATACGATGCGGGACATGGCCGGGTTCGGTTTGTTGACAAAGGCAACCAGCACATGGAACTTGGGGACGAGGGGGTTTACCTATGCCTGCGCCTGGCAGACAGGGCGAAAATCGGAGACACCATCGAATTTTCTCCCTACGGCAGCGAAGAGACTTACAAGGTCAAGGTGGCGGGCTACTTGCGTTCCGTGCTGACGGAAAACATCGTCATGACTGCGGATTATGCGGAACGCATCGACTTTCCCTATCAGATCACTTCCATCTATACCAATGAAAAGGAAGAAACCATAAAGGATTCGCCGCTCATCGCCGGAAAGCAAACGAAACGGACCATCATGGATACCTACGACAGCTTTATGGACGTTATGAATACCATGGTTCTGATGTTCGTTTTGGCGGCAGTCATCCTGGGGATCGTTGTGCTTTATAACCTGGGCGTCATGAGCTATGTGGAACGAAGCCGGGAGCTGGCGACCCTCAAAGTGCTGGGATTTCGAGATCGGCACATCGGCAGGCTGCTCATCAGCCAAAACGTCTGGCTGACGGTGGCCGGGGTCATCATCGGGCTGCCGGCAGGCGTAGGGGTGCTGCAGCTTTTGGTCATCACCCTGGCCAGCGAATATGAGCTGAAGCTGTGCCTGGGGGCATTGACCTATGTTGTCAGCATCCTGGTGACCTTCGGCGTGTCCCTTGTGGTCGGCTGGATGGTGGCACGGAAAAACAGGAAAATCGACATGGTGGAAGCGTTGAAGGATGCGGAGTGACGCAGAATGCGCATCTATCCACGTTCGTGCTTGCATCAAACCGCACAAGTGCAGTATACAGATTCCGAAAAAGCGCGAATTGTCACAGGTGTTCGGAATTGATTCTATGTTCCCGCCCCGGTTTCCGCCCACGAAAAAAGGACGGCTCTACATCCAGAGACTGTCCTTTTTCATACCCTTTTTCGGTTGTAATCATCTGCCTGGTTCATTTTTTCACGCACTTGTTGCTGTAATTGATGTACAGGTTCAGTTCATACAAGCCTTTGAAAAATTTTGCCACTTTGCCCATGGTCATATTCCTCTCCTTTCTTCTGATTTTTATGGTTCATATCCCCTGCAGCCAGCAAAGAATGACCCATCTTATTCCATCTCTTGTTGCTTCGGCATTTTTAGATTGCCCTTTTAAATCATCATAGTTATAACTCCAGCTCGAATCTTTGTCAATGCCTTTTTTCATCTTTTACGCGCATTTTACAGAAAAAAAACAAGCTGGCCGGAACGCTTGTTTTTTGGGTAGGGCGACGGTGGGACAAGGGCTTGGAAAAGGCTCCGCCCCCTTGTCGCCTTGCAGGCAAACCTGCCGGTTATGTTTTAAAGGGAAGCGATTGTGAAAGCATCGATGCCGCCCTGATTTTGCGTTTCGTCCTCGCCGGACACCCTTGCCATCTGCGCCTGGGCGCGGCGAATCATGGCCTCCACCTTGGCGACCTCGGCTTCATCGCACCAGCCCTTTTCCAGCCCCGCCTTGCAGTCGGACAAATCGGTGTTCAAAAGGCTCATGAGCGCCTGCAAGTCAGATGGTGACTGGGCCGCTGCTAGCTGGCGCGCCCGTTTGGCTTCGTTGAAGGTGACGGATCCGCCGATGCTTTCCGTCTCCTTGCTGTCGTCCGTTGTGTTCTTTGCTTCCGTGGTCATCTTCGTGGCCGTGTCCACTGTATTCTCCTCGTCATCGGTGATGCCTTCCCACTCGTCAAACAGTTTCATAACGGCATCATAAGTCTTTTGGGAGACTTGGGGCAATTCGCCGCCCCAGAGCTTTTCCACTTCCTGATAGCCTTTTATGAACGCCTCGCGCATGGCCTCTGCCTGAGACACATCGCCTCCTGTCAATGCCTGGGCAAAGGAAAAAATGCGCTGTGAGGTCTGCTCCACACCCCAATAGCCGTTGTCCGAAATGCTCTCCTGCGCAGCGGCCTGGATGTCCGCCAGGTCGGATTCCGTTACGTTTTTCCATGCGCCCTGTCCGAATTTGATTTGCTTGGTCAGGGAACTCTGGACAGTGTTCAAAAAGCGCAGAGCCGAGAGGGCTTGCTCCCGCTTCATTTGTTCGATGACGTCGCTGTCCAGTTTGCCCGTGGAATTGGTGGGCGTGTACGAATCCACGTTCTGCGCAGTGGCATCGGTTTCGGTCGTTGTTTCGCTCCCTGCGGCTGTGCTTGCGCTGCTGTTGCTGTTATAAGCCGCTGCACTGGCATAGGAATTGTAATTATTTGTGATTTCAATAGACATTTCGTTTCCCTCCTTGTTTGATTTGCCTTTGCTTTCCGCATTTGGCACATGGGTCGATGAGGCCAATTGCCCGGCAAATACGATTGTCGCCATGCTGGTTCGCAGCCATTGCCATGTATCGGTGGATCCAATCGCCAAAAAAACCTTCCATGCACCCTCATATTCATATTATCGGCCAAATTCGCAAATTGTTAATAGCAAAACAAATATGCGTCATGCATGGGACAAAAATTCTTAAATTCCCAAAGTAACTTCCAGAACAATGGTTTGGGTGGGATTTACTTTGGGCATTTACCCATGGGACAAAAAAGCATTCTCTTTTCACGTTATCCCAAAAAAACGCCTGGCGTTTTCGCTGGTCTGCCTGGCTACCTCTTCAAACTCCAGGCCCTTGATTTCCGCCACCTTCCTGGCCGTGTATTCCACATAGGGGGATTTGTTTTGCTTTCCCCGGAACGGTTCTGGCGCAAGGTACGGGGAATCCGTCTCCACCAGCAAAGTTTCAAGGGGCAAAGCCTCTGCGACCCCAACGGTCTTTCGATTGTTTTTGTAAGTCACAGGTCCTGCGATGGAAATGGTCGCGCCCAGCTTCACATACTGCTGCCCCAGTTCCTTGCTGCCGGAAAAACAATGGAGCAATACCCTGGCGTCGCCGCTCCCATCGTGCCGAACGGGGAACCAGCCCTTGCGCTCCTGGGAAAAAGCCCCTTCTTCCTTCAAAATGTCCATCGCTTCCTGATCCGCTTCCCTGGAATGGATGACAATGGGCATTTTCAGCTCGTTGGCCAGGCGAATCTGTTGTCGAAACCAGTGGCGCTGCACGTCCCGCTCCGAATGATCGTAATGAAAATCCAGGCCGATTTCGCCGATGGCCTGCACTTTTTCCTTTTTTGCCAGCCCCTTTAGCATGGCAAGCTGCATGTCGTCCATGTCCTTGGTGTCGTGAGGATGGCAACCCACTGCGGCATAGCACCAGGGCAGCCGCCTGGCATGATCCACCGCCAAATTGGAACTTTCCAAATCAAAGCCGATGTCCATAACGTAATCCAGGTCAGACGCTTCGATTTCCCGTATCAGTTCCTCCCGGTCTTTTTCAGAAAGGCTTTTGTCATTCAAATGTGCGTGTGAGTCAAACAGCATGATCATCCCTCCAGTTTTTCACAGTATCAATCGTCTTCCATTTCATCGTCAAATTGCATTCCCTGCAGAAAAAATGGAAGATCATGGATGTCATATTCTGGCAATTAGCCCATGATTCGTTTTGTCTGTTCCCAGCCTGTCAATTTTTGCCTCCTTCTACTACAATGTCCTGCAGCATTTCGTTTTGGAAGGATTCCAGCTTTTCCCTGTAATACTCCCTGAGCGCACCCTCCCTGTTCAGCATGTAGTCGATGACCAGCTGTTTCAGCCGGATCAAATCCTTTTTGCTGGCAATGTCGTAACGCTTTATGGATTCATCCGTCCATCGGTCGATTTCAGGGATGATCGCACGGAATTGACTCAGACTTTTGTCCGATTGCAGCATCTCTTGCAGTTCGCTGATGATGCGCTTCATTTCTGTCCGGATGTCCGGTTCAGGCTCTTTTCCTGCATAAGCGTCCGCATGTGGGGCGACCAGCACCTTGTCATTGGAACCAGCCCCATACTCCTGACAGTCAGGAAAGGCTTTCTTGAAGCAGTCTTCCAAATAGGGGGCGTCCATCGCATGGCATATCAGGTTTCCGCCTTTTTTCAACAATCGCACCGCTTCCCCGGGCTTCTCAAATCGCTCGACCCCATTGATGATTGCCATGTCAAAATAGTCCGATGCCAAAGGCGTTGCCTCATAATCCGTCGCCACCAGGGACAGGACTGGCGGCTGTTCCACGCGGGATACCCGGTTCAGCCAGCGGTTGTCGCTCCCGTTGCCGATTGTGTTCGTCACGCAGCACAGGGAGGATTCCGGGTTCATTTTCCCCATCAGCGTCGCAAGGTGGTAACTCAGGATGCCGCTTGTGGCTCCCAGCTCCACAACCCTCATCGGCAGCGCAGTGCTCATGAGGTGGGACGTGGCGATCAGATCGATTAACATGGCGGCCAGGGAACCCTCCTTTGTTCCCAGGCTGATTTCTGCGTGGCATTGCTGCAATTTACCAAACAAGTGGGGAAACGTCTCAACGCCCAAAGACTCCGGCACTGGGCACAGGGGCAGCTGGCTCTTGTTGGCAAGGGGGTTGCCCGTATCCAACAAGATGCGTTGTTTCTCCCCATCCAATAATACGAATTTGTAATCATTGTCAATCCTTATGCGGCTCACGATTCTTCACCCCCAAAAAGCAGCTCGTGGATTCGAACCACGATTTTTTCCATGTCAAACTCCCGAAGGCCGTATTGATAGGCGCGGCGGGAACACTGTTCCAAATCGGTGTTCAGGCAGAGTTCCTCCAGAATCCGGGCAAATCCCTCCACATCGTTTATGGCGGCAGACTTTCCGCAGGAGCCTGAATCAATGGCATCCTCAAAGGCATCGAACCGAGTGACTGCTATTGCGCACCCGCCATGGAGGGCTTCTGCGATGACGTTTGGGGTTCCTCCTTCCCAATTCGAGGGAAGGGCGAACACTTTCGCCTTTCGATACTCCCCAAACAGTTGCCTGCGATCTGCGATCGGCCCAACGAACCGAACACGTTCCGAAAGTGCCGGAAACCGTTTGAAGTATTCCTCCCGAAAAGCTTCAAAACCCTGCTCCACGTTTCCAACCAGCCGAACGCTCCAATCGGGCATTCTGTCTGCAATTTTTGCAAATGCTTCCAACAGCACATGCGTGGATTTCTGCTCCGTTCCCAGGCGGCCTACGGTAAGGATGACATTTTCTTTTTCCTGGAACGCAGGCGGAGATTGTGGGAAGAAGTCATAGTACCCATTTGGAACATATTCTATTTTCCAGGGCCATTTTTCGTTCAAATGATCCTGCATCGCATGGCAAGAA
The DNA here is from genome assembly GCA_964625475.1 of uncultured Zhenpiania sp. Taxonomy (GTDB): domain Bacteria; phylum Bacillota; class Clostridia; order Peptostreptococcales; family Anaerovoracaceae; genus Hominibacterium. The sequence goes on along the minus strand of CAZVBL010000025.1, from coordinate 4,216 downwards.
GTTGCGATGACATCGCAGCGACCCATGAACGTCTTAAAATCCGTTTCATTCCATAAAATGCGATCCGCCCACCAACTGTTCATGTCCAGTCCGCTATAAATGCGACCTTTCGGATTCAATCGTTTGTAAGTTTCTGCCACCTGAAAGTAAGATTTGTAACAACCGTAACAAAGCAGCCCATCTATTTCTTCCGCATGTCGTTCCATGTATTGGATCTTTTCCGCAGTTGATCCGCTGGGGAGAAACTCCATCTTCACGCTTTTCGTATATTGCTCGTGGTAAGGATACCCCCCGCTTCTTGCGCCGACCATGGATACGTCATGACCATGGTTTTTGTGCAATAAATAGGGAATCAAGCCGCAGTCCTTCACCAAATCCACATTGGACCAGCCTGCCACATGGGCCATGGCAACGATCCGTTTGGCCTTTTTTCCCGCATTGGAGTTCGCCGCCCGCTGCCCGCTTGCCTGACAACCGCTTCTTTCCATCGCTGTCCTCCTTTTTCTTCCATTTTTACAGCAACCCTCAAAGTTTCCTTATTTCCATGACAGCGAGAAGCGATAGTAACCCGAAGATTTTTTGTCAGTTCTGGAAATTTTCACATAGTATGTGCCTTTCGACCATTTTCCAAGAGATAAATCTTTGTTTTTCACGTTAAAGGCATCCTTTAGCGATACGTTCCCAGAGAGCTTCTTGCTCCCCTGGTAAACCTCCAGCTTCAAGGTGCCGCTAACAGCGCCCTTTGCGGTGATGTTGACGTTTTTCTTTCCAGTGAGGTTGAACTTGTACCAATCTGCCTGTCCATTTCCAGCAATGACCGTCCCACTTACAGCTTTCTTTTTCTTCAAGGCCGTCGCTTTCTTTTTGCTCGTTCCGCTTTTTTCCTTGATTGCTTTGTTCGTCACTTTAAAAATGTAACCGCCATTGCTGTTGGAATTTGCCTTTATCTTCAGATAATAAGTCGTTCCTTTTTTCACACCGAACGTGGGGTTGTACGACAGATACTGCCCACCTGACAAGGCTTTCTTGCTGCGGTTGCACAGAACCACTTTATTGTAGCCACCATTCCCCACATTCTTTACCTGCAGGTAACCTGTCTTGCCAGCTTTGAATTTGAAATAGTTGGTCTGCGCATCTTTCTGTCCTACCAGGATTTCTTTTCCGCTGGAAATGTTCCTGTTGCCGCCATTGATGTAAACTGCCGCCGTTGCAATCGTTACCTGCCCAGAGGCAAAAGCGCTGGAACGCACGCCCAGATAATAAGTACCAGCCGCCGGAACTTGGATCAAAGTTGTATCGGGTTCTGTTGCGCTTGTGCTTGCATATCCATCATAGCCAACGCTCTGGGTCAACTGCGCATCTCGATACAACCCAAAATATGCACCTGTGGCACTGCCTGATGCCGTCTGTGCTGCCACGATGACGGTTCCCTTTGCTGGGATTTTGACCTTTTGGGCATATCCGACCCCATTGCCTACGGAATCCTCGGGGCCATATGCAATAGTTGCTACTTTGTCCGAAATCATAGCCAAATCCGCTTTGGATGTGATCGTCACTAAATCAAAGCTTCCTGTTACGGTGGCTTTCGTTTTCACCGCTACATCGTTTACCGCTGCCGCTGCTTTGCTTGCCACTGTATGTTCCGCCGTTGCCGCATTGTCCGCAACCGCACTTTTTGCAGCAATCTCGGATTGCCCTTCTTCTGCGCCTGCAAACGCTGCACTGGCTGATGTAAACACAAGTGTGGCGATCAATAGAGTTGACAACAATTTGCTCATTCCTCGTTTCAGGTTTTCTTCTCTCATTTTCATCTTTTTCCTTTCCCACCAAAGTGTTCATTTTTCATCCTGCCATCGACCATGGGCTTTCTCCAAAAAATCAAGCCCCGTCCATGATTCGATGAACATTCTTTTCCACAAATATGGAATTATCTCCCATGTCATTCTCCTACGACACCGGATTCCCATCCTCTGCTATAGTAGTCACAAATTCGTAGCGCGTTTTTCCGTCCACCTCATTGTCGGCGAACAGCAGCATGCCCTTGGACTCCAGGCCGCGCAGCTTGCGTGGTTTCAGGTTGGCGACCACCACGACCTTCTTCCCCACGCATTCCTCCGGTTTGAAATAGGGGGCAACGCCGGAAATGATCTGCCGCTTTTCCGTTCCCATTCGCACCTGGAACACCAGCAGCTTGTCGGCTTTCGGATGCTTTTCCGCAGACAGGATTGTCCCGACCCGCAAATCCAGCTTGTCAAAATCATCAAATTCGATGGCGGGCTTCAGCTCCAACGGGACGTTTTCCTCTTCATCGCTTTTATCGCCGCCCTTCATAGATTCCAGCTCTTCCAGTTCCTTTTCGATGTCCAGGCGCGGGAAAATCGGATCGCCTTTTTTCACTTGTTCGCCCTGCATCATATCGAAGACAAAGGCATCCTTCCAGGCCACATCTGCGTACCACAGGCCAAGCTGCTTCCTGATTTCGCCGGAGGTCGTATGCATGAAGGGATAAATCAGCACGGAAACGATCCGCAGGGTTTCGGCCAGATTGTGAAGCACCATATCAAGGCGGGGTTTGCCGGATTCCTCCTTTGCCAGGATCCATGGCGTGTTTTCATCGATATATTTGTTGGCCCTTCTCACCGCCACCCAGATTTCTTCCAGAGCCAGGTTGAACTGGAACTTGTCCATGTGGGCTTCCACCTTGTCGGCTGCGGAAACGGCGATGGATTTCAGGTCTTTGTCCGTTGCGTCCTCTTCCCCGCAAGGCTCCGGCACATAGCCGCCGTTGTATTTTTCTATCATGGAAACCGTTCTGGAGACCAGGTTCCCCAGGTCGTTTGCCAGGTCGTAGTTCATCCGCCGCAGCATCACTTCGTTGGTGAAAACGCCGTCCTGTCCGAAGGTGTACTCCCGCAGCAGGAAATATTTCAGCGCATCGATGCCGTAGCGTTCGATGAGCTTCACCGGATCCACTACGTTGCCCTTGGACTTTGACATTTTGCCACCCTCCAGCAGCAGCCAGCCGTGGCCCAGCACCTGCTTTGGCAGCGGCTGTTCCATGGACATGAGCATGGCAGGCCATATAATGGTATGGAACCTGACGATTTCCTTGCCCACCAGATGGACGTCCACCGGCCAGTACTTTTCATAAAGTTCCGGCTCCTCCGGGTATCCCAGTGCCGTGACATAGTTGGTCAGTGCATCCAGCCAAACGTAAATCACATGCTTTTCATCGATGGGAACCGGGATGCCCCAATCGAAGGTGGATCTGGAAATGCACAGATCCTCCAGTCCCTGCTTGACGAAGGAAATCATTTCGTTCCGCCTGGTGTCCGGCTGGAGGAATTCGGGGTTGTTTTCAAACAGTTCCAGCAGCCTGTCCTGGTATTTGGAAAGGCGGAAGAAATAGGCTTCTTCTTTTGCCTTTTCCACCGGCCTGCCGCAGTCCGGGCATTTGCCGTCCACCAGCTGGCTTTCCGTCCAAAAGGATTCGCAAGGCGTGCAGTACATGCCTTCGTATTCTCCCTTGTAGATGTCTCCCTTTTCATAAAGCTGCATGAAGATTTTCTGGACGCGTTTCACATGGCGAGGTTCCGTGGTCCTGATAAAATCATCGTAGGAGATTTCCATGGTTTTCCACAGCTCTTTGATGTTGCCTACGATTTTGTCCACATATTCCTGGGGTGTGACCCCCTGCTCCTTTGCGATGGCCTGGATTTTCTGCCCATGCTCGTCCGTGCCAGTCAGGAAACGCACGTCGTAACCGCAGAGCCGTTTGAACCGCGCCATGGCATCCGCCATGACCGTGCAGTATGTGTGGCCGATGTGGAGGTTGGAACTGGGATAGTAAATAGGCGTTGTAATATAATAGGTTCCTTTTTTCTCTGTCTTTGTCATGTTCAAAATCATTCCTTTCTTGCGCTGGTCGAATGGGACGCAGCGGTAATCACCGGATCATCATTAAGAATACCATGGTTTTGCGGCATCGTCAAACGAAAGGGCAAAATACGGTGGGGCACATTTTCCTGTTTTCTGCGAAACTGCAGGAAAAATATCGTTTTTTTGCGAATATTCTCATAAACTTTCCCTGAATGTTCCGCAAAAATTTTCTATCTGTGGTATAATGAACGTAACTGATCGAAACGGCGTTGCTGCGGGGAAGCGTTCATTGAATCACGAATATCGATTGTAGGTTTAAAGGAAATTCGTGGTATAA
>CAZVBL010000024.1:18642-29565 GCA_964625475.1 uncultured Zhenpiania sp. | reverse complement strand
ATGGAACCAATCAAACGAGACATATACTTGAACCGTCTGATCGAACGGAAAGAAAATGGCCTGATTAAGGTTGTTACCGGTATCCGCAGGTGCGGGAAATCCTATTTGCTATTCAGGCTGTTTTATGGGTATCTGCTGGATTCCGGAGTAGATGCGTCCCGAATTATCACCGTTCCTTTGGATGATGACGATTATAGGGAACTGCGCGACAGCAATAAGCTAAGCGCATATATTAAACAGCGGGTAATTGACGAGGGCCAATGGTACGTGTTTTTAGACGAGGTTCAGCTCTGCAAGGGTTTTGAAGCGGTACTCAATGGACTGAACCGACGTGAGAACCTGGATATTTATGTGACGGGCAGCAATTCCAGATTCCTTTCCTCAGATGTGCTGACAGAATTTCGTGGCCGTGGAGATGAGGTTCGGGTTTACCCACTGTCCTTTGCCGAATATTTATCCGCCTATCCTGGCGATAAATATGATGCCTGGATGGACTATTGCGCCTATGGTGGGTTGCCGCTGATTCTAAGCAGAAAAACCGATGAGCTGAAATCCGGGTATCTGATCGACCTCTGTAAAGAACTGTATTTGAAAGATATAGAAGAGCGGCATAATTTGCGCGGAGACAATGTGATGGCAGCCGTGGTCAACATTCTGGCATCGGCGGTAGGTTCCCTGACAAATCCAACCAGGCTGGCGAATGCGTTCAGATCCAACGGAGCCCATGTAAGCGACAAAACCATAGGAACTTATATCGAATATTTGCTGGATGCGTTCTTCATCAGCAAAGCAGAACGCTATGACATCAAGGGCAAAAAGTATATGACCTCTCCCTTTAAGTATTACTTCACGGATGTTGGCCTTCGGAATGCCCGGCTCAATTTCCGGCAGCAGGAAGAAAACCACATCATGGAGAATATCATCTATAATGAACTGCTTATCCGTGGATTCAACGTGGATGTCGGAGTCGTGGAGCATTCGGAAAGAGATGCGGACGGCAAGGCTATACGCAAACGGTTAGAAGTAGATTTTGTCTGTAACCGTGGAAATCAGCGGTACTACATTCAGTCCGCCTTCGCAATTCCAGATGGCGATAAGATGCTGCAGGAGCAAAGGCCGCTGATCAATATCAGAGACTCTTTTAAGAAAATCATTGTAGTAAAGGATCGGATCAAACTATGGCGCAATGAGGAAGGCATCGTTGTAATGGGCATTATGGATTTTCTCCTGAATCCCGACAGTCTGGATTTATAAGCGATGGGAAAGAGCACCCGCACAGGGCGGGCGCTCCAAAGTTAGTTTAAAACCAATGAAAAAAATATGCTTGAGTTTCAATGAGCCTTGCAGTATAAGCCTTTTGGGTTCCATTATTCGCAATTGGAGGCCGACTTTTGGTGATTTGCAAATCCTCGCAAGCCTTTAGAAAGTATCGCTGGATTCACTTGACAAAATTGGGAAAGCATTGGCTTCACCATTTCGAATCGTTGCATTCAGCATAAAGGCATTGTCAAAAACCTGCGCCTATCCGTGACGCAAATTCAGATTCGATAATCGTTCATATTGATTTGGTACTTATCGACTTTTCGATAGAAGGTTCTTCTATTCATTCCCAGCATTTCAGCTGCCGCAGTGGCTTTGCCGTTGCATTTTGCAAGAGCGGAGACGATCAAAGACTTTTCGTCCTTTTTCTCAATAGGCAGGTCTGTGGGAGGATTCCTGAAAGCAAAGGCTTCTCGCCTGTCGCCCGAAGGCATGGCGATTGCTGCGCTGCCGTTCCTGTCCCCATCGATCCTGCCTCTTTCCATATGGGGATTGGACAGAATCGTTTCAGGAAGATCGTCCAATGTGATGGCATCGCCGGAACGGAGGCTGATTGCCCGTTCGATCACATTTTCAAGCTGCCGTACATTGCCGGGCCATGCGTAATGCTGGAGGACTTGGCAGGCTTCCTCCGTCAGGAACAATTGGCTTTCGGTTCGCGCATTGTATTGGTCGATAAAATGCGTTGCCAGCAGTCGAATGTCTTCTGGCCCGCGTGCCACGAGGGTTGGAACGAAAATCGAAATCACGTTCAATCGGTAATAAAGATCCTCCCTGAAGGTTTTTTCCTGAACCATGGTCTGCAGATCCTGGTTGGTAGCTGCGACAATGCGAATGTTGACATGCTTGGAATATTGGCCGCCGATTCGGATGACCTCGTGTGTCTGGAGGACGCGCAGCAGCGCAGCCTGCAGGTTCAAGGGCATATCGCCCACCTCATCGAGGAAGATGGTTCCCCCATCGGCCATTTCAAATTTGCCTGGCCGCCCTCCTTTCTCCGCACCGGTAAAGGATCCCTTTTCATAGCCAAAGAGTTCGCTTTCCATCAGGGTATTGGGAATTGCGGCGCAGTTGATCGCCACGAAAGGTCCGGCCTTGACAGGGCTTGCATTGTGGATCGATTGGGCTACGAGTTCTTTTCCAGTCCCGCTTTCGCCCAGGATCAAAATGTTGGAATCGCTTTGCGCCGCCTTTGTGCTATCTGCGATTAATTTCTGGACTGCTGGAGAGCCGCCTATGATGGAATCAAATGTGTAGTTCGCATGAAAGCCCCCGATGTTGTTGACCAGCCTGTTGATCAGCTCCGGTTTGTTGAAAAGAAGGATATAGCCGATCATGCCGCCATGTGCGTCGCAGATGTGGTTGATCGACAAATTGAAGCGTTTGGGCTGCGCTGTCGAAAAATTGTTTTTGACGGAGACTTCCTCATTGTATTTTTCCGTTTGCAGGATGGTATGTGCCACATAGCGATCCGAGCTGTCTATGGTGATATAGTCGAATAGGTCTTGCCCGATAATGCTGCGATAGGAGATGTTCAGCATTTTCAGGGCAAGGTCGTTGATTTGGCTCACTTGCCCGCGGGCATTCAAAAGAATGACCCCGGATGTCATGTTTTCAATGATGCTGTTTCGCTGCGCATTGATCATTTCGATGTTTTCCATGGCCTGTCGCAGCTTCAGTTCCTTGCTGATGCCATCGGCGGCACAAACGACCATCCCCAGGGTATGGAGGTGGGCATTTTCAAAGGATACCGTAACGTTCAGGCAACCGTACAAATTGCCGTCCGCATCAAAAAGCGGCGCACCGGAGCATGTGTATTGCTTGTGTTTGCATGCGTAATGTTCTTCTCCCCAGATTTGTATGGGGCTTTTCGTATACAGCGCGGTTCCAATTCCATTGGTGCCTACGTTCTTTTCAAGCCGTATGGCACCCATTCCCAGATTCGTCGTGGCACCCTGAGCGATGATGTCAGGGTCGCCCTTCAGGTCAATGATATATCCGTTCTTGTCGCATAACAAAATGTATGCGCCGGATCCTTTTACGATCTCATAAAGATTTTCGATGTAAGGCCGAACGACATTGATGAGATTGATGTGCTTGTTGATGACCGTCGTCAGGTCGTTTTGTGTCAGATTGTTGTAGTCAATATTGTATGGATCCACGTTCATCTCCCTCGCCCTCATCCATGATGAGAGGATTTCAGGTCGTAAAAAGCTGTAGTCGTAATCCTCGTGATGGATAAAATGCTTCCATGCTTCATGAACCCGCTCCTGGTATTCCTTGCTGCCCAATTTTTGTGGCATTTTCATCCTCCTTTGTGTCAAACAAATGTCATCTTGTGACACAATCATAGCATAGTCAACAAAAAAACGCAACGCAAAATATGACACAAATCGAAACGAATAAAAAACCGGATCAGGAAATTTCCAGAAATTCGTTGGAATTTCAATAATTGTTTTGGAACGTGACACAAATGTCCCAAATTGAAGACCGATGGGAACATGTTTGGCACGAACCTTGCATTTTCTATCATAGAAGGAAAGGTGTGACACAAAATGAATGGAATCAACAACGGAGGGCGTTTATGAAAGTTGAAAAGTATGACGTAAAACAACTGAGCGATTTTTATCGTACCATGTTCAAAACGAGAAGGTTTGAAGAGGAAACCTTTGAATTTTACAAAAAAGGAATGATGGCGGGGCTGGCTCATTTGTACATGGGAGAAGAAGCTGTTGCCACAGGCGTTTGTGCGGCGTTAAAAGACGATGACTACATCGGAAGCACTCACAGGGGCCATGGGCATCTCGTAGCGAGGGGAGCGGAAATCGATCGGATGATGGCTGAAATACTCGGCAAGGAAACGGGTTATTCCCATGGAAAAGGCGGCTCCATGCACATCATGGCAATGGACAAGGGAATCCTGGGAGCCAATGGCATCGTTGGCGGGGAAATCCCCATCGCCACAGGAGCGGCATATACCATCAAATATAAAGGAACGGATCAGGTAGCGGTTTCCTTTATCGGAGATTCGGCCACCAACGAAGGGACGTTCCACGAGAGCGTCAACATGGCGGCTGCATGGGACTTGCCATGCATCTATGTCATAGAAAACAATCTGTATGGGATTTCCGTTGACATTCGGGATGTGACAAATACGCCGGATCTGGCAGTAAGGGCAAAAGCATATGACATTCCTGGTGTCGTAGTGGATGGCATGGATGTCACAGCGGTCTATGAAGCAGCCGTGAAGGCCGTAAAGCGAGCCAGGGAGGGAAAAGGACCCACCATCATCGAATGCAAGACTTACAGATGGCAGGGACACCATGTCGGCGATCCGGCTACCTATCGGAAAAGAAAGAGTGAAACGGAAAAAGAGGACTGGATGGCCAGATGTCCAGTGACGACCCTGAGAAAAGAATTGATCGCCACAGGCAAAATGAAGGAAGCGGAAATCAAAGCCATCGAAGAGAAGGTGGAGGAGGAAATTCAGGCCGCTGTCAAATTTGCGTCAGACAGCCCATACCCAGACGCTTCGGAGGCGTTTTCCGATGTTTTCCGGCAGGGAACCTTGTAAAATCCCCGCATAAAATCCCCGCTGGAAAAGCTCGATGAGCAAGCGGCGTTGGCGCTTGCGCTTGGGCGTTTTTTGGCAATGGGAAGCCAAACGGCGTTGTCAGAACGCAGGCGCAAAAAAGCATGGACGCAAGCAATTGTGCCCTTTGCGGGCAAGGAAAACGATTGCATCTTTAGGTTTATTGAAATTTGAAAAGGATGGTAACTACATGAAAGAATTAACATACGCACAGGCGGTTTGTGAAGCCTTAGACGAAGAAATGGCAAGAGATGACAACATTGTCATGATGGGCGAGGATATCGGTTTTATCGGTGGGAACTTCAAATGCACCGTGGGCCTGATGGACAAATATGGGGATCTGCGGGTAAAGGATTCCCCCATTTCAGAACAGGGAATCGTTGGAATGGGCGTTGGGATGGCTCTGACTGGGCTGCGCCCCGTCATCGAGCTGATGTTTTCCGACTTTCTGTTGGTAGCCGCCGATCAGGTCATCAATCAGATGGCGAAGATTCGCTACATGTCCGGCGGGCAGGCCAATGTCCCGATGACGATCCGATGCCCCATCGGCGCAGGTCGGTCTTCCGCAGCCCAACACTCCCAGTCCATGCAGGCGCTGGTCGCCCAATTCCCTGGAACCAAAATCGCACTGCCCTCTACGGCGCAGGAGGCCAAAGGCCTGTTAAAGGCTGCCATTCGGGACGATGACCCTTGCATCGTGTTTGAACATAAGATGGAGTACAACAGGAAATTCCAGATAGACGATGTAGTGGAACCGATTCCCTTGGGAAAAGCGCGGATCGCAAGGCAGGGGAAGGACATCACCATCGCCGCTACGTCCTCCATGGTCAGAAAATCCCAGGAAGCTGCGGAAAAGCTGGCAAAGGAGGGCATCGACTGCGAAATCATTGACCTGCGGACCATCGTGCCGCTGGACACGGAAACCATCATCGAATCCGTCAAGAAAACGGGAAAGCTGATTGTGACAGACGAAGCCCACGAGCGGTGCGGCGTGGGCGCAGAGGTGGCGGCGGCCATCGCGGATGATGTGTTCTATTACCTGGATGCGCCCTGCGGCAGGGTCAACAACCCCAACGTGCCGCTGCCATTCAGCCCGGCATTGGAGTTTCCGTTGATTCCATCTGTGGATCGGGTATATGAAAAGGTTAAAACGTATTTCAAATAAACGGGGAGGAGAGGGATCATGGCAGAAATCATCATCATGCCGAAGCTTGGGTTCAACATGGACGAAGGCAAGCTGGTACAGTGGTACAAAGCAGAAGGCGATGCTGTAGCAAAAGGCGAACCCCTTTTCTCAGTGGAAACCGACAAAACCAACATGGACATCGAGGCCACCGGCGATGGCATCGTAAAAAAGCTGCTCATTGACGAAGGCGACACCGTTCCAGTGACGCTGCCCATCGCAGTCGTAGGCGGCAGTGACGAGGATGCGAGCGCAGCCATCGCAGACGCTACGGCACAGCTCCGGGAAGGGGGAGCCGCACCTGCAAAAGCGGAGGACAAAGCGGCAGCAGAGGAACCCGCATCAGAAGCAGGGACAACCGCATCGGGGACAGGAAAAGCGGCGGAAGCTCCACGGGGAGACGGGGGCAGGCTGAAAATTTCCCCGCGCGCCAGGAGGGTCGCCGCGGAACATGACTTGTCCTTGGATGGCATCCAGATTGAAGGAACGGGCTGGGAAGGCGGCATCTGCGAAAAGGACATCCTGGCATATCTGGCATCGAACAAAATCAAAGCGACGCCCGTGGCAAAGGCCATGGCTGATGCGGAAGGCGTCGATTTGAAAGCCATAAGGGGAACCGGCGCAAAGGGCAAAATCATGAAAGCAGACGTGGAAAAAGCCATCGCCGAAAAGCAGGGCGCACAGACGGCAGGCAGCGTGCAATCCGCCAGGGAAGAGCCTGCGAAATGTTCGCCAGATGGCAAAGAGATCCTGGAGGAAATCCCCTATGCCGGCGTGCGCAAGGTCATCGGCGACCGCTTGTCCGAAAGCAAATTTACGGCGCCTCACTTGTATTTCGCACAAAAGGTCAATTTAGAGAAACTGCTTGACCTGAGAAAACAGGTCAATGCCGCCCAGGACAAAAAGACATCTGTGACGGATTACATCGCAAAGGCGGCCATCATTGCCCTGCAAAAATATCCGGACATGAATGCGTCCCTGGTGGGCGAGACGATTGTCAAATACAAGAGCGTAAACCTGGGAATCGCAGTTGCCTCCCCGACGGGGCTGATTGTGCCAAACATCAAAAATTCCCAGGGCATGGGCGTTGTGGAAATTTCAAAAGCCTCCACGCCGCTCTTTGAAAAGGCCAGGGAAGGGAAACTGTCCATCGATGAATACACCGGCGGAACCTTTACCATTTCCAATCTGGGCATGTTTGGAATCGAGAACTTCACAGCGATCATCAACCCGCCGGAAGTGGGAATCCTGGCCATCAGTTCCACAAAGGACGAGCCGATCGTAGTGGCGGCGGAAGATGGAAGCAAGGAAATCGCCATCAAACCGATGATGAACATCCAGCTTTCCGTGGATCACCGCATCATAGATGGGCTTCTGGCAGCGCAATTCGTCACTGAAATCAAGAACCTGCTGGAAAACCCCATCAACTTGCTGATCCGGTGACCGACGATTGGCCGGGGAACATGGGCAAAATGGCACCGATTGACTGGGTAATATCGAAATATCGACAAAATGTCATCGGTGCGGATCGGGATTTCAAACAATTTTACAAAATCGCAAATGGGGCGAGCGGGCGTATGGCGGGTTTGATTTGTAAATTTGACATTAAATGCTGAAAAAGCAACTTTCTCCTTAACATAAAAAAAGCAAAACATAGCTTACGAATATTGCGGAAATCAGCCATATGTCTCTCGCTGCTATCCATATGGAGGACAATTAATCATGGCAGAGATCATTATCATGCCCAAATTGGGCTTTAACATGAACGAAGGGAAACTCGTTTCCTGGTACAAACAAGAAGGTGACGCAGTGGCAAAGGGGGAACCCCTTTTTTCTGTGGAAACCGACAAAACCAACATGGACATCGAAGCAACCCGGGATGGCGTCGTGCGAAAGCTGTTCATCAGCGAAGGCGATACGATTCCCGTCACGCTGCCTATCGCTATCGTAGGGGATGCGGAGGAAGACATTGCGGCCATGGAGGCAGATGCGCTGGCGCAGCTGGGCGAAAATGCCCCATCGGATGAAAAAGCGGCGGCTCCAGACGGCGGCAAGGAGGCGGCTTCGGCAGCAGCCGATGCACCAGCGGCTGGATCCAGGACAGAGGCGGATGCCCAGCCAGGCAGCAGCAGGGATTACGAAATCGCAGTCATCGGCGGAGGCCCCGGCGGATATGTGGCAGCCATCAAGGCGGCGCAGATGGGAAAGAAAACCGTGATCATCGAAAAGGAACACTTTGGCGGAACCTGCCTCAACGTGGGCTGCATTCCCACCAAAGCCTTGCTGAGAAGCGCGGAGGCATTGAAAGAATTGAAAGAAAGCGCAGCCTTTGGCGTGACAGGCGTGGACACCAGCCAGGCAGCCTTGGATTTGAAGAAGGTGCAGGCGAGGAAAAAAGGCGTAGTCAGCCAATTGGTAGGCGGCGTGCAGGGGTTGTTGAAGAGCAACGGCGTGGCCGTTGAAAATGGCGAGGGCACGTTGGCGGATCGTCACACCATTCAAGTGGGTGACAAAACCATCACAGCGGACAATATCATCATTGCCACGGGTTCCGATGTGAAGAACCTGCCGATTGACATTGACCCCAAGGCGAAGGTCCTCACCAGCAGGGAAATGCTGGACATCGAGGAAACGCCGGAATCCATGGCGGTCATCGGCGGCGGTGTCATTGGCATTGAATTTGCTTATTTTCTGGCTACGATCGGCGTGAAAGTAAGCGTAATCGAGTTCCTGGATCGGATCTTGCCCATGGTGGATGAGGAAATCACGGCGCAAGCGGCGACCCATCTGGCGGATTTGGGCATTGAAATCCACACCAGCGCGAAGGTCACGGAGATCACAGCGGATGCCGTCAAATTTGAGAAAGGCGGCAAGCAGATGGAAGTAAAAGCCCGGCAAGTGCTCATGGCGGTAGGCAGAGCGCCAAGCCTGCACGGAATCGATGCGCAAAAGCTGGGAATCAAGACGGATCGCGGAGCCATCGTGACGGACGATTCCCTGAAAACTTCCGTTGACAACATCTATGCGATCGGTGACGTAAACGGAAAAGCGATGCTGGCTCATACCGCCTCCATGGAAGGCATCGTGGCAGTGGAAACCATTTGCGGGAAAAAGGCGGCCATGGATTACGGGAAGATCCCCAGCGCCATTTACATCCAGCCAGAGATTGCCAGCGTGGGGCTGACGGAAAAGCAGGCGACAGAAAAGTATGGAAAGGTGAAAGTGGGGAAATTCCCGCTCCTGGCAAACGGCAAGGCAAAAGTGGCCGGCGAAGAAAGGGGGCTTGTGAAGGTCATCACAGAGCCGAAATACGGAGAAATCGTAGGCATCCACATGTATTGCCTCCATGCCACAGACATGATTGCGGAAGCAGTCGTGGCAATGAAGCTGGAAAGCACGGCCGAAGAAGTGGCCATGTGCATCCATCCGCACCCGACCGTATCCGAGATCATGCAGGAGGCCATGCATGCGGTAAATGGAAGAGCGATCCATGTTTAAACACTTATTTCATAGCGACAACCCCTGCGCCGTGTTGGCCACAGGGGTTGTTTCTTTATCCACAATATATGATATGGCGTTGGCATGCGAAGCAAACGCCACTATGGCGCAGTTGAAACATCAAAAAGGCGGGTTTTCGGACAGCCCGCTTGATACATAAGGAGGGAACGAGCGATGTACTATTTGGAATCGGACAGCAGGGATCCCTATTGGAACCTGGCTTTGGAAGAGTATGTGTTTGAAGCATTGGCAAAGGAATGCGAATTTTTCATGCTTTGGCAAAATGACAATACCATTGTGGTTGGAAAGTATCAGAATACCATAGAAGAAATCAGCCAAAGCTTTGTGGACGAGAACCAAATCAAAGTTGTGCGGCGACTGTCAGGAGGAGGAGCCGTGTACCACGACAGGGGAAACCTCAATTACACCTTCATCGTGGGCGAATCAGAAACGCAGGGACAGGAGTTCCAGCGTTTCACCCGATATGTGATAGACGCATTGGCTCAGTTTGGGATTCAGGCAAAATTCACGGGGCGCAACGATATCACCATCGATGGGAAGAAGATCTGCGGTACGGCTCAGTATGTGAAAAAGGGGCGGGTCATGCATCATGGCTGCATCCTGGTGGACAGCAATGCGAAAAAAGTAGCGGGCGCATTGAAGCCAAAGGCAATGAAGTTTGAATCCAAGAGCACGAAATCCGTGCGTAGCCGCATTACGGCCATTAACGCCTGTGCTGCGGAAAGGATTACTGTAGATTTATTCAAGGACGCATTGAAGCAGCAGATTTTCCAGGACGGCCATATCGAGGAATATCGATTGACTGCGCATGACAAGGAGCAGGTCAAAAAGCTGCGGGACGGCAGGTACGCCACCTGGGATTGGAATTACGGGAAGTCGCCTGCCTACAGCTTCAAGGCGGAGCACAAGTTTGATTTTGGCCTTCTGTGCATCAGCGCAGAGATAAAGGAGGGGGTGATAAAAGCGGCTTATGTTTCAGGAGACTTTTTTGGGGATGGGGAGATTGTCGGCCTGGAACAGGCTCTGGTGGGAGCCAGGGTCGATGGAAACCTGACCAGATGGATACAAGAAAGAGTGGATGTTTCCCATTATGTCAAAGGAGCCACCGCCGAAATCATTTCCGGTCTGCTGCAGGGTAAGTTTGCATGAGACCAGGCGCCAAATTTTTTAAAAAGACCCTTGACTCTATAACAGGCACAGAGTTTATGCTATACTACATATGGAGACAAAAGCTGGTGTGCGGAGAAGCAAGCAGGTTTACTGAATAAGCAACGATGCGGCACGCCAGGCGCATGGCGGCGCGATGCGC
>CAZVBL010000024.1:7279-18542 GCA_964625475.1 uncultured Zhenpiania sp. | reverse complement strand
GCGATGCGCTTTCATGCGCTTTGGGTCTGACTAACGAAAAAGGAATGAATGACGTGATGATTGGGATGATTGGAACGATTGTGAACACAGGGACGATTTTGGCGGGCAGCATCATCGGAAGCGTGATAAAAAAGGGCATCAAGCAGCAGTATCAGGATGCGCTGCTCAATGCCATGGGATTGGCGGCAGTTGCTTTGGGCATCAATACCCTGGTGCAGAACCTGCCCAACAGCCAATTTCCGGTTTTGTTCATTTTGAGTTTGGCGGCGGGAAGCCTGTTCGGGTATGCCGTGGATTTGGACAAGCGATTCCAGAACCTGACGGATCGCTTCGCTTCGTCCGAAAGCTCCAACCTGGCACAAGGGCTTTCCACGGGAATCATGCTCTTCTGCATCGGAACGCTGTCGATCCTGGGTCCCATTGAAAGCGCGCTGCACGGCGATCAGACCTTTTTGTTTACGAACGCTACCCTGGATTTTGTCACGTCCATGGTGCTGGCCTCTACCTACGGCATTGGCATTGCCATCGCCGCTGGCGTGCTGTTTTTGTGGCAGGGGAGCATCTATCTGTTGGCGACATGCGTCGCATCGTCCCTGTCAGCGGATTTGATGACGGAGGTTTCCATCATCGGCGGCATTCTGATTGCCAGCTCAGGGCTTTCCATTTTGAAAATCAAAGACCTGAAAGCGCTCAACATGCTGCCGTCCCTCTTTGTCCCGGTCATCTGGTTCGGGGTCAAAGCCCTGCTTGCGCAATTTGCATAAAGCGGCTGGCCAACAGTCATACATCTGGAGTTTCACCTGGCAAGGAGAATTTGCGGGACGACATCGTTCTGATGATTTCCGGGGAGCGTACCCCTGCAGGCGTGAGCGAATATGCGGCGATCGCACGACCATGGGGAACGAAGGATCAGGCGAATTTACGATTGCCGCTTTATGTGCGCCAGCTTGCAAAGCTGGATGAGGGGAACGTTGAGGAACGCCAGCCCGTAAACCGTGAAAAGCTGCGCCAGGTTCAACGTCTGCACCTTGAATATTTCATGCAGCCCCGGCACCATGAGAACCAGGGTGATGAGCACAAGGCCGATGAGAAATGCGCCAATCAGGTACGGATTGTTGAACGCTTTTGAGGTGAATGCCACTGGCCTGTTGGATTTGCAGTTGAATCCATGGAACAGTCGGGCGGTGCATAATGTGCCGAATGCCAGCGTGCTTCCAAGGAATGCGCTTCCCTGCCCGGTGGCGGTGAACGTGCCTTGATAACCTATGAGAAAAGCGGCCATGGTGGTGATGGCGATGGAAAGGCCGCCAATGCCGATCCGTGCGAGAAAGCCTTTGGTAAGAATCGATTCGCTGGCAGGCCGCGGCTTTTCCCGCATCAAATCCCCGGTATGTGGTTCCAGCCCCAGTGCGATGGCTGGCAAGCTGTCGGTCAGCAGATTGATGAACAGCAGGTGGACAGGGGCAAGGGGAACGGGCAGGGCTGCGACCGAAGCGTAGAGGACTGCCAGAATGGCGCCGAAATTTCCAGACAGCAGGAACTGGATGGCATGCTTGATGTTTTGGTAGATGTTTCGCCCGTTTTCCACGGCCTTTACAATGGTAGCGAAATTGTCATCCGTCAGCACCATGGAGGCTGCGTCTTTGGAAACTTCGCTTCCCGTGATGCCCATGGAAACCCCGATATCGGCCTGTTTCAACGCTGGTGCGTCGTTTACGCCGTCCCCCGTCATGGCAACGATGTTCCCTTTGTCCTGCCAGGCGCGCACGATGCGGATTTTATGCTCCGGCGACACCCGGGCATAGACGGAAATGGTTTCCACGAAGCGTTTCAGTTCGTCATCGGACATGGAATCAATGACTGCGCCTTCGCAGGCTTCCGATTCCTCTTTCAAAATGCCGATGCGTTTTGCGATGGCGGCGGCGGTGATTTTGTGGTCGCCGGTGATCATGACAGGCTTGATGCCAGCGGAAACGCATTGGGCGACTGCGGCCTTGGACTCCTCCCTCGGCGGATCCATCATTGCGACAAGCCCCAGGAACGTCATGTCGTTTTCATCCTCGATTCCCGGCGAAAAATGTTCGGGAATTTCTTTGTAAGCAAAAGCCAATACTCGCAGGCCCTCCCTCGAAAATTCCATGTTTTGGGTTTCGATGCTCCTGCGGGCTTCAGCAGTCATGGCCTGGCGGCGGCCACCCGTCTGTACGGTAGAAACCAAATTCAGCAGCACGTCTACTGCGCCTTTCGTAATCATGATGGATCGGTTTTCCATCCTGTGGCAGGTGGACATGCGCTTTCTGTCACTGTCGAACGGAATCTCGCCAATTCTGGGGAATTGTTCCCGCACGGCCTCATAATCGCAGCCGAGGGCGGTTCCCAGGTGTACGAGCGCCGTCTCCGTAGGATCGCCGATTTCCTTCCCATCGCTGACAGCAGAGTCGTTGCAGAGGAGGCTGTCTCGCAAGAGCTGCATCTGGAATGGCTGGCTTGTGTCGATTTGCCGGGCAGGAATTCGCGTTTCGTCCACATAGTAGGCTTCTACCCTCATTTTGTTTTGCGTCAAGGTTCCGGTTTTGTCCGAACAGATGACGGAAACGCTGCCCAGACCCTCCACGGCCTGCAGCTTTCGGATGATAGCGTGTTCCCTGGCCATTTTCTGCGTTCCAAAGGAAAGCACGATGGTAACGATGGAACTGAGTGCCTCCGGGATGGCGGCCACTGCCAGCGCGACCGCAAAGAGAAATGCGCTGCCAGCAGATTCCCCGCGGTAAACGCTGATCCCAAAGAGCAAGGCGCAGAATGCGAGGATTAGGATAGAAAGCTTTTTTCCAAAATTGTCCAGGTTCATTTGGAGCGGCGTTTTCTTTTCGGAAGTCGTCTTTAACAGCGTGGCGATTTTGCCGACTTCTGTGTCCATGCCGATGGCAGTCGCCAAAAAGGAGCCTCGCCCATAGGTGACAAAACTTCCTGCATGAACCATGTTGAGCCGATCGCCCAGGGGAGCTTCGCCTTCAATGGGATCTAGCGACTTTTCTATGCCGAGGCTTTCACCGGTCAAGGCGCTTTCGTCCATTTTCAGGCCTGCGTTTTCTAAAAGCCGCCCATCGGCAGGCGCACAGTCGCCGGCTTCCAGAAACACTTGATCTCCGACCGTCACTTCCCTGGAAGGGATTTTGGCGACCGTTCCGTTTCGCAGGACTTTGGCTTCCGGTGCGGACATGGCTTTCAGGCTGCGCAGGGACTGCTCGGCCTTGATGGTTTGCGCCGTGCCGAGAATGGCGTTGATAGTAATGACCACCAGGATTACGATGGCGCTTTCCAGATCGTCTAAAATCCCGGAAATCGCGGCGGCGGCAATCAGGATGATGACCAGGAAATCCTTGAACTGCTCCAAAAAAATTTGCGCCGTGGACTTTTTCTTTTCTTCCGCCAGTTCATTGGGGCCAAATGTTTCCTGACGCTTGCGGATCTGATCCGCCGAAAGCGGTTCCGTGCTGCCGTTGACGGCCTGTCTGGCCTGTGCGCCTGTCATTTGATAATATGCTTGCATGTCAATTCCCTTTCCTTTTGTGGGTTTCATACCCATTATTTTGCAATGGCGGATGGGTTTCTATGCAAAGAAAAAGACTTTCATCGCACAGAAACCATGCAATAAAAGTCTGGCTGTTTCATTACGAACCGAACAAGGACGGCTGCCCCTGTCGTGATTGACGGCAACGTAAACGCAAACTGCGTCAGCTACTCCCCTTTATATGGCTATTATATTAATGTTTTTGGAGATTGTTGTCAAGTTTGTGGAACGCAGGAATTGAAGCCGGGCAATGATGAAAAAGAACAAAAAAGTAAAACACCTTAGGGGAACCAAGGTGTTTTACAAGTGTGTATTGTGTGTATTCAATAAAAGAAGGAAAGTTCACGTAGAAACATAATTCTACGTCCCTATCTACGCTCCATAGTATAGCCAACAAATGTGAAGATACGGTGAAGGAATTAAGAAGAATTTAAAAAATGCTTAAGAAAAATGAAATACTTCCTTCGTTTTCATTCCACATAGACCTTTGGCAGCCGCTGGCCAAAGGCGCAGACGATCTCATAATTGATGGTGCCCGTGGCATTGCCGATGTCGTCCGCCAAGATGGTGCGAGTTCCGTCCGAACCCATGATGATGGCCTCATCTCCTGCTTTCACATTGGGCACATCGGTCACGTCCACCATGCACTGATCCATGCAGATATTTCCTGCAATGGGTGCAAAAACGCCATTTACAATGACTTTTCCCACAAGGGAATAAGGCCGGGGCAATCCATCCGCATATCCAAGGGCGAGCGTGGCAATGAGGCTCCTGCGGGGAGCCGTGTATGTCCTGCCGTAGCTGACGGTTGTTCCCTTTGGGACTTCCTTCAGATGTATGATATTGGCCTTTACGGACATGACGGGTTTCAGGGAAAGCTGATGTTTGTCAACGTCGCCGCTGGGGTAACAGCCGTACAAAATGATTCCCGGTCGAACCGCATCAAAATACGCAGAAGGAATTTCCATGATCGCTGCGCTGTTAGCAAATGTTTTCATGGGGATCTTTACCCCGGCAGCCGTCAGTTTTTCGGAAAAGGCAAGGTACTTGGCCTCCTGCTGTCGGGCGTAAGTTTTGTCCGCCGCATCTGCGGTAGCGAAGTGCGAGAACAATCCCTTGATTTGAAAGCCTTCCAGTTTTTCCATCTTCTGCAGGTCGGAAATGGCCTTCGGATCATCGGGGAGATAGCCGATCCTTCCCATGCCCGTGTCAACGGCCACCAGCCCCTCTGCGACTTTTCCCGCTTTTCGGGCGGCCTTTGCAATGGCAGCGGCATTCGATGCGCTGCACACAACGGGAGTGATGTCGTATTGGATCAAGGTGTCCGCGTACAAATCGGGGGTCAGCCCCAGCATGATGATCGCTTCTTTGACTCCATGCTCCCGGAGTCGGATGGCCTCGGAAAGCGTAGCAATGGCAAAAGCTTTCACGCCGTTTTTCCGCAGGACGTTGGCAACCTCCACGCTGCCATGGCCATAGCCATCCGCCTTGATGACACCGATGATTTCCCTGTGTTCTCCCACCTTGGCTTTGATATTTTTGATGTTGTAGTCCAGGTTGGACAAATTTATTTCCGCCCATGCGGGTCGAATCGTCTCTTTATACATCATTTGAAATCTCCTGACATCATTTTTCACAATGCGGGAAGATGCGGGAAATGCCCGTTGTGCGATTCTCGCATTTTCGGCCGGTTCTGCCCCACCCGGAATCGGTGCGGCAGGCATCCCCTCTGGCCGCCATCAAGCTGCGTCAAATCTGCGGCGTTCGCTTGATGATGTCGTCCCTTCCAGGTCCATTGGAAACATAAGTGATGGGGAAACCGATTTCTTTTTCGATTTCGTTGACGTAATGCTGGCAAGCCTTTGGCAGTTTGTCAAATGCCCGGATTCCTCGAATGTCCTCTTTCCAGCCGGGAAGTTTTTTCAGCACTGGCTTTGCCCTTTCCAAATCCGTGGTGTGGGGAAATTCCCGTGTTTCTCGCCCATCGATTTCATACCCGATGCAGATGGGAATTTCGTCCAGGTAGCCCAGCGGATCCAGTACGGTCAGGGCGACTTCCGTAGCGCCCTGCATGCGGCAGCCATACCGAGTCGCTACTGCGTCGAACCAGCCTACCCTTCTCGGCCGCCCGGTGGTCGCACCGTATTCACCGCCATCGCCGCCTCGTTTTCTCAGTTCTTCCGCTTCTTTTTCGTCAAGCAGCTCACTGACAAAAGCGCCTGCGCCCACAGCGCTGGAATAGGCTTTTGCCACGGTTATGACCTCTTTGATTTCATAAGGCGGGATGCCTGCGCCGATGGCGGCATAGCCTGCCAGGGTAGAAGAGGATGTAACCATGGGATAAATGCCGTGGTCGGTGTCTTTCAGCGCACCCAACTGTCCTTCCAACAAGATGTTTTTTCCGCCTTGGATCGCTTCGCAGAGAAAGGCTGAAACATTGCAGACGTAAGGTGTGACCATGTCCCGATATTCCAGCAGCTGTGCCAGCAGTTCGTCAGGATCTAACAGCGGTTTGTGGTACAGATGCTCCAGGACGACGTTTTTCTGTTGGCAAATGCTTTCTATTTTTTCCATCAAACGCTTTTCGTCCAGGAACAACTCGTTGACCTGGAACCCGATTTTTGCGTATTTATCCGAATAACATGGTGCAATCCCCGACTTTGTAGAGCCGAAGGATCTGCCGGCCAGGCGTTCCTCTTCGTATTGATCGAACAAAATATGGTAGGGCATGACGATCTGCGCTCGATTGGATACGAGAATTTTGGGCATGGGAACGCCGCGCTTTAGCAGTCCCTCTATTTCCCGGACGAGATCGGGGATGTTGAGCGCTACGCCGTTTCCCAGGACGCAGGTCGTATGTCCGTAAAACACGCCGGATGGCAGCATATGGAGGGCAAACTTCCCATAGTCGTTGACGATGGTATGCCCTGCGTTGCTTCCTCCCTGAAAGCGAACGATAATATCCGACTCTCTGGCAAGCATGTCCGTGATTTTGCCTTTCCCCTCATCGCCCCAATTGGCGCCTACGATTGCTTTCACCATTTTCCGTTGCTCCTTTCCCTTTGCTTCAATATCGCATGTGCGAATTGCCCATGGGCGCAATCCCACTGTGCGTCATCGTTTTTCGGATTCCTGCACATGGCATCGCATGTGCAAATTGCGTTTATACGTTGATTTCCGCCGTGATGCCCAGGACTTCTTTGTTGGATTCCAGTATCGGGGATACCACCTGTTCCAGAAACTGTTCCGTCTGAACAGGAGCGCAGCCTACGAAATGTTTCGGATCCATGAGCCCCGTCAGTTGCTCCTTTGTCATGTGAAAGGCTGGATCTCCTGCGATTCTGTCCAGCAGGTCGTTGTCCAGGCCATCTTCCTTTACTCGCTTTCCAGCGGCCATGGAGTGGGTGCGGATCCGTTCGTGGAGTTCCTGCCTGTCACCGCCGGCCTTGACCGCATCCATGAGGATGTTTTCCGTTGCCATGAAAGGCAGTTCGCCCATGAGCCGCGCTTCAATGACCTTGGGATAAACCACCAGGCCGGACGCCACGTTGAGATAAAGCTCCAAAATGCCGTCCACTGCCAGGAAGCCTTCCGACATGCTGATGCGCTTGTTGGCCGAGTCGTCAAGCGTCCGCTCGAACCACTGGGTCGCGGCTGTCAGCGCTGGGTTCATGGCATCGGACATGACGTAATTGGCCAGTGCCGCCATCCTTTCGCTGCGCATGGGGTTGCGCTTGTAAGCCATGGCGGAGGAGCCGATCTGGTTTTTTTCAAAAGGCTCTTCCACTTCTTTCAGATGCTGCAGCAGGCGAATGTCGTTGGAAAATTTGTGTGCGCTCTGGGCGATGCCGGAAAGCGCATTCAGAACCCGGCTGTCCACTTTTCTGGAATAAGTCTGACCGGATACCGGATAGCAGGTGTCGTAGCCCATTTTTTCCGCAATGAGCTGATCCAGTTTTTTCACTTTCTCCCAGTCGCCATCGAACAGTTCCAAAAAACTGGCCTGGGTGCCGGTGGTTCCCTTGGAACCCAGTAGCCGCATGCTGCCAAGGATATGCTCCGTATCCTCCAAATCCATGACAAGATCCTGGATCCACAAGGTGGCCCGTTTTCCCACCGTGGTAGGTTGAGCTGGCTGAAAATGGGTGAAGCCCAAGGTGGGCAGGTCTTTGTATTTGTCTGCGAAATCGGCCAGTTTGGCGATTACGTTGATCAATTTGCTGCGAATCAATTTCAGGCCCTGGGTCATGATGATCAAGTCCGTATTGTCGCCGACATAGCAGGAAGTGGCTCCCAGATGGATGATGCCCTTTGCTTTTGGGCATTGCGTTCCGTAGGCGTAAACATGGGACATGACATCGTGACGGACGATGGCCTCCCGCTCCTTGGCCACATCGTAGTTGATGTTGTCGGCGTTGGCCTTTAGTTCATCGATCTGCTCCTGCGTGATGTCCAGGCCCAGTTCCTTTTCCGTTTCTGCCAGTGCGATCCACAGCTTTCGCCAGGTTCGGAATTTCATCTCCGGCGAAAACAGATATTTCATTTCTTTGCTGGGATACCGTTCCGACAAAGGGCTGCTATAATTCTGCATGTAAGCCTCCTTCCATTTTTGCTCGTTCCAGAAGACGCATACAGTATAGCATTTCCAGGAGGAAAATACAAGGAATTGGCAGAGCCTGTTTGCATCGGAATGGCGTTGTTTGCGCAGGAGTCATGGATTGTGGTGTTTTTTGGGTGCCGTCAAAGCTAGTCACCGGTTCCAAACGGATGGGGTTGGGGTCAAAAACTGGTTTCCAATGCTCTGTTTTTCCGGGAAAAGGATTGCCGCGCTCTTTGCTCTGTTTTTCCGGGAAAAGGATTGCCGCACCCTTTGCTCTGTTTTTCTGGGAAAAAGAATTGTCGCACCCTTTCGGATGCGACAATTCTTTATAATGATGATAAAGCTTTAGGGAAAATTGCAAATGTCATACGGATTCCATCGCTGACAATGGAAGAGCCTCTCCAAGAGAATGCTTTACCCGATCCCGTTCCTCGGCAGTTTTTGCATCGTTCCAATGATCCATCGTGCCTACCAGGTAACCGGTAATCCTGCGGATCCGTTCAAAGGGCACATGGGAAAAGGTATAATCCAAATCCGCATAATCCCCGTCCAATTGAATGTCCAACCGCTCTAGCTTTCTCCCGTATTTTCCTTCTAAATAATCCACATATGCCTGAGCCTCCTGCTCGCTGGCATTGCCTGTAATTGTAACGTTCAAGTAATCCACCTCCCAAAATTGTCCTGCATTCTATATTCCCCTTTTTTGAAAACCTAAACTTCAGAACCAAGACTTATTATACACCAACCACTACATTTTGTATAGCCCTTTATGAAAAAATATAGATATTGTGCTTGAAAGCACAGCGGCAAAAAGCGTTGGGACAGGCTATTTTACTGGTGTTTGGCATTAAAAAATTTTTTAAAATTCCACAGACGGGCCAACAAACGCAACCTTGTATTCCTACTTAACATATCGTATAATAGAAAAAAACGAGCGGGTTGTCGCATTGTTGCATTGTCGCATTGCCAACGCCGCACTGTTTCAGGAGGTGGTCGCATGAAAATTTCGACAAAAGGCCGATACGCATTGAGGATCATGCTGGATTTGGCTGTCCATAACACGGGGGAGTACGTTCCGCTGAAGGAAGTTTCCAAGCGGCAGGGCATCACGGTAAAATATTTGGAGCAAATCATACCGCAGTTGAAAAAAGCAGGGTATCTGAAAAGCACGCGGGGCAACAGCGGCGGCTATCGGCTGGCCAGGGAACCCAGAGAGTATGTGATCGGCGATATCCTGCGAACCATGGAGGGGAGCCTGGCTCCCGTTTCCTGCCTGGAAGACGAAAGAAACCTTTGCGAAAGGAGCAGCGCCTGCCCTACGCTGGAGTTTTGGAAAGGCCTGCAACAAGCCATTTCCAACTATGTGGACGGCGTAACGCTGCAGGATCTGTTGGATCAGCAGTGGGAACTTTCTGGCAATGACTATTCGATTTGATAGAAAAATTTCCATAAAATTTTCAAATGGTGCTTGACAGAAAGGGAAGTCGGTGTTATATTTAATTCATACTAAACAGATAGGAAAATATAGAAATAAAATTATAATCTGTCTGGATAGTAAATGATACGAAAGGAGCAACGTATTCAATGGGGATTTATGACATCGTGAAAATCAGGGGAGATAACCGAATGTGTTGCTCCTGACATCAATTGCAGAAAGCAGAAATGGGTTCCGTTTTTCGAGGGAAGGCTGACGAAGCCGAAGCAAAGGCAAAGGCCAATGCAGCCGAAGATGAAAGGATAGGAAAGTGCGATCATCGGATCGTGGAAAAGAAAGGAAGTTTTATATGGCAGATAGAGAATTGAAATTTGAAACGAGGCAATTGCATGTTGGACAGGAGCAGGCAGATCCGGTTACGGACGCAAGGGCGGTGCCCATTTATGCGACCACATCGTATGTGTTCCACAATTCGGAACATGCGGCGGATCGGTTTGGCCTGCGGGATCCGGGCAATATTTACGGGCGGCTTACCAACCCGACCCAGGACATCTTTGAGCAGAGAATCGCATCGCTGGAGGGCGGCGTTGCGGCGTTGGCTACGGCCTCCGGCGCAGCGGCAATCACATATACGATTCAGGCACTGGCAAAGCAGGGCGAACACATTGTGGCCGCAAAGACCATTTATGGCGGAACTTATAACCTGCTGGCACATACGTTGGAATTGCAGGGCATTACCACAACCTTCGTGGATCCGGAGACGGCAGAAGGCATTGGCGCTTTTGAAGCGGCCATTCAGGAAAACACCAAGGCGATCCTCATCGAAAGCCTGGGAAATCCCCATTCCAACATCATTGACATCGAGGCACTGGCAGATGTGGCGCACAAGCATGGGATCCCCCTGGTAGTGGATTCTACTTTCGCAACGCCTTATTTGCTGCGACCGGTGGAGTACGGTGCTGACATCGTGGTGCATTCCGCCACCAAATTCATCGGGGGACATGGGACGGCCATCGGCGGCGTGATCGTGGATGGCGGAACGTTCGATTGGAAGGCATCGGGAAAGTATCCGTGGATCAGCGAGCCAAACCCCAGCTACCATGGAATCTCCTTTGCGGAGGCGGTTGGTCCGGCGGCTTTTGCCACTTACATTCGGGCGATTCTTCTGCGGGACACGGGTGCGACCCTTTCTCCATTCCATGCTTTTCTTTTCTTGCAGGGATTGGAAACGCTGTCCCTGCGCGTGGAGCGGCATGTGGAGAATGCGCTGAAGATCGTTCAGTTCCTGGATGGCCACCCGCAGGTGGAGGCGGTACACCATCCATCGCTGAAAAGCGAGCCGAGCCATGCGCTTTACAACAAATATTTCCCCAATGGCGGAGGTTCCATCTTCACCTTTGAAATCAAAGGGGATGCCCAGGCGGCCAGAACGTTTATCGATAACCTGGAGATTTTTTCGCTCCTTGCGAACGTGGCCGATGTGAAATCCCTGGCGATCCACCCGGCCAGCACCACCCACTCCCAACTGACGGAGGAAGAACTGCTGGAGCAGGGAATCAAGCCAAACACCATCCGATTGTCCATTGGAACGGAACACGTTGATGATTTAATCGCTGCGCTGAAAGATGCGTTTGCGGCAGTCAAATAGAAGAGAAAG
>CAZVBL010000024.1:0-7179 GCA_964625475.1 uncultured Zhenpiania sp. | reverse complement strand
TGATTTAATCGCTGCGCTGAAAGATGCGTTTGCGGCAGTCAAATAGAAGAGAAAGGAGAGAAAAATGGCAAACATTTATCAGGGGATTTTAGGTTTAATCGGGAATACGCCGCTGGTTGAGGTGGTGAACCTGGAGAAAAAGCATCAGTTGGAAGCAAAACTGTTGGTAAAGTTGGAATATTTCAACCCGGCGGGCAGCGTCAAGGACAGAATCGCAAAGTCGATGCTTGAGGATGCCGAGGCCGCTGGAACGTTAAAGGAAGGGTCGGTCATCATCGAGCCGACTTCTGGGAATACGGGAATTGGCCTTGCGGCCATTGCTGCGGCAAAAGGATATCGGGTGATCCTCACCATGCCGGATACTATGAGCGTGGAACGGCGGAACATTCTGAAGGCATATGGGGCTGAAATCGTCCTGACGGACGGTGCAAAGGGCATGAAAGGCGCCATTGCGAAAGCGGATGAACTGGCGAAAGAAACGAAGGATTCGTTCATTCCAGGGCAGTTCGTCAATCCCTCCAATCCGAGAATCCATCGGGAAACGACTGGTCCTGAAATCTGGAATGACACGGATGGAGCGGTGGATATCTTCGTTGCAGGTGTTGGAACCGGCGGTACGCTGACTGGAGCAGGGGAATATCTCAAAGGCCGGAAACCGGAGTTAAAGGTGGTGGCAGTGGAACCCGAAACATCGCCTGTATTGTCCGAAGGGAAAGCCGGAACGCACAAAATCCAGGGGATCGGCGCAGGCTTCGTGCCGGAGGTGCTCAATACGGAGATTTACGATGAAATTATTCGGATCGACAATGAGGAATGCTTCGTGACCGGAAAGGAATTGGCAAAGACAGAGGGCATCCTGGTAGGAATTTCCGCAGGTGCGGCGCTCAAGGCTGCGATAGATCTGGCGAAGCGAGCGGAAAACAAAGGAAAAACCATCGTTGCCATTCTGCCAGACAGCGGCGACAGATATTACACGACTCCTTTGTTTGGGGAATGATTGAGAAAATTTCAAAAATGCCTCTTGCTAAAATCTGTGAGCGGTGGTAAAATCGTATGTAACAATTGCGAAAGCTATAGATTTTCTTGTTTCTGATTTATAAACAAGAGTTTATAGCTTTTTTGTTTGAACCATGGGTCGTTCTCGGCTATAATGATGAAAGGGACAGACCGAAAGGCAGACAGCCAATCGAAAGTACCCAAAGGGATGCTCCCCATGAAATTCTTTACTCCACTGGATGACCCCGGGTCTGTGCATGCCATATTAAGATTATGTAAGATAAGGAGCAAAGCTGATGGGAATTACGGAACTGATTACAGCATTAGTTAAAACTTTCATAATCATCCTGCCTGGCTATATTTTGAAGCGTGCAGGCATTTTGACGAAGGAGCATACCGAGGGAATGTCCTCGCTCATTACCCATGTCACTTACCCTTGCCTGGTCATCAATGCCATGCAGATGGAGTTTTCCATGCGAGTCCTCAACAACTGCAAATACGTCGTTTTGATTTTCATGGGCGTGATCCTCGTATGCATGGCCTTGTCCAAGCTGGTCGTCAAGCTGGTGAAGCTCCCAGCATCCCGCTCCAGCATGCTCGCTTTCATGCTGGTGTTCGGCAACACCGGTTTTGTGGGGCTGCCCGTCCTCAACGGACTGTTCGGTTCAGAGGCCGTCTTTTACGGGGCGTTGTGCGACGCATCCTATGACGTGTTCATGTTTACCATCGGCGTTTCCCTGATCCAAAGCTCCGCTGCGGGAGGCGAAAAGAGAAAATGGAAGGAAACTCTCAAGGGCATTCTGAATCCCTGTTTTTTCGGGGTCATCATTGGCCTGACCCTGTATGTGTGCCGCATCACCCTGCCGGAAATCATCGGAGGCCCCGTCCAATCCGTAGGCGCTGTCACAGGACCGCTGGCCATGATGATCGTAGGCTCCCACCTGGGGGATCTCAACTTGAAAAAACTATTCATGGAAAAGCACGCTTATCTGGTTTGCTTTTTGAAACTCATGATTTCGCCTATTGTTGCGCTTGTTTTGGTAAAGCTGATCATCGGCACGGGTTCCCTGCTGGCCTCCGTGCTGGTCCTGCAGGCCGCCATGCCAGTCGCCATGTGCTGTGTCATTTTCTCGGAGCAATATAAAGCCGATGTGAATTTTGCCACGCAAGGCGTACTGCTCAGCACGGTGCTGTGCATCTTTACCATTCCCGCATTTGCCATTTTGCTGCAATATGTGTAGACGGCGGTAGGACAACGATCATTACGGCTATCGTTGGATGGTGCACCGGCCAGAGGAAACCATGTTCAGAAAACAGGCGGTATGCATATCGACCGCCGCAGGCGCAGGCACGAAAAGCACGAACAAAGACATGGCGGACAGCGCATTTTTCTGGGGTGTAGCGAAAGTTTACCGATATGGGGTTGCCGTGCACGAAGTCGCCTGGGACAGGGTCGATTCCAAGGTAAAGATGCGCATTGACAAACAGACGTCCCTTATGGCAGAAAAAATAAAAAGGCGTCATGGCAAGGTGGCAAGGTGAAGCCGGGAATCAAGACAAGGGTCTTTTTCCATGTCATGCGATTTTTGCAGAAAAAAGGCTGGAACCAGGCGGATGTGGATTATTGGAAAGAAAAGGGATGGGATGGGGCTGTCAGACCGTGGCATAATGAACGCAAACGCAGAAGATGCAGAAGTTGAAAGGAGGAACCACCATGTTGGAAATTGGCACAAAAGCGCCGGACTTTTCTCTTCCGGACCAAAATGGAGATGTTCATACATTGGAAGAATTTAAAGGCAAAAAAGTAATTCTGTACTTTTATCCCAGAGACAACACGCCCGGCTGCACCAAGCAGGCATGCGGGTTTGGGGATTTGTATCCGCAGTTTCAGGAAAAGGGCGCAGTGGTGATCGGAATCAGCAAAGACAGCGTGAAATCCCACAAAAAATTTGAAGAAAAATACAGCCTGCCTTTCATCTTGCTTTCCGACCCGGAACTGGTTGCCATACAGGGCTACGATGTGTGGAAAGAAAAGAACATGTATGGAAAAAAGAGCATGGGCGTGGTGAGAACCACATATTTGATCGATGAGGAAGGCATCATTGTGAAAGCCCTGGGAAAAGTGAAGGCCGCCGACAACCCGCAGCAGATGATGGATTTGTTGTCGGAATCGTTTCGAGACGGGATAGAATAGGAACGGCGGGAGAAGAGACAGATGGGGAACTGGTGTAAAAGCGTCAGTGCCTTTGCCAATGGAACCGGCGGCACTTTGATGTTAAGCCTCGATGATATCGGATCGGATGGAAAAGGGTCGGTCGATGCTGTCGCAGAGCGGATAAAACGGGAAGTGGAACCGCTTCCCGAATTTGATGTGTCTATGCAGGAACTTGGAAACAAGCAATTCCTCATGCTGCATATTTTGCGGGGGAAGGAGCCGCCCTACTATTACGTTGGAGATGGAAGCAGAATCCCTTATCGCCGTGAGGGCAACCAAAGCGTACCTATGGAAAATACGATGGGGGCAGGCGAAGAACCTGCATTTGCGAAAACGGACCTACAGGGCGGTTCAATGACAATAGGCGATTTGGCACAAAAGGGCGATTTGGCGCAAAATGCGCCCTCCTCTTACGACAGCCAGGTGACTTCCTGCGATTTCCAGGATGTTTCCTTCACAAAATTAAAAGCCCTGTACCGACAGTTCACCAGCAGGACTTTTCGACCTGCTGATTTTCAAGAGTTTGGTCTGGTAAATGGGGGAAAGCTGACAAATGCCGGGCTGCTTCTGGCCGATGAGGCTTTGGAGCAGCAGGCAAAACTAATCTGCGCAAGATGGGAAGGTACGGGAAGACATGCCACAGAGTTGGATGCTTCCGATTACAAGCAATATACCGGCAGTCTGTTTATTCTCCTGCAAAGCGGCATCGCATTCGTAAATCACAACTCTAAAATCCAGCGATCCAGCGTAAATGGCGTGAAACAAGAGCTTCCAGACTATCCGCGGTATTGCGTGGCGGAAGGCCTGGTCAACGCTCTGGTTCACAGCGATTACGAGGACGGAGATGGAGAAATTCACATCGATGTTTACGATGATCGACTGGAAATTCGTTCAACGGGCAGGCTGCCGCAAAACGAAGCTTTACGGAAAGACGCTGATACAGATATGGATGCATTTCCCCAGCTTGCGGTCTTGCACCAGAATCCGGTAATCGCAAAGGCATTCCAGAGATTGGGTTGCATGAAAGGCAAAGGTTTGGGGCTCAAACAAATCCTGCAAACTTACGAAAGGCAGCATCGTTACCGGCAAGAATGCCAGCCCCGATTGTTCACAAGGGATGGCCATTGTACCCTTGTTTTGCGGAACCTAAATGCCTTGGAGAAAAGGAAAGGTAGCAAAATCGGCGATCAAACAAGCGGCAAAACAATAGCCAAAAAGACGCAGGCCAACAAGGAAAAGGTTTTGGCACATCTCCAAACCAAGGGAATATCAAAGACCAGCGAAATGGCAGAAATGTTGGGTCTGAGCCTCCCTCGCACCAGAGCCTTGCTCAATGAGCTGGTTGGCGAAGGGCTGATAAAAGCGAATGGGAGCAACAAGAACCGGACGTATGAGCTAAAAACGAAGGACTAAAATGGCATGGATGAAGCCATGGAAATGCGGCGAAATGAAAACATATCCCACAGCACAGAACAATGCTGGAGCCGCAGCGTTGAATAGAATGAATGAAGCTCTGTTTGAAATGCGTTCTGAAAATAAGACATAAAATGTAAAAACAACCAAAAAATACTTTACAAAAAATGGAATGTGAATTATAATGGGAGTGGACAGTTTCAAGGAGATGGAATGGGTCAAGATTGTTTGACAACAAAAACGACAGGTCATAAAAAAGCAAAGAAATTAAATGTGCTGTCCTTGTTTTCTGGGTGCGGCGGCATGGACTTGGGATTTGAAGGCGGATTTACGGTTCTGACGGCATCTCTCAATCCTGCGCTTCACCCTGATTGGTGCGAAGCCAAACTATCTGCTGATTGGACAAGGCTTCCGCAAACGATGTTCCGAACAGTCTTTGCCAACGATATTAAGCCCGAGGCAAAAAGTGCCTGGGTGAACTTTTTCAAAAAAAGGGGGGACGTACCACCTTATCATGTAAAAAGCATCGTGGAACTGGTGAAGGCACAGAAGGAAATGCGCAGCGATGTTTTTCCTCGGCATGTGGACGTAGTAATCGGTGGATTTCCCTGCCAGGATTTTTCAGTAGCCGGAAAGCGCAGAGGCTTCCAGTCCCACAAAAGCCATGATGGAGGCGCAATGGGGGCAGATGAAGCCAATGAGGAAAACAGAGGGCAGCTTTACATCTGGATGCGAGAAGTCATAAGCTTGACAAACCCTAACGTTTTTGTTGCGGAAAATGTAAAGGGACTGACGAATTTAAAGGATGCCAAAGAGGTGATTGAACGGGACTTTTCATCCATCAATGGGGATGGTTATTTAGTGGTATCTGCGCAAGTGTTAAATGCTGCCAATTTTGGAGTGCCACAGGGCAGGGAGCGGGTATTCTTTTTAGGCTTCAGAAAATCAGCACTTACAAAAGAGGCTTTCGCTCAGCTGTCAAAAGAAACGATCAATGACCGATATACGCCGTATCCAAAGGAAACACATTATTTGGATGAATGTCAAAAGCTGCCGCAGCAGAAAAAGCATGTCAGCGTGTCCCAGGCTTTGGTGGGGCTTGGTGAACCGGACACATCGACCGATTTTAGCCATCGAAAGTATTCAAAAGCAAAATACATGGGAAAGCACTGCCAGGGACAGCAGGAGGTAAAACTGGACGGCATCGGCCCCACGATACGGTCTGAACATCATGGCAATATTGAGTTTCGCAGGTTGTCCAGGGAACATGGTGGGCGGTACGAAGAGGAATTGGAAAGTGGACTGAAGGAACGGCGTTTGACCGTGCGGGAATGCGCACGTTTGCAAACCTTCCCAGATGAATACGAGTTCATTTTGCCAAAGACAGAAAACCTGAAATCCGTATCCGGATCAGAAGCTTACAAATTAATTGGAAACGCAGTACCTCCGCTCCTGGCATATCACATTGCGAAAAGGCTGGAAGAAAATTGGACTTTATATTTTGGAAACGAGAGTGAGCAAATGAAACAATCAGAACGCATGCCTACATTGAAAGAATTTGAATCGCTATGCGAAGACGTATGCCAGTGGATGAATGAAAAAGCGGCCATCGAGCCTACGTACTATTGCTCAAAAGGCGGAAAACGGTTGGAACAGGAAGTAGAATATGCGTTGAATCAAGTTGCAAAGGGTACCCCTTTTCAGGGGCGCATCAAAGTAATCAGCGGGCAGCAATTCCCCGATATTGTTGTCTGTGACCGCTATGGCATCGAAGTGAAATCCACGCAAAGCGGCAAATGGGAATTGGTCGGCGGAAGCGTTGCCGAAGGTACTCGAATAGCAGGCATTGAGGATATTTACATTTTATTTGGAAAACTGCGTAGACCGGTGGAATTTAAAACCAGAAGATACGAAGATTGCCTTGCTGATATTGCGGTTACGCATAGCCCTCGATACAAAATTGACATGAATTTGAAGGAGCATGAAACCATTTTTGACAAAATGGGGATTTGTTATGAAGAGTTACGGCATTTGGAGCATCCAATCAAGCCTGTGGTGGCCTATTTCAAATCAACCTTAAAACCAGGCGAAACCCTGTGGTGGGTCAACGAAACGGATCCTGAGGGAAATGCTGCTCCTGCAAAGATTAGAATGTGGAATACGCTGCCCCTCAGAGAGAGAAAAGGTTTGATGTCGGAAGGTCTTGCCCTGTTTCCCGAGCTATTCAGTAAACGCAACGATAAATACCAGCGGTTTACATTGTGGCTTGTTGCCAATCATGGGGTGGTATCTTCCTCTCTGAGAGATCCCTTTTCTGCCGGAGGGCAGATCAATTTGGATTTAGGTGGAAAAGTGTTTGAGCGAATCCCTCGAAAATATGGCCATCTGTATGAGCACTGTGGCGAAGTGAAGCGGATCATACAAGAGGCAAACATCGAACAACTCAAAGAGTATTGGGAAATTGATGAAGTGAAATTCCAAAACCGCTTACAAAAATGGGTTGAAATCGTTGCACAGCAAGCAAACGAACGATTTGACGTAAAGGACTTTTTGAC
>CAZVBL010000023.1:0-30488 GCA_964625475.1 uncultured Zhenpiania sp. | reverse complement strand
GCCGGGATGCCCATCGAGGAGTTCCAAAAGCTGGCTTTCCCGAACGAACGATGACCGTCTTGCTCGCCCCATGGGATCGTGGGTTGCTGCCGCCATGGGGCGATGTTTCGGATAGCAGGGGAAGAACGGCAGGCAGGCAGACACCACCGTTCGAGACAAACGACCCCAGTTGGCAAGGCATATGTGAAAGAGCCGAGCCAAAGAGAATGCAAATTTGCCGGAACGATAGTTTGATAGCATGGAATTATATTTTTCTGTGTTGTCCGTCTGCTTCTGCCAACAGTCTCCATAAAAATCAAGCAGATGGGCAAAAGAATATGAAAAGTTTGCAAATGGGTCAAAAGAGATACGGGAGGAGACGCGCCCGCCGGAATATTTCCTTTTTCGTCTTATGGAGAAAAAGCATTCGCAAGAGTGCTTTTTTTGGTGTCAAAAAGAAAGCGCTGGCTATGGCCACAATCCTCGCATTGACAAATCCAGTCATGAACAGTCCTGCACCTGAATAGACTATACCAAGAATATGTGCAGAAAAGCAGAGGGGGAACAACCATGACCTATGAGGAAAAAATACCTGAATTTGCGCTTCAGCCCGCAAGATCCGCCGATGGAACGACAGCGGAAACGCCTATCCCACAAGCAAGCGATGATGGATTTGACCCGACTCCTTACGATAGACTGCTGGTTCCCGCCGAACCGGGAACAGAAAGCGCAGATGCGTCAAATACAGCAAGCCGCAGCCTGGGAGGGCTGGCAGAGCAAACCCGGCAGGAATCGCAAATAGAGCGAAGGAATCAAGAAACCGAGGCCAGAAAATTTCCAGAAAACCCAAGTGCGATGCCACCCACGGGGAGTCAGGGAAACCCAAGCGCAGCAACGGAGCGGGAAAGCCAGGGGAACGTGGACACAGTCGCGGAACCGCAGGAAAACGGCACGAATATTGGCAAGAATGCACAAACCGCACAAGCGACTCAAACTGCCCAAGGTGGCCAGGCCATCCAACCCGATCAATCCAGCCAACCTGTTCAGGTTTCACTGCAACCGGGAGGACATGACGAAGCAAAGGCCAGCCGAGATGCGCAGGACGGAGCAAAGACGGGAGAAACTGCCATCGAGCCCATTGTCCTGGAGCAGGAAGGGTCGGCAGCAAAGCCAGCGTCACCAGTACCCGACATGGTAAAAATGATGCCTTTGGAAAACGGTGCGGTTTACAACGAACTCAAAATCAAGACAGCAGTGCAAAAACTGGAAACCTCCGTCCCGGTAGAGGAGGACATCCTGGTGCCGGACGTGAAACCGGATCTCATCAACATCCTTTCCATGGAAGGAAAAGCCATCCTGTCCAGCAAAGAGCTGCAAATCGGGCAAAACGATGAGGATTCCGTGCGAATCACAGGGGAAGTGTCGCTGCAAACCATTTATTTGCCGGAAACCAACAAAGAGGGAACCATTTCCATCATTCAGTCCCGTCTTCCCTTCAAAACCGACTGGCAAACAGGCGCATCGCCCATGTCCAGCCTGGCAATGACCGCCAGGGTAGAGACCATCGATTACAGCATCATCAACGAGAGAAAATTCCGGGCAAAGGTCACGGTCGCCCTGACCCTCACAGAGTATGCGCAAAGGGAAATGCAGCTTTTCGACAGCATCCGGGGCGAGGAACTGCAGCTGCTGAAAGAAACCGTCAAAATGAGCCATGTGGCTTTACGCAAAGAGGACACCATCGACATCTCCGAAGACCTGAAACTGAAAGAAGGCAGCCCCAAGCCCACAAAGATCCTGAAATCCGACCTTCGCATCGTTGAAAACCACAAGCAGGCCACCTCCGAAAAAATGGTGATCAATGCGAACGTCATGGCAAGCGTGCTGTACATCGGAGAGGAGGAACAGGATGGCGAAACTGTGAGCCGCCCAGTCTATTTCCAGGGGAAAACCGACTTCACCCAGTTCATCCTCATGGAAAAGGAACAAAACATCGCCATGTGCAAGGTGATTTTCAGCCCGGAGGATCTGGAACTCAAAATCAACGAAAGCGAGGATGGCTTCAGCCTCAAAGGGAGCGTCAACACGACCGTGGAAGTCCTGACAAATTTGGAAAAGGAAGTTGTTGCGGATTTGTACCACCATGCAAAGGACACGACCTACGATTCCACGGAAAACAAGATTGAGGCGGTGGTGGGAACGGGCATGACGGAAGCCTCTGCCAGGGAGATTTTCAACGTGCCGGAATCGGACGGCCAGGTGGGAAAAGTCATATACATCAATGGGACCATCAAGGAAACGAAGAGCGCGGTAGAGCGAGGCAGAGTCATGGTAGAGGGCGTTTTGGAGGGGCAAATCATCTGCCTCCCGGAGAGCGAAGAAAAAAAGGCCTTTGCCATGAAGCAAGATATCCCGTTCCGGGGCGCCATGGACGTGCCATCCGCCCAGGAAACCATGAAAGCGGAAAGCCGGGTGGAAATCAAGGAGCTCTGGTTCGACAAAATCAACGGCAAGCAGGTGGAAGTCAACGCCAGCCTCCAGATTGAATCTGCCATCATCGAAGAAAAAAGCCTGAAACTTATCAAAAATCCGTGCTTCGTGGAAAACAGCCAAACGAAACGCCCGTCCTCCATGGTGGTTTACGTCACGAGGAAAAACGACAATCTGTGGAAAATCGCCAAACGCTACAAGGTCAGCATGGATACCATCAAAGAAGTCAATCAACTGGAGGAAGGAGCCGCCTTAAGCGAAGGGATGCGGCTGCTGGTGGTGAAGTAGGAAGGATGTAAGAAAACAAGGGGCCGCACACGAACCAATCAATTTGCGCACGGCTCCTTGTTCGTGTAGACATGCTCCACATTGCCCAGTTCGTCACAGATAAGTTCGCCAGCTTTTACGATCAAATTTATCAAGTGAAGAAAGGAAAAATCGTAACCGCAGATACAGAAATTTCATGCAAAATTTATTGTAACTGGGAATGATCTTTTGTATAATGAACGAAAGGCAGAAGAAAGCTATATCTTCTCTTCTATCCCATTTCCAAAGAACTGAGGTGATAAGGTGCAAGGCGAAGCGACACGGGCAACGGTACAGGCAGTAAAGGCAAAGCGCACAGCGAAAAACAGTGTCTTCTTAGACCTTTTCCAAGATAAAAAGAATTTGCTTGCATTGTACAAAACACTTCATCCAGAGGACGCAAGCGCAACCGAAGACACGCTGGATATCGTGACAATAGACAATGTACTGACAGACAATCTCTATAATGATTTGGGTATCATGGTAGGGAAAAACAGATTACTGTTGCTTTTAGAAGCACAATCCACATGGACAGTTAATATTCTAATACGAATATTGTTGTACTTGGCGCAGAGTTACCATGAATATTTTGAAAGGACATCACAAAGCCTATACAAAAGCGCGAAAGTCAAAATGCCAAAGCCCGAATTATATATCATCTACACAGGAAACAAAGGCAGAAAACCTGATACAATATCTTTGTCGAAGGAATTTTTTGACGGTGCGGACATTGATCTTGAGGTTAGAGCAAACGTCATTTATGAAAGCGATACCCAAGACATCATCAACCAGTATATTATCTTCTGCAAAGTTTTTGATAAGCAAAGGAAGCTGTATGGCATGACGGAGCGAACGATCAAGGAAACAATCCGTATTTGCAAAGATAGAAATATCTTGAAAGAGTATCTGATTACTAGGGAAAAGGAGGTCGTAACGATTATGATGGGGTTGTTTGATGATGCGCAGATAATGAAAACATATTGGAAGGATATGGAGAAAGAAACTGCAAGAAAAAAAGCAAAGCTGATGTTAAGGGACGGAAAAATTTTACAAAATGAAATTCCCACATATTTTCCAGAATTATCAAACGAAGACATTGAAGAAGTGGTGGACAGCATCTAACCCGGCCAGTGCGATTTTTGCGCCTAAAAATGTCAATCCAAACAATATCGATTCTACGATTGCCGCAATGTATACAATGAATTTCGGTCGCATAGATCCCTCCTTGGCGCATCAGGCGTATCGTTATGCGTTTACTTCGACTTGCCTGATAGAGGCCATGATCGCCGCCCCTGCCGCTTCGGGCTTGTTGTTCTGATATGCCTGCGCCGCTTTTGCCCGGCGCACCTTTTTCGCCTCCGGCGTTTGCTCCGCTTCGACACGGGTCATTTCCGCTTTGCTGCGGCCACCTGACGAAACGGAATCCAATGCAACGGATTCGGCAGCGTTGTTTTGCGCCACCACCGCTTTCTTTGCTTCTTCCACGGCTTGGGGCGAAACTGCCGCATCTGCGTTTTCCCCCTCTCGGACGGCTTCCGGCGGGATTTCCGCATCCGCATGTTCCAGCCTTGAGATAACTTCTGGCGGGATTTTCCCGTCTTCGTTTCCCGTCTTTGGGATGGCTTCCGATGGGATTTTCATGTCCGCATTGTCCCCTCTTGCGGCGATTTCCGGTGGGATTTCCGCACTGCCGTTTTCCACTTTTTCTCTTTCGGCGACTTGGGAAGAGGCATCCCGATCCGACCGCTCCACGTCATCCGCATGATCCGCATTCTTGGAATCGTCTGCGTTTTCGGAAGCCTGCGCTTCTTTTTCAGCCTGTTCCGCTTCTTTCAGATCCTTTTCGGCCTTGCGCAGTTCCGCCTCGGTAGGCAGTTTCCCATATTGGCCGCTTTCAATGAATTCCAAAGTCGATGCTTCGATGAGCTTCACCTTTTGCAGTTCCTGCATCATCAGCCCCAGCTTTGCGCTCTCTGGTATGGCCGAGTCGTGCATGACGCTGTTGACGGCAGAAAGGGATTTTGCCATCTGTGTCATTTTGAGCCGTTCCACCTCATCCTTGCTCTTGCATTTCTTCAAAGCCTCTTCATAGTTTTTCTGCTCCATTTCGTTGGCCACCAGCTTTTGGTAAGTCTGCGGATCCTTCTCCTGCAAGTATTTTCTCTCATCCAGGGTCAATTTTTTCCCAGAAAGAATCTTAGTGCGAATCGTGCTCAGAGTGGTGTCCTGTTCCTGCTCCATCTGGGCGGCTTGTTCCTTTTCCTTTGCGATTTTCTCTTCCAGCCAATTGTTGATCGTTGCGCTTCCCTTGGACGTAAAATCATTGGACTCCTTTTTCTGCGTCCATTTCCACTGCATTCCCATAGTTTTCACATAGCTGTTCAAACCGCCGATGCTCGAAAAATCCATCATGTCCCTCCCGGTTTTCCTGGTTTCCTCTCAGTTGCACACAAAACCCGCTTTCTAAAAGCAAAGATTCTATTAGAATTATCGGCAATTTCCCATGAAAACTTAACCTGGATTTGCGATCTTCCCGCACAAAAGGCTTCACGGCGCACATCCCCTGGATGTTTTCCTGTACTACATCGTTCCCATCATCATAATTTCTTGAACATAAAATTTCCGACTTTTCTTTCAAGTTCCTTGCATTTTACATGAATTAAGTGTATAATAAAGATGTGTTTATACAGTACACAAAATCATAATTGGGATTTGCAAGGAGCGTTACATAAAGCTGAGAAATTTATATGAAACCAAGATAAACGGGGTCCCATAGTGGGACTCCGTTTTGTTAGGAACCATCTATAAAAAGGCTTCTGTATGACCGGCTATGAGAACGCCAGAAAAAAGTCTGGAGGCTTTTGAAACGATGTTTCCAAAGAAAAGCCGATATGAGAGCGAGGGAAGAACAATTGAGAGAAATAAAACTAGCCATAGGATTTGTGACAGGTCGGAAAAGCTTTCGTAAAGCACTGTCCGCATATATCAATATGTGGAATGCTTCAAGAAAGGAGCTTCCATCCGATGTAATGGTGAAATTGTATTTGTTTGTATGCTATGACATCAAATATCGAAACAACTCGTCTACTGATTTTACCAACATGCCACAGGATATTGTAGATGCGTTTGAACGCATTACGTTTATTGGCGCAAAAAACAGGCTCCGCACGATAGATGAGATTATACGGAGAAAGAAATTCAGTGAAAAGGAAATCAAGAGTGTATTTGGACCCGGTTATGCCGGAATGCGAAATATCGTTTTGTTTTCGGCGATTGACCAACATATGGATTACTTGCTGTTTCTGGATGATGACGAGTACCCGATGGCAGTGACTAACCGACACGATATTTGTCTCTGGAGCGGGCAGAATGTGATTTTGTCCCATCTGCGCGAAATTAAAAATGCAGATTATACGAATGGACATCATTGCGGCTATATTTCGCCTATCCCGCAGATCTCATTTTCCCCGCCGCTTACTGAAGAGGTGTTTCGGGAATTTATAGAGGCAATCAGTAACGACATCATCAGCTGGGACAGCATCAAAAGCCTGATCACAACAGGTGGCGTAACCTATGCTTCGGCGGAAAAGCTTCTGGGAGGAGCAAAGAATGTTCCGGTGGCTGACGGAGCACGGTTTATATCCGGAGGAAATCTCTGTATCAATCTAAAGAATCCCTCTGATTCCTTGCCTTTTTTCAATCCGCCTGGAGCCAGGGGGGAGGATACGTTTCTGTCAACGCTTCTGACGGATAAAACGGTAAAGAAGATTCCATGCTATACCTTTCATGATGGATTTTCTTGTTATAAGAATCTGCTGGAGGGCGTGCTGCCGATTCATCTGGAAAAAATGGGCGTCGATAATGTGATGGTAAGAAAGCGGTTTATGAATGCCTGTGTTGGATGGATTCGCTACAAACCGCTGTTTGTATTCTTGACTGATCCGGTTCATTATGAACAACGCATGCGGGAGATAGAAACTGCGCTCCGGGAGACGCTGCCCTGCATACAGGGGTATTTTCAGGATGAGCGTGTGGGAACGATTATGAATGAATTTGAAAAATACAGGCAGAACGTGCGGAAACATGAAAAGATGTTTTCCTTTTCTCAGGAGGTATGGAAAAACCTGGTTAACAGCATCTTGCTTTTTGGCTGATATGATTAAGCCAACACGATATTTGAAATATCCAGTTGTTGCACGGCTTGTATCCCTTCATGATGAAAATCCGTCTTTCCAAGCTTTCAACCGCACGTTTGCGCAGTGCACCTTGACGAGTATAATAAGCAAAAATTTAATTTAAATGAAACCCAACTTGAATCGCCATAATAACATAACATTTCTTTGAGAGCATGGTGGAATCCATTCCATTCATTCTATCTTTTTACTATCTTCTGAAAAACAGAACCCTTGTAGTCTGCTTTCCAAAAATCGGAATGCAACGCAGTGCTGCCGCCCAGATGAAAGCATAGCAAAAACGATGAATTTTTCAGCAGATATCCCTAGTTACTTTCGGCGAATGCCAGTATATAATGGACGCAACATCAGGGGAATTTCCTCGGAGCTCATCCCAAGGCGGGCATCCGCATGCTGCATGCGAGCAAATGGGATGTAAGGAGACAAGATTTTAGAAAAAAGTGGAGGGTTCATTATGTTGATTGGTGAAAAGAAAATTGAAAGACCTCTTCGCTGGGGCATTGTCGGCGGGGGAAAAACAAGCCAGGTTGGTTATAAGCATCGTCTGGGGGCAATGCGGGACAACACTTCTTTTACGATGGTTGCGGCGGCCTTTGACGTGGATGCGGAAAGATGTAAGGAATTTGGCCACAATTTATGCATGGATGAAGCGCGCTGTTATCCGGATTACAAGACCATGTTTGCCGAGGAAGCAAAACGCAAGGATGGCATCGAAGCCGTTGACATCGCAACCCCCAATTTCCTGCATTACGAGATTGCCAAAGCCGCCCTGGAAGCGGGGCTGCATGTAATCTGTGAAAAGCCGCTGTTCTTTGAAGTGGAGCAGGGCGAGGAAATCAAACGGCTGGCTGATGAAAAAGGGAAGATTGTCTGCGTGACTTACGGTTTTTCCGGCTTTGACATGCTGTACCAAATGCGGCACATGGTGGAAAGCGGAGACATCGGGAACGTTACCATGGTAGACCTTCGTTATGCCCACGGCTTTGGCTGCGATCCAACTGGAGACACGCAGTCCGAGGGGCAGAAATGGCGCGTCAACCCGGAAAAAGTGGGGCGCTCCTTTGTGCTGGGGGATTTGTCCACGCACACGTTCTATATGTCCGAGTTGGTTTGCCCGCAGTTGAAGCTAAAGCAAGTGCTTTGCGATCGGCAAAGCTTTATCAAAAGCCGCGCTCCCTTGGAGGACAACGCTTATGTACTGATGCGCTACGAAAGCGGCGCAGTGGGTCGCATGTGGTGTTCGGCAGTCAATGCCGGTGACATGAGCAGCCAGACCGTTCGCATCGTAGGCACGAAAGCATCGCTGGAGTGGAACGATATGCACCCGGATGAACTCCAATACGAGATTCAGGGACAACCTGCGCAGACGTTG
The DNA here is from genome assembly GCA_964625475.1 of uncultured Zhenpiania sp. GTDB lineage: Bacteria > Bacillota > Clostridia > Peptostreptococcales > Anaerovoracaceae > Hominibacterium. The sequence goes on along the minus strand of CAZVBL010000023.1, from coordinate 22,148 downwards.
ATTCGAGGGATGGATTATCTCTGTAAAGAAGCCCTGGAGTATGAACGGCTGGGGGCGTTGCATTATACGGGGCTGATCGAATCATGGTCCAACTTGTACAACCGGTTCGCCGTTGCCATGGATGCAAAGGACAGAGGGGACGAGGAAACCCTGCGCAATTTGGTTTACCCGGATTTGGAGCATGGCATCAATGGCACACGCTGGATCAACAAATGTGTGGAATCCGCTGACAAAGGCGCAGTGTGGGTTGATTTTGAATAGGAGGGCTGTAAAATGAAGCTTTCAATCTGTACGGATGTATTTGGAAAAATTCCATTTGCGGAAATGTTGGATAAAGTCAAGGCTTACGGCATCAATGCGGTGGAAATGACCGCCGGGGGATGGGGCGGCTGCTGTTTTATCCCTTCTGCGGAATCACTGAGCGGAAACGTCGATAAGCTGACGGCTTTCAAGGCCGAACTGGACAAACGGGGCATGGAGATTTCTGCATTGAACTGCTCCGGCAATCCGCTGGTGGACAGCGACATGGGGCGCACGCACAGCAAGACCATCCATGACACAGCCGTTTTGGCAGGGAAATTGGGCGTGAAAACCATCGTTGCCATGTCCGGCCTGCCGGAAGGGGCGCCGGGCGAACATACACCTAACTGGCTCACTTCTACCATTTCCTGGCCGGAATACGATGGCATCAATTACATGGCAGAGGCCATGGACTATCAGTGGAAAGTGGCAGGGGCGTGGTGGAAAGAATTTTGCGCCTTTGCCAAAGAGAACGGCGTGGAAAAAATCGCCATTGAGGAATTTCCCGGCACGTTGGTTCATAACGTGCGCACGTTTGAAAGATTGTGCGAAGTCGCAGGAGCGGATTCCGATGTGCTGGGCTTGAACCTGGATCCATCCCACCTGATGATCCAGGGAGCGGAGCCCATTGCGGCGGCCAGGGCGCTGGGCAGCAAGATTTTCTACATCCATGGAAAGGATGCCCGCATCGAGCGAGGCATGGCCGATGTGGATGGGCTGTTGGAAACGCTGCCCGTGGATCGTTCCGCTGAACGCACCTGGAACTACGTCGCAGTGGGCTGCGGCAGGGACCTGCAGTGGTGGAAGGAGTTTTTCTCCGTCTGCAAGATGATGGGCTACGATGGCTACGTTTCCCTGGAAATGGAGGATTTGACCATGAGCGTGGAAGCTGGCCTGCAGACTTCCATCAATGCGCTTAAGGCCACCATCAGCCGATAGGGCGATGGCCTACCGCAAACTTTGATGGGAATATCAGTCCGCCCGGTGGCCGGGTTTGTTGATTCGGAGCCAGGCGGCCTACTGCGAACTTTGGTGGGAATATCGGTACTGCTTTGGAGATTCATCAACTTGCTTGAGAAACAGGTTGATGAGGCTGCTGCTGGAGGAATAACCAACTTCATAGGCGATTTCCGCAACAGTTTGATGGGTTCGCACAAGCAGGGTTTTCGCCCGTTCGATTCGCGTATTGATGATATATTCGATGGGAGAAAACCCTGTCTGACGTTTAAAGCAGCGGGAAAAATGGGACGGGCTCAGGTTTGCGATTCGAGCCAGTTCCTTTAGCGTAATTTCCTTCCCAACGTTGGAGCGGATGTAGAGAACCGCATCGTCGATGGGGCTGTTTTCCTCTTTTTCCTGTTTGGTCGGCGCAAGAAGGAGCCCGAAGAGGCGATATATGCGCTCAGAACTTTCAAAGTTAGTTTCCAGGCCATTCTGGTCATAAAAATCCACCATTTCGTATAGCAGCTGCCCAATCAGCATGTTGTTGTCGCGGCACATGAGCCAGCCGTGGAGGTCTGTGATATGCCTGCAGATTTCGTGGGAATTTAGGCCGTCAAAGTGCATATATAAAAACTCCAAACCATCCTCCGCATGGTAGTAATGCGGTTCCGAACAGTCCAGCAGGATGATCTCGCCTTTTTTGACCTTTCTTTTTTCTCCTCGATATTCCACGTTCAGGACGCCCTCCCGCACAAACAAAATCAGAAGTGGCGGGTAATAGTCCCGTTTCATGAAATATTCGCTGGTGCAGTAATAGTGACCGCACCAGGTAGGATAGTAAAACAATTTTTTTGTGGTTTCTGACGGGGTCAGGGGAAAACAAACAGATTTTGCCAAAATCCCCCGGTCTACGCTTTTCATCCCGGATCGCTCCCTTTCTTCAAAATAGTAGCAAAAATGATGAACTTTTCCGCAGATGCAGATAGTTACTTTCAGATGATATCAGTATATAATAAACCTACTGATAGCGCAAACAGATAAAGAAAAAAAATCCTCTGGTTCCATGATGTTCATGAAATTCATCATGCCGGCAAAATGAATCGGAACATGTTTGAAAAATGCGCCAGTATCAGACGCGCGAAATTCCATGTGGGTCATACTGGCAAATGAAAGTCCATAAGAAACAGATATTGCCGAATTTCCCTTTTGGGAATGGTTCATAAAAGGAGATGTTATTATGGTTTGGACGTTAATTACTTTCGTTGGATTTACGATTTTGGTTGCTGTGATTTCTTATCTCAAGACCAGAGGGGACGACCAGACGAACGCAGATGGCTATTTTCTTGCAGGGCGAGGCCTTCCTGGGTTTGTCATCGCAGGTTCCCTGCTTTTAACCAACCTTTCCGCAGAGCAACTGGTCGGCACCAATGGGCAGACCTGGGCGGTCGGGATGAGTCCCATGGCCTTTGAGATTGTGGCTGCGCCCTGCTGCATCTTCCTGGCCATGTTCGCTGCGCCGCGTTATCTGAAAAGCGGCATCACCACCATTCCGGAGCTGATCGGGCTGCGCTATGATCGCAACACGAAGCTTTGGTTTTCGATCGCTTACATTGTTTTGTATCTTGTTGTGCAGATCCCGGTCATTTTATATTCAGGTTCCCTGGTATTTGAAAACATTTTCGGCGTATCGGCTATGTTGGGCATTACCCAATTCCAGGCGGTCATCGTCCTTTGCATCATGATTTCTGTCGTTGGTTCGATTTATGCGATTTTCGGCGGCTTGAAAGCGGTAGCTGTATCCGATACGGTCAATGGCGTTGGGTTGCTCATCGGCGGAATCATGATTCCATTTCTTGCTCTGAGCGTGCTGGGAAAAGCAGTTGGAACGGAAGGTTTCTCAATTGTCGAGGGCTGGAAGTACCTGGTTCAAGAATACCCTGACATGCTCAATTCCATTGCGCCTGCCAATTCGGTGGCTCCTGCGGTGCCATGGACGGTTGTGTTTACCGGGCTTTTATTCTTAGGCCTGCAGTCCTGGTGTACCCACCAGTCCTTTATCCAACGGGTGTTGGCGGCGGCCAATTTGAAAGAGGCGCAGATTGGCGCACTGCTCTGCGCAATTTTCAAAATCATCGGCTTTATGTACCTGGCGCTGCCGGGGGTTATCGCCTTTGCGTTGTTTGAGTTGCAGGACAACCAGGTTGACATGATGGATAACGCATATCCGCAGCTCGTCACAGAAGTGGTTCCAGCGCCGCTGATGGGTTTCTTTGCCGCTGTCATGTTCGGCGCGATTTTATCCTCTTTCAATTCGGTGTTAAATTCGGTCAACACCATGTTTACGATGGATATTTACAAAGAATACATCAACAAAGACGCATCGGAGGATCATCTCGTCAAAGTAGGAAAGAAAATCGGCATCGTCTTTGCAGTCTGTACCACAATCGTAGGACCCATGGTATATTTCTTCCCCACTGGCCTCAAAACGTTCCTGGATTCCTTTGTCATGCTCATCGGCCTGCCCGTTTTGTCGGCGGTATTTGGTGGTTTCTTTTTCAAGCACCTGCCCAAATATGCGGCTAAAGCCATCATGATTGTACATATTGCAGCCTATGGAACATTCCTGCTTCTTTCCCCGGACTATTCCTTGTTCCACGCAGGCGAAGGTGATATCCATTATCTATATGCGATTTTGGTGCTTTGGCCCATCGAACTGCTGATCATGGCGATCATGAATTACAGGAACAAAAAACACGGTTCTATCGCATGGGTTCAAAAGGATGCGGGCGTAGTGGATTTAACGCCATGGAAATATCGTTGGGTGGCTACGATTGTCATCATTGCCCTGGTGATTCTCGTATATGCTGCTTTTTCTCCTCTCGGCTTTGGGCAATGGGGATATACGCAATCCTGGTAGGAAAAGCGGCGAAAAAGAAAGGTGAAGCGAAAAGTTAATTTCCACTTCTAAAAACTTCGGAGGAGAAGTTGCTGTTACTGTTACGGAAGGGAAGATTTTAAACAAAAGTGCTGCGAAGAAGTTGTGGAAGCCTCCCATTTGGCGTATACTAAAGAAAAGCGCATGAAGGGGGGCTTTCGATGTTTTATTTGAATACCGATGCGTCATCCAGGTTGTTTGAGGAAGCGCGCAGCAGCAAAATTTATGTGGACAAGAGCCTGTTGATTGCGCTGCTTTCCCAGCGGATTCGCACAGCGGACAAATACGTTTGCATCACTCGGCCAAGGCGTTTTGGAAAGACCGTGAACGCCAACATGCTGGCTGCTTATTATGTCAAAGGCCACGATAGCCGCAAGCTTTTTCATGGCCTGAAAATCTGCGACAGCCCATCGTATGGAACGCACCTGAATCAGCACAATGTCATTCAGATCGATTTCAGCCGCATGCCGGATCCCTGCCATTCCTATTATGACTACATTGAAAACATAAAGCTTCGCCTCTCGGAGGATTTGCGGCAAGCCTATGGCGTGGAGCGGGGCATCGGCATGGCAATCGATGACTTGCTGACTGCCAGCGGCGACTCCTTCATCTTTGTCCTCGATGAGTGGGACGCACCTTTCTTTGAGGACTTTATGGGAGAGGCAGAAAAGAAGCAGCATTTGAAATTTTTAAAAGGCCTCTTGAAAGATCGCCCCTATGTGGAACTGACCTATATGACAGGCATATTGCCCATCACAAAATATTCCAGCGGTTCGGAGCTCAATATGTTCCACGAATATGGCTTCATGGACGATGCTGTCTATGAGGAGTTTTTTGGATTGACTGCGGAAGAAGTGCGGGCTTTGTGCCAAAACGATGCCCATGCCAGCGTATCTTATGATGAATTGGAGCAGTGGTATGATGGATACCGTTTGAGCAATGGGCAGAGCCTGTTTAATCCCCGCTCGGTCAATTATGCGCTCACCGATGGTGTATGCCGCAATTATTGGACGGAAACAGGACCTATGGACGAAATTGCGGACTGCATTGAATACAACGTGGAAGCGGTGCGGGAAGACGTGGTGAAAATGGTGGCGGGCATCCCGGTCGAAATTGATTTGGATGGCTACAGCGTTTCCAAGCTGGATTTGCGTACTCGAAACGAGATTTTATCGGCCATGGTAGTCTATGGATTCCTTTCTTATCACGAGGGGAAATTGCAGATCCCAAATCACGAACTGATGGAAAAATTTCAGAGGGTCCTGTCGCGGGACAGCATGGGGGAAGTGAAAAAAATCGTGGATCAGTCCAAAAAAATCCTGGAAGCGACTTTGTCGCAAAATGAAGAGAAACTTGCCGCCATGTTGGAAGAAGTCCACCATCGGGAAATTCCCTTCCTGAAATACGGCGATGAGAATGCTCTTTCCTGCGTCATTACGCTTTGTTACTTGTATGCGAGAAAAGATTACCGAGTGGAACGAGAGGCCAAAAGCGGAAAAGGGTACTGCGATTATCTGTTTGCGCCAAAACAAAGTGGGAAGCCAGCTATCATATTGGAATTAAAAGTCGGCAGCAGCTGCGAAGAGGCTTTAAAGCAGATCAAAGAAAAGAGGTATGTTGAGAAGGTGAAGGGTTGTCGGGAAATTTTGCTGGTAGGCATCAACTACGACAGGGAAAAACACCATGCCTGCAAGATTGAACGAGTTATGGGGGATGCGTAGTTCCATGGGTTCAACCATGGAAAAAGAACGACAGGCAACTTGAAACCTTGTTTGCGATATTGTGACAGAGCGGGAGGCACAGGCATTTTTCCCGACCCGGCAGTTTAGACAGGCCGGGGTCATGTCTGCGCCTTCTTCTGTTTTTACGGCATGAAATCACCGCAAGGCTCCGGGGAATGCGTCAGCAAAGGTGCGCAATCCGCTCAAAGAACTCCAGCTTCGTCCGTTCCAGTTTTTTCTCCGCATCCTGCTTGTCTGCGCCAACGATGCAGAAATAAAAGCGAATTTTTGGCTCCGTGCCGGAAGGCCTGGCCTTGATGAAGCCGCCGTTTTCAAAGGTCAGGCCCAGGATGTTGACTTTGGGGAAGTCCATGTCCACTTCCTCGCCGCCTTTGCGCTGCTTGCCCTTTCCATAGTATTCCCGGCTGGCGATCTTCTGGCCTGCCAGTTCCTTTCGGTCGTCCGTTTCCAGCAGCTCCATGATTTTACCGATGCGCTCTTTGCCATCCTTGCCCATCAGGGTGCGGGCAACCTGTTCGTCCAGGAAATAGCCGTACCTGGCGAACAACTCATCCAACAGATCCGGCAGGGTTTTTCCTGCGGTCGTCTTGTAGTAAAGGGCCGCTTCGGCTACCAAGGCCGCACCCAAAACGGCATCCTTGTCCCGCGCATAAGTGCCCTTCAGGTAGCCCAGGCTTTCTTCAAAGCCGAAGAGGAAGGTTCCTTTGCCCTTCTCTTCCATCATTTTGATCTGCTCGCCGATGAATTTGAAGCCGACAGGGACTTTTACCAGAGGCACGCCAAAACCTTCCGCAATCTTTTCCGTGAGAGCCGTGGAAACAACGCTCTGAATCATGATGCCGTCCTTTGGCAGCTTGTCGGCTGCTTTCAGGGAATCCATCACATAGTAGGACAAAATCGCACCCACCTGGTTCCCGGTCAAATGTTGGTATTCGCCCTTTGCGTTTTTGCACTGCACGCCCAGTCGATCCGAGTCAGGGTCGGTTGCCAGGAGCAAATCGGCGTTGCGCTCCTTTCCATGTTGCAGGGACAGTTCCCAGGCTCCCGCATCTTCCGGGTTCGGCACTTTGACCGTGGAAAATTCCGAGTCCGGCTCAGCCTGCTCCGGCACTGTGAATACGTTGGAAAACCCGTTTTTCGCCAGGATGCGTTCTACGAAGACCCTGCCCGCGCCGTGGAGCGGCGTGTACACGATGTTCAAATCTCCGCCTTTTTCCCGATCCAGTTGGGGATGGAGCAGCTGTTGCTGGACGCAGGACAAATAGCGGTCATCCATTTCCTTTCCCATGATTTCCAGCAGTCCATCGGAAATCGCCTGTTTTTTGGAAGCTACGGAAACGTCCCAACCGCATTGTTCCATTTTTTCCATGATTTTGTCGGCGTGTTCTGGCGGAAGCTGCGCGCCGTCCTCCCAGTAAACCTTGTAGCCATTGTATTCCTTCGGATTGTGGCTGGCGGTAACCATGACTCCCGCAATGGCTCCCGTCTCCCGGACGGCGAAGGAAAGCTCCGGCGTGGAACGAAGGGATTCGAAGAGCCATGCCTTGATGCCGCATTTCGCCAATACCAGAGCCGTTTCCAGCGCAAAGGCATCGGACTGGCGGCGAGAATCGTAGGCGATGGCAACGCCGCGCTTCATGGCATCCTGCCCCTGGTCGCATATCATCTGTCCAAAGCTGTAGGTCAGTTTGCGAATCAGATAGACATTCATTCGATTGGTGCCTGCGCCTAGCATGCCCCGCATGCCGCCGGTGCCAAATTCCAGGTCGCAGTAAAAGCGATCTTCGATTTCCTTTTCATCCGTCAGGGCGGCCAGCTCATCCTTTATGGACTGGTCAAAGCATGGACTGTCCATCCACTCCTGGTAACGGGCTTTCGTTTCTTGGTTTAACATGTTGATTTCCTCCTAATTTCAAGCTATGATAGATCCATCATAACAAAGTTGGATTCGCTGATCCGATTTCAGCGACGGGCTTTGTAAGATCGTTGGGGAACATCGCAACCGATGACCCCACATAATAAAAGCGGGGAGGCTTTCACTATGATTATGACAGTCGATATCGGCGGCACCAAAACCCTTTGCGCTTTTTGGGACGGCAAAGAGCTGAGACGCCGGGAAAAACACAAAACATCGTCTATTAACGATTTCCCTGTTTTTTTGGCGGAACGGGCGACAAAATCGCAGCCCCAGGGCGAACCCATCGAGGCTGTTTGCCTTGCCCTGGCAGGACCTGTCACCGACCGCAAGCTGGAACTGACGAACACTGGGCAAATTCTCGATTTGGCGGAAATCGAACGTCGCCTGCGACAGGTTGTGCCCCGGGTATGCTTCCTCAACGATTTGGAAGCCCTGGGATATTCCCTTTCTGTCCTGCAAGAGGGGCAACGGCAGCCGTTCAAAGCGGGCGTTGCCCGACCAGGCGCAAAGGCAGTGGTTTCCATCGGAACCGGCCTGGGCATATCCGCTGTGACGAAAGAGGGCATCGTGCTGCCATCCGAGGGCGGGCACGTGGAATTTGCCCCGCAAACCCCGCAGCAAAGGGAACTCCTTTCCCACCTGGAATCCCGATATGCCCATGTGAGCCTGGAACGACTGCTGTCCGGACAGGGCATCGCAAACATCTACGGTTTCGTGGCGGGAGAACCTGCCCCTGCGCCCAGGCTTGTGACGGAACGGGCTTTTTCGGGAGAACCCCGTGCGCTGGAAGCCATGGGTCTTTTTGCCGAGATATTGGGCGCAGCCTGCGGCAATTACGCACTGACGTTCCTGGCTTCCGGCGGCGTATACCTGGGCGGCGGCATCATGCCAAAAATCCTGCCGCTCTTAAAGCCAGAGCCGTTCCATCAGGGCTTTTGCGCCAAAGGCCGTTTCCAATCCCTGCTGGAGACGATCCCCGTCTTTGCCATATTGGATGAAATGGCGCCCTCCCTGGGGGCTGCCGCCTATGGAAGCCGCCTGTCGGCCAACGCGCAATCCCATCATTTCGCATAGTTCCGAATCTCGGGTAGCTGCCATCGGAGCGCATGGGAGCGGCGGCAGCTTACCGACCAGAGGCCGATACCCATCCTTTGAGGGATTGCGCTGCTGCTGGTGACAACTGAGAAGCTGCCGCTTTCCACGTCCAGTTTCCCTTGAGCTTTCCCGGAACGTTCATGCGGCATCCATCCCCCAACCCCAAAACATCCTGCAGCGGCACGATGACCCAGGGAGCCGGGCTGTCGTACAGCTCCCTTATGATTTCATTGGGCTGCATCTGGCAGTCGGGATGATCCCCGCACCATCCGGCCAGCGTTTGATTGTCGTGGGTGCCGGTGTAAAGGATCTTTCGTTTGGCCTGCTCCTGCGACAGGCTTTTGATTTCTTCTGCGGAAAACTGATACACCAGCATGCCCGGATAACCTGTCAGCTTCCGCAAATTGTCCACTTGGGCATCCAAAAAGCCCAGATCCTCCACAAGCAATGGCAGCGGCCCCAGCTTTTCTGTAAGGGCTTCAAAGAATTTTTTTCCAACGCCCGGCAGCCACCACCCCTCGCAAGCCGTTTTTCCGGGGGGGATCGCATAAAAGGCGGAAAAGCTGCGAAAGTGATCCAGACGAACGTAGTCGAACCGCTTCATAGCGCAGGAAATGCGCTCCGTCCACCAGCGATAGCCGTCCTTTTCCATGGCTTCCCAATCGTAAAGCGGGTTGCCCCAGTGTTGGCCATCCTTATTGAAATAATCGGGCGGCACGCCTGCGACTGCCAGCGGCATCCCGGCTTCGTCCAGAAGGAACGCTTCCGGATGCGCCCAGGCGTCTGCGCTGTCCTTGTCCACATAGAGGGGAATGTCGCCCACAATGGAGATTCCCTTTTCGTTGGCGTAATCCTTTACCTCCTGCCAGCGGGTCCAAAAGAGGAACTGCTGTCCCTTGATCCATTCCAACGCTGATTCGTCCGTCCAGGGAGAAAGATCCCTTCGGGTTCGGGCAGGCTCCGGCCACTGCTGCCAGGGAAGGCCGTCAAACCGTTCTTTTAAGACCGTGTAAAGCGCAAAATCGTCCAGCCAGAACGCTTCATCCCGGCAAAAGGTCTCATAAGCGGCAGGGTCAATGGGTCTGGCCGGTCCGCAAAGGGCAGGGTTTCCCGCAAAGACTGCCGGGCTGGAATAAGGCGAATTTCCCCGCTCATCCACCGGGTTCAGGGGCAGGATCTGCCATACCTTCTGGCCGGCGGATGCCAGATAATCGATGAACTGCTCTGCGCTGTCGTCCAGCCTGCCGGAAGGGAGCGATGAAACGTGGCACAGGATGCCTGCGCTCCGGGGCAATTCCAGCGTCTTGGGTCGCTGTCTCCCGCAATAATACAAAGCGGCGGACAGGGAAGGAAGCTCTACGGAAAGCCGACTTTCATCAAAGGCCTTTTCCTCAGAGGACAACAGCTCCAGCACATAATCCGTATCTTCAGGAAGACGCAGATCAAAGGACGCACTTCCGAAAATGTCCCGATTGATCGCTGCGATGATGGATTCCTCGCCTGAATCGGAAGTCCGCTGGCAAAGGAAAACCTGCTCTCCTTCCCACGAAAAATCGAACGTTCCCGAAACCAGGAAAGGGTACTGCTTGCGCAGGCCGGCCAGCATGCGGTAGTGCGCCAGCAAACCTTCATCCTCATGCCCCCATGGATAGGTCCCCCGGTTGTAAGGATCTTCAAAGCCCTCCACCCCGGCTTCATCCCCATAATAAATGGAAGGGACCCCGGGCAGCACGAATTGCAGCAAGGAAAGCAGCTTCACCCGCTGGATTGCCAGGAACCGCTTGTCCTCCGGCAAGCGATAATATTCCTTTTCCAGCCCCGTCAGATCGTCCGGCGCATCGCCCATCATGGTCAGGATGCGGGCTCGGTCGTGGCTTCCAATCAAATTCAGGCAGCCATAAAAGTTTTCGGGCGGGTAATTTTCCGCCAGGCTGCGCAGCCGTTTTGCCGCATCTTCCGCAGCGCATTTTCCCAGCATGAAATCCAAGAGCGAGTCCCGAACCGGGTAATTCATCGTTGCGTCCAGTTCCTCTCCCAGGAAATAGCGGCGTTGCACGCCGTAGCTGACCTTGTTGCTGGCATCTTCCCAAACCTCGCCCATCAAAAGACCCTCCGGGTCGGTTTCCTTGATGGCGCTGCGAATCCCGGCGATAAAATTGTCGGGAAGTTCGTCCGCCACATCCAGCCGCCAGCCGGAAGCCCCTTCTCTAAGCCAGTAGCGAATCACGCTGTCGCTGCCCTTGTAAATGAAGTCCTGGTAAGCCGGGTTGTTTTCCTCAATGTCGGGAAGGTCGCGCACGCCCCACCAACACTCGTATTCATCGGGAAACGCCGTAAAACGATACCACTGGTAATAGGGCGATGCCCCGCCCTGACAGGCGCCGGGCTTCTCGTAGTTCCCATAATAGTTAAAATAGATGCTGTCCGCCCCGGTGTGGTTGAACACGCCATCGAGGATCAACCGGATTCCCAGCCTGCGCGCATCCTTCGCCAGTCTGCGGAAATCCTCGGCTGTTCCAAAAGCGGGGTCGATTTCCAGGTAGTTGGCCGTATCGTACTTGTGGTTGCTGGAAGCGAGGAACACAGGGTTCAGGTAAATCGCCCCTGCGCCCATGCTCTTGACATACAGCAGCTTTTGCCGGATTCCCTCCAGCGTCCCGCCAAAAAAAGGCCAGTGAGTCACTTCTCCCTTTGGGTTCTTCCCGTAGAAGGGCCGATCGTTCCAGTTTTGCATGATGATGCGGGACGCACCCTTCCAGCCAGAGCCCTTGTCCGCCGCCTGTTGGCGCAAGGGCCAGGCCGCATCGCGGCAAAAGCGATCCGGAAAAATCTGGTACACGATGGATTCCTTGTACCAGGCAGGCACCTGGGCGCGCCGATACACGGTAATCTGAAAAGACGGCGGTTCCCCATCCCATTGCTGTCCTTCCCCACCCAATTGAGCCGGATTATTGCCGTAGAACACGGTCCTCCCATGTTCGGAAAGGATGAAATAGTACCAACAGAGGCCAGGTTCCTGGCTGATGGCGCAGGAACCCGTAAACAGAATCTCTCCGTCCTGGGAAAAAGAACGCTCCATGGGGATCTGGAATTCTCCAACCCGGTCTTTCCAAAAACGCAGCCTACAGGAAACATCCGAGCCGCAGTTCCTGGCTCGCAGCGCAAAGCGCACCTGCTGCCCCGGCACAACGGCTCCGGTAGGGTTTCGATAAGCCGGAAGCTGTGAATTGTGATAAAGTTCCATAGATGCAAGGTCCTTCCTCATGCGTCCTCTTCGCCGGCCTCATCTTTGCGATTGACATCGGCTTCTTCCCGGTCGGCCGTTTGCTTGCCCGTGCCAGTCAAATCTTCATATAGTTCAACGTACTGCTGCGCAGAGTGCTTCCAGGAAAAATCCTTGCGCATGGCGCGTTTGATCAGGCCTTCCCAGCTCTTCGGATGGTTGCGGTAGACCTCCAACGCGCGCTTGATGGTGAAAAGCAGCTCATGGGCATTGTAATTGGCAAAGCTAAAGCCGTCCCCCGTCTCTTCGTACTGGTTGTACGCAATGACGCTGTCCTTCAAGCCGCCGGTTTCCCGCACCACGGGAATGGTCCCATACCGCATGGCGATCATCTGGGACAAGCCGCAAGGCTCAAAGCGCGACGGCATGATCAACAGATCCGCGCCAGCGTAAAACCGGGAGGACAGCGGCAGGTCGAAAGTGATGGCCGCATGTACCTTTTCCGGCATTTTTCCATGGTAATAGCGGAACGCATGCTGATATTTGTCCTCGCCAAGACCCAAAACCGCAAGCTGCAGATCCTCCCGCACCAACTCCGCCAACATGCCCAGAACCAGGTCGAGGCCTTTTTGCTCCGTAAGGCGACTGATGATGACCAGGAGCGGAACATCCGGATCCTGTGCCAGCCCCAGCTGCTTTTGCAGAGCCGCTTTGTTGGCAGCTTTGCCCTTTTTGTAGGAGGTCGCGTTGTAGTTCACCTCCAAATAAGGATCCCTTCCAGGGGAGTACTTGCGTTGGTCAATCCCATTGAGAATGCCAGAAAGCACCGAATGGCGCTGCTGGAAAATATCCTCCAGGGATTCCCCGTACCAGGGGCTGCAAATCTCTTCCGCATAGGAGGGGCTTACCGTCGTCAGACGATCGCTGTAACGCAGCCCCGCCGCCATGAAATTGATTGCGTCAGGTCCCCATGTCAGCTGAGCCGCAGCAGCCCGGTTCTTGTCCAACCCCAGGATGTCCCCCAGGACAGTCCGTGAGAAAATCCCCTGGTATTTCAAATTGTGGACGGAAAACACAGTTCGTATCTTCTGGTACAAAGGCAACGCCATGTACTGCTCCCTCAGGAAAACGGGAACCAAGGCAGTATGCCAGTCGTTGCAGTGGACAACATCCGGCTCGAAATCCGGTATGTGCTGCAGGCTTTCCAAAATGGCTTTGCTGAAAAACGCAATGCGCTCGCCATCGTCGAAATAGCCATAAGGCTCCGGCCTGTTAAAGTAATATTCATTGTCGATGAAATAGTAAGTGATCCCTTTCCATTTCAACGTTTCGATGCCGCAATACTGGGAACGCCAGCTGAGGGGTACGCCGAACTCCGCAATTTTGCGCATCTTGCTCCTGTATTCCTCTGGAATGGAAGCAAGTTTGGGCAACATGACCCTGGCTTCCGCCCCCGCCTTGCAAATGGCAGGGGGCAGGGAGCCGCCTACGTCCCCCAGCCCTCCGGTTTTGATAAACGGCACCGCTTCAAATGAAGCGTACAAAATGTTGAGCTTCTTTTTCTTTTGTGTTTCTTCCTGTTTTTGTTTTTTCGCTTGTTTTGTTACCATACAAAATCCCTTTCTACATCAAGATGCATCATCGATGATTCTCCCGCACAATCGCTTTGTTACCATACAAAATCTCTTTTCGATCCGCGCAAAAGATGCCCTTTTCGATGCTTCCGATTTCCTTAAAGTTTTTCATTCTTGCCGATTACCAGCGGTTTGTATCGATTTCCGCTAAGGTGGGTGCTTTCGCTGATGGATACGAATTTATCGCAGATTACATTTTCCAGCACTGCGCCAGTGGCGATTCTGTCTCGCTGCATGATGACGCAATTTTTCAGGAACGCTCCCTTCTCCACCCGGACGTTTCGGAACAGGACGCTGTTTTCCACAGTTCCCTCGATGATGGAACCGCTGGAAACCAGCGAGTTGGAAACATGGCAACCGGCCAGGTATTTGGTAGGCGGGCCATCCTGAACCTTTGTGAAAATGTTTCTTTTCGGGTCAAACAGCTCGTCCCGTATTTCCGTTTTCAGCAAATCCATGGAACACTGGATGTAGTCGTAGGGACTGTCGATGGCACCCACATATCCGCTGAACGGATAGGAAGAAATCTTCATTTGGGAAACGTTCTCCATAAAGATCTCCGTCATGTCCAGATAATCCATGGTTTCGTACCAGTCCATGAGGGACAGCAGGTCGCAAACGTTGATCACAAAGCAATCCAGGAACCAGGCCGCATAACCTTTTGCTTCTCGATTGATGCTGACCAGGTTTCCATCCGGTGTCAATTCCAGGAACGGCCCCCGCTTCATGTGCGCATCTGGAATTTCCTTGTAGAGCAAGGTGATCTGTGCGCCGGATTCCCGATGGTGGGCTACCAGGTCGCTGAAATCCATGTTGAACACTTTGTTGCTGGCACTGACGATGAGAACGTCCTCGGTAGCGCGGGTCAGGTAAGGGCGGTTGTGGATAAAATCCCGCAAGAGGAATTTGCCCTCGAACCGCTTCATGCCATAGTTGGAACCAGGCAGCACGAACAGGCCGCCGTTCTTGCGGTTGAGGGACCATTCTTTCCCTGCGCCCAGGTGGTCGATGATGGAACGGAAATTGTGTGCAGTCGTAATGCCCACCGAACGGATCCCCGAATGAACCATGCTGGAAAGTGGAAAGTCCAGCAGGCGGTACCTGCCGCCAAAGGGGATCGTGGCGATGGAACGCGATGCGGCCAGTTCCCCAAAATTCTGGTTCGTGTAATTCGTAGTAATAAGTCCAAGTGCGCTGTTCATGATGCTCCTCCTTTCCCCCAAGTCGGATCGATGGTGTTGTTGTCACCAACGACCGTGATTTTTTTGCTGGTTAAGCTGCCCAGGGAAACGCCAGCTTTTACAATGGAGTTTTCACCGACGATTGCCCTGTTTACCGAAGCGCCCTTCATGATTTGGACACCTGGCAACAGGATGGAATCCGTCACCTGCGCCCCTTCATCGATGAGCACATTGAAGCTCAAGACGGAATGCTTCGCATGCCCCAGGACTCGGCTGCCGTTGCATACCAAAGTGTTGTCAACCTGGGAATTTGCGCCGAGGTAGTGAGGCGGATAGATGTTGGAATTGCTGTAAATGCGCAAATCCTCTTCAAAGATGTTGAAGGGAGGATCTGGCTCCAAAAGCTCCATGCTGGTTTCGTAATAGCTTTCGATGGTCCCTACGTCTTTCCAATAGCCGGAAAAGGTGTAGGCATACAATTTTTTCTGTTCCTTCAGCAGCATGGGGATGATGTTCTTTCCGAAATCGTGATCGGATTTTTCGTTGGCACTGTCCTTTTCCAGCGCCTCCCTCAAGATTGGCCAGTTGAAAATGTAGATGCCCATGGAGGCCAGGTTGCTGTCCGGTTTCTTCGGTTTTTCTGAGAATTTGCGGATTTTTTTGTTTTCATCGGTCGTCAGGATGCCGAAACGGCTGGCATCTTCCCAGGGAACCTCCATGACGGACACAGTCAAATCCGCGCCGCATTCCTTGTGGAAATCCAGCATCAGGCTGTAGTCCATCTTGTAAAGATGGTCGCCGGAAATGATCAGGACGTATTTCGGATCATAGCTATCGATGAAATCGATGTTCTGCCAAATGGCATCCGCCGTGCCCAAATACCATTGGGCGCTCGTCTCCGTGGCATAGGGGGGGAGCAAATAAACCCCGCCGTAAGCATCGTCCAAATCCCATGCAGCGCCTGTTCCAATGTAGGAATTGAGAAGCAAAGGCTTGTACTGGGTAAGGACGCCTACCGTGTTGATGCCGGAGTTAGAACAGTTGGACAGGCTAAAATCGATGATTCGATGTTTGCCGCCAAATGCCACCGCGGGCTTTGCGATTTTTTTCGTGAGTGCTCCCAGGCGGCTGCCCTGGCCGCCTGCCAGCAACATGGCTACGCACTCGTGTCTGTGCATGCTCATAATGATTCCTCCTTTGTAAATGGTAGAAAAAACATGCAGGAACGACCATCAATCGCGCCGATTCCTTAGGCGTGCCAGATGTCTTTCGCATATTGCGCGATGGTTCGGTCGCTGCTGAAATGACCGGCCTTTGCGATGTTCGTCAGGGACATTTTTGTCCACCGCACCGGATCGCCATAAGCAGCGTCAACCTCATGCCAGGCGCGCATGTAATCCGCGAAATCCTTCAGCACGAAGTAGTCATCCCCATACTTGAGCAACGCATCGTGGATGCTCCAAAACTCTTTTCCAAACCCCTTAAAAAACCCATTGATTAACTGCTCGGTAATTTCCTTTAAATCCGGGGATCCGTTGCACACGTCCCAGGAATGGTAGTTACCGTCTCGATAGTACTGCGCCACATCCTCTGCGGAAAGCCCGAAGATGAAAATGTTGTCGTCCCCTACCAGATCGTGGATTTCCACGTTGGCACCGTCCATGGTTCCCAGCGTCACCGCCCCGTTGAACATGAATTTCATGTTGCCAGTGCCGCTGGCCTCTTTCCCCGCCGTGGAAATTTGTTCGCTGACATCTGCAGCAGGATAAATGATCTGCCCCAGGCTCACGCTGAAATTCTCCAGGAACACCACCTTTAGCTTGCCGTTGATGGAGGTGTCCGTATTGACCATTTCCCCCACCGTGTTGATGAGACGAATGACCTCTTTGGCAAAATCGTAGTTCTGCGCAGCCTTCCCGGAAAAAATGAAGGTATAAGGACAGATGTCCAAATTCGGGTTCTTCTTTAGCTGATTGTAAAGATGCATCACCTTAAAGATATTAAGGAGCTGCCGCTTATATGCATGGATCCGCTTTACCTGCACATCGAAGACAGACGTGGGATCTACGATAATGCCATTTTTCTTTTTGATATATTCCGCCAATCGGCATTTGTTTTCGTATTTGATGTCACGCAGCCGTTTCAGGAAATGTTCATCGTCCCGATAAGGCAGAAGGTTCTCCAACTTGTAGGTGTCGGAAAGCCACTCCTGTCCAATGGAGTCGGAAATCAATGTGCCAAGGGGCGGGTTTGCCTGCAACAGGAAGCGGCGGTGGCTCACGCCGTTTGTCTTGTTGTTGAACTTTTCCGGCATGGTCTGGTAAAACTCCTTGAACACGTCCTCCTTCAAAATGTTGGTGTGGATCGCCGCCACGCCGTTGACTGAATGGCTGCCGATGATGGACAGGTTTGCCATGCGAACCTGTCCGCCCCACAGGATGGATGTGACCTCCAGATGGTTGTGCCAGTCGTCCCTCTCGTTCATCATCTTTTCCCGATAACGCCGGTCGATCTCCTCAATGATCATGTAAACCCTTGGAAGCAAGCTCTGCATCAGGTCGATTGGCCACGTTTCCAAAGCTTCCGGCATGACAGTGTGATTGGTAAAGGAGATAGCGTTTGTCGTAATCTCCCAGGCCTGATCCCACTCCAGGTTTTCTTCATCCAGCAGCAACCGCATCAGTTCCGGCACGCATAGAGCCGGATGGGTGTCGTTGGTGTGGATGGAGACGTGGTCTGGAAAGGCATCCCACTTTTCAGTGCCAAATTCCTGTTTGTAATGGTACATCAGGGAAGCGATTCCCGCAGCCACGAGGAAATACTCCTGCTTCAGCCGCAGCTCTTTTCCGGCTGGCGTGCTGTCGTCCGGGTACAGAATGGCCGTGATGGCCTCGATTTCGTTCCGCTCCCTTACCGCCTCGCTGTACTCGCCCCTGCTGAAAGCCTCCAGGTCGATTTTTTCCTCTGCCGGCTCCGCCTGCCACAACCGCAGCATGTTGACATTTTTGCCGCCATAGCCTACGATGGGCACATCGTAGGGAACGGCCAGGACATTCTGGTAGCCCACATGCTTGAAATTGATTCTCCCGTTTTCATAGCTGCGGTTTACAGTGCCGCCAAAGTGGACTTCGATCGCCACGTTGGAATTGCGAATTTCCCATGGATACCCGTTGATGAGCCAGGGGTCGGGTTCTTCCACCTGTTTTTTGTCCTCAATTTTTTGCTGGAACAACCCAAAGTGGTAACGCGCTCCCATGCCGATGCCGGCGATGTCCTCAAACGCCATGGAATCCAGGAAGCAAGCCGCCAGTCTCCCCAGACCCCCGTTCCCAAGGCCAGGATCCGGACCCATTTCACACAGCTCGTCCAAATCCTCCCCCATTTCCGCAAGGCCGCTGCGCACAATGTCTTCGATCCCCAGGTTGATGAGGTAGTTGTCCAGCAGCTTGCCGATGAGAAATTCCATGGAAAAGTAGTAGACCCTTTTTTTTGACAGGCTCTCATGGCGCTGCTTGGCCTCCGTATGGAGTTTTCCAATATGAGAAGAAATGAGCCGCACCAGGATTTCGTATTTTTCCCGCTTTGAACATTGAGCGAGGGGCCTGGCCATAAGTTCGATGGATTCTGCGCTATACTGTTGCTTAAAATCGTCTTTGCTTTCAAAAATCAATGATTGCTTCCTCCTTTTTCGGTGATTTTCCCATGTGCTTGCGCTGAACCGCACTTTGTGGTTTTTGCCTTGCGCTTGCTGCGTTTTTTACGGAGCGAAAAAACGGTTGCCCCAATGGGCGGCACGGTGATTTCGATGTATTGCTCCTGGCCGTGGCATGTCCCCTTTTTCGCCGTCCGCGGGTTCGGGTTGATGTGGCCGCTCCCGCCGAATTTCTGTTCATCGGAATTGAAGCGTTCCACGTATACGCCCTTTTCAGGCACGCCGACCTTATATTTCTCGTAAGTGTCAGGCTGGAAGTTCAGCAGCACGATGGTGAAATCCTTCGGATCTTTGGCCCGCCGCATGAACACCAGGATGCTTTGCTCCCGGTTGTCCGCATCCAGCCACTGGTAGCCATCCCATGTGTAATTTTCCTCCCACAGGGAAGGCTGCCGCTTGTAAAATTTGTTTGCTTCCCGGACGAAGGCCTGGTGCCTGGCATGGGCTTCGTAGTCCAGCAGGAACCATTGCAGCCCTTCGTAAAACCGCCATTCGATGAACTGCCCGATCTCGTTGCCCATGAAATTCATTTTGGCCCCGCTGTGGAACATTTGGTACATGAGCAGGAGCCGAAGCCCTGCGAATTGCCGCCAATAGTCCCCGGGCATGCGTCCGATGAGGGAGCATTTGCCATGCACCACTTCATCGTGGGACAGAGGCAAGATGAAGTTCTCGTTGAACGCATACATCATAGAAAAGGTCAAAAGCTGGTGGCTGCCGTCCCGGAACGGGAAATCCAAAGCGCAGTACTGGAGCGTATCATTCATCCAGCCCATGTCCCATTTGTAGTGAAATCCCAGTCCGCCGTCCTTTGGAGGATAAGTCACCAGGGGCCAGGCCGTGCTTTCCTCTGCGATGGTGAACACATCCGGGAACAGTTTCCCGATGGCTTTGTTCAAATCCTGAAGAAAGGCCTGTGCGACCAGGTTCTGCTCTCCTCCGTGTTCATTGAACCGCTTTTTATCCGGTTGATCATCTCGCCCGTAGTTCAGGTACAGCATGCTGCTGACCCCATCCACCCGTATGCCGTCGGCATGGTATTCCTTCAGCCAGTAAACTGCGTTTCCAATGAGGAAGCTGCGGACTTCGGGCCTCCCGTAATCGAAATTGTAAGTGCCCCATTCCGCATGCTCTTCCGATTCGTAGAGCTGGGAGCCGTTGAACTGACAAAGCCCATGGGCATCCCGACAAAAGTGTCCCGGCACCCAGTCCAAAATCACGCCGATGCCCGCCCGATGCAGGCAGTCAACCAGGTACTTGAAATCCGTGGGTGAACCGTACCTGCTGGTAGGCGCATAATACCCGGTAATCTGATAGCCCCAGGAGCCATCGAAGGGATGCTCCATCACAGGCATGAACTCCACATGGGTATATCCCATGTCCTTTACATAAGCAGGCAGTTCGTCAGCCAGCTCTCGATATGTATAAAATGCGGATATGCCGCCGTCTTTTGCATCATCCCCAACTTCATGCTGCCGCCAGGAGCCGAGATGGACTTCATAAATGTTCAGAGGTTTCTTGAAATGGGAACCCTTTTTGCGCTGGTTCATCCAAGCCCTGTCGTGCCAGCCATAGGAGATCCCTGCCAGCCGGGAAGCTGTTCCGGGCCTTACTTCCGCTGAGAAAGCAAAGGGATCCGCCTTGTACAGGATTTCTCCTTCCGGCGTTTCTATCATATATTTGTAGAGCATGCCGTCTGCTGCGTCAGGCACGAACGTTTCCCATACGCCGCTGCCGCCCACAGGCTGCATGTAAAAGCGTTCCCCCTTCCAGTCATCGAACTGACCCGTTACCCGGACGCTTTTCGCAAGGGGCGCCCATACCGAAAAGCGATAGCCATCCCTTCCGTCTCTGTGCCCCTTGTGGGCGCCCAGGAGTTCATAGCAGTCAAACCCCTTGCCCCTGTTGAAGGGGTGCAGATCCTTTTCGGTGAGTCGGTCTTCTTTTCGCATGTTGTCACCTTCTTATCCATTGAATTTTATCTTCCAACGCAGGAGCTTGCGCCCTGCGCCATGTATCGGAATGATTCCCATTTACATTATACCACAGATAGAAAATTTTTGCGGAAAATTCAGGGAAAGTTTATGAGAATATTCGCAAAAAAACGATATTTTTCCTGCAGTTTCGCAGATTTTATTTGGCGAAGGACATACAGAAGCTCTGTGTGGCTTTTTCGGGCGGGTTTAGGGAGAACGTAAAGAACGTAATCGTTTACATGAGGAAGGAAGCATGACGATTATTGCCAATCGTATCGTTCATAGAAAACGAAAACATGTTTTTTTGCCGTTGGGCTTGGGCGGCATTTGTCGGTCATTCCATCTCCGCAATGCCTAATAAGGTTTGGATTTCCGATTGTTTCCAATGGTCGCATGGATTCAATTCAAGAATGTCCCTCTTTTTGACAGCAACCCTCGTTAATTCATCGCTATTGTCATAAAGATAAAAGGTGTCTGCCAAATCGTAGATTTTAGGCAGTAACGCAAGGCACTTGTAATATCTTGAAACAACTTTGTCAGCCGGAACGCCGTGACCGCCGCTTTCCATTCTGGAAATGACCCTGTAGACATTGATATTTGGATCTTTTGTCAGAACATAGATGCATCTGATGAAATACCCATTCTCCTTGGCGATTTCCAGAAAATCAATTTTCCTGGTGGTGGAGAGAACCGTTTCAAATGTAAAATCATTTTTGGTGAGCAGCTCTTTTTGTCGTATGGAATCGGCAATTTCTGCGGCCTCTATGTCTGTACAATTTTGCTCTTTTTTGATTTCATCTGCGTTCACATATTTCCCTACGATGCGTGCGGCTTTCGTGACTGACGATTTTCCGCTTCCATTTGGACCTGCAAATACGATAATCTCGGGTTTTCTAATATGCATATTTTTTTTCGCCATTCGGATACAGAAAATAAGGTTTTTTTAAGTCGTAGTCATATTTAACAATGGGATGTCCGGCATCGAGCACTTCTTGCACCGATTGCCGAATCCCTTCCCGAAAAGCTTCTTCCATTTCCAAATCTTCTTGATTCATGATTGTTTTTTTCATATCCATCAGAATCCCGGACTCTCCTTTCACGAAACCACGAATCTCCACCGAACACACAATAGGATTCGTGATTCAATGAGCACTTCCTTGCGGCAACGCCGTTAAGATCACATGTGCTCATTATACCACGAATTTCCTTTAAACCTACAATCGATATTCGTGATTCAATGAACGCACCCTTGCGGCAACGCCGTTTCGGTCGGTTGCGTTCATTGTACCACGAATCTCCTTTGAAAATCCGATCGATATTCGTGATTCAATGAACGCTTCCCCGCGGCAACGCCGTTTCGGTCGGTTGCGTTCATTATACCATGAATCTCCTTTGAAAATCCGATCGATATTCATGATTCAATGAACGCACCCTTGCGGCAACGCCGTTTCGGTCGGTTGCGTTCATTATACCATGAATCTCCTTTGAAA
>CAZVBL010000022.1:0-30697 GCA_964625475.1 uncultured Zhenpiania sp. | reverse complement strand
CAGCTGGGAGCGCGTTTGACTGGCAGTCAAGAGGTCACGGGTTCGAGCCCCGTATTCTCCACCAGGTAGAAAGCCTTGGGATTCGCTTGTTTGGCGGCATCCAGGGCTTTTTTCATTGTCGGGAGCCACGGGTTCCAAACAGGCAAAAAAGTTTTTGAAAAAACAGGATGCCGTTTCGCAATTGTTCAAAGAATGGGGATTGCAAGAGCAGTGATTCGCTAAGCATTGCAGGCCTATGAAATGCGCTCAAAAGCGCATTCATCTCGTTTCCGACAGTTTTCGACGATAAACCGTCCAGAAAAACCGATATCTCGTTCTTCCTTTTTCGACTTTTTTCGATTATCCTTGTAGATGAAAGCAACCCTTTGTGGCGGATTCACAAAATTTGCCCCATGGGGCCATGGAGCGCCCCTGGCCGACATGCGCCTTTGCTTTCAACACCCTTATCCCCTATCGCTTCTGATGGGTAATTTTGCGCTGGCCATAAGGGACAGGAACCATAAATCTATTTTGCAGCAGAAAGGTGGGAACAACATGATCGCACGAATCCACGAACTATTGAACTCCCTCGGCATCACTGCCAATTATACCGGCTTTTGCTATGTCTCCCTGGCGGTTGCCATGGCCATGGAGGACTTGGAACGACTGTCCCTTGTGACCAAACGGCTCTATCCTGCGGTGGCGCACCGCTACAATACCACTGCGAGCTGCGTGGAACGCAACATCCGAACCATCGTCCGCATCGCATGGGCGAACGAACCTGACCTGCTAATGCGGCTGTCCAAGGGCGGAAGCCGCAGCAAGCCGACTTCCGCCCAATTCCTTTCCATCCTTACGCTCCACCTGCTGCAGGAACAACAAACGGCAGTTACGCAGGGGGAAAGTCGGATTCCATCCATTTCCTGAGACGGCGTTCCGAAGCTCAGATGATTTCATATTTGCAGCTTTCAAATGCCAGATCGAACTGGCAAATGCCTTTGTACTGGCAGTAGGTGCAGGCACTCTGTTCACCGGATTTCTTCGGCCTGATTTCTATCGTGCCACTGAGCAAGCCGGCGCAAAGCTCCTTTATCGTTTCGTCCACCGCATGCTGCAGATCCTGGAACTCCCCTTCCTCCAAAAGACTGCCGCTTCCCGTTCCAACGACCCCGTTTTTCGTCCGCTTCAGAGGCACGATGTCCGAATAATCGGAGATTTCCCCTGCGATGTCCCCGATGACTTTGGGATCGTCCACCATGATCCCATCCATGCGGCAAGCCTTTTTTGCCGCCCGTTTCACCGTTTCGGCGAGCTTTCCCAATGGTATGGTTTCTGCGCTCACGGAAGGTTCCTGAATGAGGAAATAAAAAACCCCGGCAGGCTCCCGTTCTTGCTCCTGCGCTGCTCTCAGGTACAGCATCAGCTGCAGCCGAAAGCCCTTTTCCGCCTCTTTTGCGCTGAATTTTTCACGACCCGTCTTGTAGTCGATGATTTTGACCCTGCCGTCTTCCAGAAAATCGATGCGGTCGATTTTTCCCTCGATGGTCACCTGGCCCTGCTCCGTTTCCACGGTTATGGGCCGGAGGCTCCGCCCCTGGCCAAACGCCTGTTCAAAGGCCATGCTACGGATGCTGCCCCTGCGAACATGGTCGATGAGGATCCAGCCGATTTCATTGCAAATTTCCAAAAGCCGTCCGCCGCGATAGCGTTCTTCCTTGCCCTGGGTCATGAGACCCTCCCGATAGTCGGCGGTTTCCTCCTTGAGGATTTCCGCAATTTTTTCTTCACATTCCGCCCTGGAAACGGTCATCCAACGGGATTGGGGATCGTTCACCGAAACCCCGTCCTGGGTCAGCCATTTGGAAAATTCCATGAGACAGGCATGGTACAGGTCGCCCAATTCCCTGCCGCCTGCCTCGTAAATCCGCTCTTCCTCCGGCCTGATGCCGTAACCGATGAAATGGGAAAAGGGACAGCGGCTGTACCGTTCCAGCCTGGAGGGGCTTACCGTCAACGCCCCCTCGTTCGGATCCCGTTTGTAAAGTTCCTGCACAAATCGTTCGTTGATCCGCTCCTGCCGATTCGTGAAAAACAGCCCCGATTCTACTGTGGAAAGGCGGCCGCTCTGCCGGTACCATCCGGCAGCCTGCTCCCATACGGAATCCAATTTGCCACCATCCATCATGCGGCGCAGGGCTTCCGTCAAATGCTCCATGGCTGCGTCTTCTGCCTGGACCAACGCCATTGGATCGCCGCCGTTGACAACATCCGGCTCCGCTGTGAGCTGCGGATAAATGTCCTGCAGCTTTGTGATGATTTGGGATTGCTTGATTTCCCGCCCATCTCCATCGGAAACGGAATAACTCATCCACAGAACGTGGGAAGGGCGGGATAGATTCTTGTATATGGCCAACTTTTCCTCCAACAGCCGTATTTCTTCCACCTTGCAGATCTCAATGTCCCGCTCTGCCAAAAAGCGTTTTTCCTCTTCGTTGAGGATGCTGTCCATGGGGGCAGAAGCGGGCAACAGTCCTTCGTTTGCGCCTAAAACCAGCATGGCTTTCACATGGCTGGTCCTGGTTCTCTGCATGGTGCCCATCATCAGTCCGTCCGCAGAGGGCGGCAGCAGCCCCACCTCGATGGATTCCAGCCCGGCCTTTAGAATGTCGCCAAAGCTTTCCGCCAGCAGGGATTCTTCGCCTACGATCTCCACGAACTGATCCAGCACATCCATCAGCAGGCCCCAGACCTGGGCGGTTTCCTCCGCAGCCGCAAAAAAGCCCTGCTCCTGCTGCGTTTCCATGAGCCCTTCCAGCCTGTGGGGCAGATCGCAGTCTTCTGCAAGATATTGGTATAAAATCCGAACCCGCTCTTTTACGGTATTTCCCTTCGCAAACCGCTCCCGGAAGGGTTCAATGAGTTCCACGACCTGGCTGCGGCTTTCTTCCAGCCTTTCCCACTCTCCCGATCCATACTCGCTGGTTCCCTGCGTAAAGGGCGACTTCCAGCGGTTGCCCCGAATCCGGTACTTTCGGGCGTACTTTTCCAATGCTTCGATTCGATCCCAGGGCAAAGGCGTGAGGCCGGTTTTCAAAAGGCGAAACAGCTCTTCCGTCCGATAGCCTTTGCTGTTGATGTCCAAAAGGGACAGGAGAAACACAGAGGCCGGATTGTGGAGGATGCTCTGCTTTTTGTCCAGGAACAAATCGATTCCGTACTGGGAAAAAACCCGCTTGACGATGCTCCCCCTCGTCTCCAGGTCATTGCAAATGAGGATAATGTCCCGGTAAGCCAGCCCCTGATCCCGCACTAGGGACAGCACCTGCGCCGCCGCCGACTCCGCTTCGCTGTAAAAATTGGCGGCTTTCACCAAAGTGATGCCGTCATGGTGGGGCTGCTTCTTTGCGGGAATGGCATAGATCTCCTGCTCCAGGCCTGCGATGGCAGCTTTTTTCCCCTTTATTTCATAGCTGTCCCCGATTTGGCTTTTCTCCCATGGGACATGGAATGTTTCAGCCAAATCGCAGAATGTTTTCATGATGCCCCTGGTCAGGGAGAAAAGCGCATCGTCCCTGCCGCCTGCGTCGCAGGTCAAAACAAGATTCACTTGCGGCGCCGTCTGCATGAAGTTTCCGATGACTTCCACGTTTTTTGGGGTAAAGGAATCAAAGCCAAAGACCCAGATTGCCGAGCGGCGAACCATCTGGGAATCTTGGATTTTGCCAGCGTACAGGCTGACGTAATCTTCCGTGTCCAGGTACTTTCCCTGTATCTGCGCTTCGTAATGCTTGAAAATCAGGCTCATGTCTTTGAGCTTTTTTTTCAGGAAAGCCGTTTCTTCCAACTCCGCCGAAAGCTCCTCCAACTCCGAAGGCCCCACGCCGTATTGCTTCAATTCGGAAATGAAATCGTTCACCATTTCGATGAAGGATTGCTTGCGCTCCAGCCCTCTGTAGATGCCCAGGCTCTCCTTGTTTTCCGCCAGGATTTTCGTCAGGAGCATGTGCCGTCCGTACTTGTCGATGAGGGGCTGTCTGCCGCCGCCCGTTTCTGCCAGGATTTTCAGCCCCAGGCGGGAAATGCTGACGACTTCCAAATCCATCAGCCCCCTGGTTCCCAGATAAAAAAAGGCGTCCCGCTCTGCCTGCAGGGTGAATTGATCCGGCACCAGCAGCAAAGTCCTTCCTTTGATGGAATCGAACAGAAAGCGTTCTTTGTCGATGTTTTCCCGCCCATAAAAAATCCGAAGCATGGGGATTCTCCTTACTCAAACATAAACATGATTTCGCATCGGCATGCCAGCTTGTCGCCCACATATGCCTCCGCTTTGCCCGTTCCTGCCCTGCGTCTCATCTTTTCAAAATGAACCTTCAGCGTCAGGGTGTCCCCCGGCACCACCTGGTGCTTGAATTTCGCTTCTTTGATGGAACCGAAAAATGCCAGCTTCCCTTTGTTTTCAGGAAGGGAAAGGACAGCGATGGCCCCCGCCTGGGCCAGAGCCTCTATCTGCAGGACGCCGGGCATGACCTTTCTCTCCGGGAAATGTCCCTGAAAATAATATTCCTCTTCCCTTACATGTTTCACTGCCGTGATGGATTTTCCCGGTTCCATTTCCAACACTTCATCCACGAGAAGGAAGGGTTCCCTGTGGGGGATGATTTCTTTAATCTGCTCCTGGTTCAACAACATGTCATCACCTGATTTCTTGACATTTCACAATTTTTCTCCACATTTTCCACATTGCCGGTCAAACCTTTTTACAATCATTACCGGACAAAGCTCTTTACAATCAGCGTTCCGTTGTGGCCTCCAAATCCCAAAGAGTTGGACAGCACATAATCCAGCTTTTCTTCCCGCCCTTCGTTTGGAACGTAATCCAACGTCAGTTCAGGATCCGGTTTTTCCAGGCCGATGGTCGCCGGGATGAAACCGTCTTCGATGGCCTTGATGCAGAACACGGCTTCGATGCTGCCTGCGGCTCCCAAAGGATGGCCGACCATGCTCTTGGTGGAGCTGACGGGAACCTTCGTGTCCTCGCCAAATACTTCTTTGATCGCATTTGTCTCAAACAAATCGTTGTAGGGCGTGCCCGTCCCGTGGGCATTGATATAATCGACTTGATCCGGCGAGATTCCGGCTTCTGCAATGGCCAGTTCCATGGCTTTTGCCGCACCCTCTCCGTCCGGCGCAGGGGATGTGATGTGATAAGCATCGCAGGTTGCGCCGTAGCCTGCGATCTCGCCATAAATTTTCGCTCCCCTGGCGAGGGCATGCTCCAATTCTTCCAGCACCAGAAATCCTGCGCCCTCTCCCAGGACGAACCCATCCCGCTCCAAATCAAAGGGCGTGGAACACCTGTCCGGATCCGTCCTGGTGGACATGGCCGTCATGTTGGCGAACCCGGAAAAGCAGACCGGCGTAAACACGCACTCCGCTGAACCTGCCAGCAGCACATCGGAATACCCGTGCTTCAGATTGCGAAAAGCTTCTCCCACGCTGTGAGTACCGGACGCACATGCGGACACCACGCCGAAGCAGGTTCCCCTGGCGTTGAACTTGATGGACAAATTGCCGGATATGGCGTTCGGCATGACCATGGGCACCAGCAAGGCGGATGCCCTCGTCAAATTGTCCCTTTTGACGCATTTCGTCACTTCGTTTTCCAGTGTGGTGATGCCTCCGATTCCCGTTCCGCCGAAAATGCCAAAGCGTTCCGGCGCTACGTTTTCGCCGCTGACGATGCCGCTGTCCTTCATGGCCTCCTCTGCGGCGACCAGTGCGAACTGGGAGGAACGATCCAGCCGTTTCGCCGCGCGCTTGTCGCCAAAATCGAAGTTTTTGACTTCCGCTCCCATCTTTACCTTGTGGGGTTCAATGTCAAAATGACTGATGGTTCCAAAGCCGTGTTTTCCGGCTTTGATGCTTTCCCACGATTCGGCAACCGTGTTTCCAACCGGTGTCACGGCTCCCATTCCTGTCACTACAACTCTCTTTTCCATTGGCTTTTGTCTTCTCCTTCCATTTCCTTACATTGTCAATCCACCATCGACGCAAATGGTTTGCCCTGTGATGTAGGACGCTCCTTCGGAAGCGAGGAACAGCGCAGTCTTGGCAATGTCCTTCGGCTTTCCCGTCCTTCCCATGCTGATGGATTCCGCAATTTTCGCTTTTTGTTCATCAGTCATGACGGCGGTCATGTCCGTCTCAACGAATCCCGGTGCGATGGCATTGACCGTGATGCCCCTTCTTCCCAGTTCCTTGGCGGCCGACATGGTCATGCCCACGATGCCCGCTTTGGATGCGCTGTAGTTGACCTGCCCTGGATTCCCCTTCACGCCTGCCACGGAGGACAGGTTGATGATCCTACCGGATTTCTGCTTTACCATGATTTTCGCAGCCGCCTTGAGGAAGTAAAAGGAACCGTTCAGGTTCGCATCGATCACATCGGTAAAATCCGTCTCCGACATGCGCATGATCAGTTTGTCCCTGGTGATTCCCGCATTGTTCACCAGAATATCGACTTTTCCAAAGAGTTCCTTTGCCTTTGCTACCGCATCGATGGCGGTCTGGGGATCCGCTGCGTCTCCTTTGAACAGCTCCGCTTTTGTGCCATATTGCGCCAGTTCCTTTGCGGTTTCCTGCGCCTTTTCCTCGTTGCTCCTGTAGCAGAGAAGCACGTCTGCGCCATTTTTGCAAAATTCTTCGGCGATGGCTTTTCCGATGCCCCGGATGCCCCCCGTGACGATGGCCGACTTTCCCTGAAGCATGTTTATTCCCCCTCCTTCAACGCCTTGATGCCTTCCATGGTTTCCCGCAGGCTTTCTGCATTTTCAATATGGAAACGACCCAGCCCTGGCTCTGTCTTTTTCGCCAGGCCGGACAAGGTGGTGCCCGGTCCAATCTCAACCAGGGCCTGCGCCCCATCCCGTTTGAAATTCCCAATGGTTTCTTCCCAGTAAACCGGACTCATGGCCTGGCGCGACATGACATCGGCCAGATAGTCCCCTACCTGCCCTCCATCGAAGTCTTTCATCATGTCTTCCGCCGTGATATTGGCATAAATCCTTCCATTGGGCTGTTTCAGCCCTGCGTCCCTGAGGATGGTTTTCAGCGCTTCGGCAGCCGGAACCATCATCGGGCTGTGAAACGCCGTTCCCACTGGCAGCACCATGGCGCGAATCCTCTTTGCCTTGGCAGCTTTCACGAAACGTTCGATGGCATCTTTGTCTCCTGCCACTACGGTCTGGGATGGCGAATTGAAATTCACTCCTTCCAGGATGCCATCCTCCCTGGCTTCCTCCACCACTTCCAGAATCGGCCCTCGTTTTCCCATGGCTGCGGCCATTTTGCCCCTCGGCACTCCATTGGAATCCAGTCCGGCCTGGTTCATCAGCTGGCCCCTCTTTGTGACGATTTCCATGCCCTTCCTGATTGTATCGATGGATCCTGTGGCTGTGAGAGCCGCATATTCTCCCAGGCTGAACCCGGCATAGCCGATGATTTCCACATCCTTCGCCAAGCCCTCTTTTTCCAGAGCCTCCAAAAACGCCTGGTAAGCCGCCATGGTGACGGTATAAACGCAGGGCTGTGTCACATGGGTCTGCTTTAAGGTTTCTTCATCCCCCTCAAAGCACCAATCCTTCACCTGCTGCCCTGCCATATCAAAGATTTCCTTCGCCGATTCGTAGGTTCGATAGAGGTCATTTCCCATCCCCGGATACTGCGCCCCCTGCCCTGCAAATGTGATTCCGATCTTCATAAATCTCCTCTGCCTCCTTAAACATTTCTTCTATGATCTCCGCTGCGGGCTGTTCCTTCTTTACCAGACCCGCAATCTGCCCCGACATGATGTTTCCATGCTCCGCATCGCCGTCCCGGACGGCTGCCGCCAAGGTTCCTGTACAAAGCTCGTTGATCCTTTCCACGTCTTCGTTTTTCTTTTCCAAAGACAGGATTTCCCTTGCCAGCTTGTTTTTGATGACCCGCACCGGATGGCCCGTGCTCCTTCCCGTAGCCACGGTCGAGGAGTCCTTTGCCTTGAGTATGGCATCCTTGTACCCTTGAGCCACGATGCATTCATCGGCTACCAGGAAGCGGGTGCCTACCTGTACTCCCTTTGCTCCCAGCATGTAAGCTGCTGCCACGCCTCTGCCGTCCGCGATTCCCCCCGCTGCGATGACTGGGATGTGTACCGCATCGGCGATCTGGGGTACCAACGCCATGGTGGTGGTTTCTCCGATGTGGCCACCCGCCTCGGTTCCTTCCGCTACCACCGCATCGGCTCCAGCCCTTTGTACCCGCAGCGCCAACGCCACGTTTGCGATGACCGGAACCACCTTGATTCCATGTTCCTTCATCTTTGCGATATATTTCCCCGGATTTCCCGCACCGGTGGTTACGACCGGCACCTTTTCTTCGCAGACCACTTCTATCAGATCTTCTACGTTTGGCGCAAGGAGCATCAGGTTCACGCCAAAGGGCTTGCCCGTCATTTCCCGCACCTTTTGGATCTGCTGTCTCAGCCAGTCCGCCGATTCTCCACCGGAAGCGATGATTCCAAGGCCGCCGCCGTTGCTGACTGCTGCCGCCAGATTGCATTCTGCGATTCTGGCCATGGCGCCCTGGATGATCGGGTAACGGGTTCCAAGCATTTCACATATGTTTTCCATCTTCTGTTCCTCCTGATTCTATCGCCATGTGATTCGCGACCCACTGCCAAATCCTATGGCTGGGATTTTCCTGCCTGCTCTTATTTTACCAGTTTTCGTCAAATCATACAATCAGTATTTCCCACATTACAAAAAAGCGACCCGTCCCTTTCGGGCTTTGCCGCTTTTTTTTTGCCGTTTTATGGATGGGCGTTGCCTTTCATGCGGAGGTCGCTCTTTACCAGCACTTCCGCAAGGATTTCTTCTTCTGTGAGCTTTTTTTCTACTCTTGCCGCAACGAGGATTTGGCGCAGCCGAATCAGGCCTCTTGCATGCCTGCTCTTTACCGTTCCTTCGTTTTCGCCGATGATGTGCGAGATTTCCCTGAGCGCATAACCTTCAAAATAGTAAAGGTGGAGGAGATCCAATGTTTTGTCTGACAAACGGCTGAGCGTCCGCTCCAGTTCCTGCCGATCGATCATCCGATCGATTTTCTTCTCCAGCCTGCGGTAATTGGCATCATCCACAGGGGGCATCTGTGCTTCCACGTCACCGGAATCCAGAGAGCGCATCAACTTGCGGTTTTTTAACACATTGCGCCAATATTGCCTGACCTCGTTCCTTGCGATTTTCCACAGCCAAGCATTCATTTTATCCGGATCTCTAAGCTTGTGCAGGGAACGCAGTGCATTGACGAAAATGTCGTGGAGCAAATCTTCCCGATCCTGCGCATGCACGTTATGGATGCTCAAAAGCCTGCCAATGTCATCGTATTTGCTGCACAACAGCGCTTTTTTCTCTTTCATGTCCAAGTTCTGCGCCCTTTCCCGCCTGGCTGCATGTCTTGGATGCCCCTTTACTTTCCGAGCAGGCCTTCCAAATATCCGATCGCTCTTGCCTGCATGTCTTTGGGGAGTTTTTCCCACAGCAGGAGCAATTGCTTTTGTTGGTTCGTCAAGTCAACCTTGTCGTCTTCGTCCGTAAAAAACTGTGCCATGGTCATGTCCAAGCCTTCACAGATTTTCTGTAAGGTAGGCAGCGTTGGCATCGTATCCTTTTTGTACATATTTGTCAACGTTGTATACGGAATCTTCGCATCCGAAGCCAATCTGTATTTGCTTATGCCCTTTTTCATACGAATGGATTCAATTTTCGTTAGTGCGTAATTCACGATATGCGACCTCACTTCTATAGGCATATTTTAGCGTAAATTCTTTTTGATTTTCAGTCCATAATATACGCATGTTGATATACCTATATGCATATGTGTCCTAAAAGAGCGCAAAATTGCCAAGCAAGATACAGGCTTCCCCTCGAAGGCGATCGGCGGAAAAAGCGCAAGCGGCTCCGCTGGTTTTGTCGGCTGCAAGGCAATTTGAGGTTAAAGCGAAAGGATGTCGGGGGAAATGAACATGAACATGACAAAAGCCATATGCATCAATCATCGTTGACCGCATATGGCTTTTGATTCTTATTTTTTTTGTCGTTGTCTATCTGTCTTGCGATGCCCGCAGGACAAACCCGCTTGCTCGCAATGGTACGATGCAGCGAACGCCTGCTGCGGAAATGGAACTGACGTGGCCAGCCTTGCCCCTTTATTGTGATAACGTGATGCACGGATGATATCGAGAAGACCCACCAAATTGTTTGTCAATGATAATTTTTGTCATCGCCAAAAGCATTGATCCAAAAAGCCCGGCGAGAAACTCTTGCAGCGGGAACCTCCACAGGAGAGCAACGCTCTCCGAGGACAAGTCCCCAGAGCAAAAGTTTCTCGCACTCTACACATATTTGCGCATATGCTTCAATGCGTTTTTTTCCAGCCTGGACACCTGCGCCTGGCTGATGGAAATTTCCTCCGCCACCTCCATTTGGGTTTTCCCCTCGAAAAAACGCATGGTGAGGATGTTTCGTTCCCTGGAAGAAAGTTTTTTCATGGCCTCGGACAGGGAAATGTTTTCGATCCACTTGGCATCGGTGTTTTTCATGTCCTTGACCTGATCCATCACATAGACCGCATCGCCGTTGTCGTGGAATACCGGTTCAAAGAGAGAAATCGGATCCTGGATGGAGTCCAGCGCCATCACCACATCCTCCCGTTTTAAATCCAGTTCCCTGGCGATTTCTGTCACGGTCGGTTCTCGCTGCATGTCCCTGGAAAGTTTTTCCTTCACCTGCAGCGCTTTGTATGCCGTATCCCGCAGCGATCGGGATACCCGGATGCTGTTGTTGTCCCGCAGGTACCGCCGTACTTCCCCGATGATCATGGGAACCACATAGGTGCTGAATTTCACGCCATGGGACGTGTCAAAATTGTCCAGGGCTTTAATCAACCCGATGCACCCCACCTGGAACAAATCGTCCGGGTTTTCGCCCCGATTGCTGAATCTCTGAATCACGGAAAGCACAAGACGCAGATTCCCTTTTATGAATTCTTCCCTTACTTTTTCATCTCCAGCCTTGACCTGCTCGATCATTTCCATCATTTCTTTGTCCTTGTAGCGCGGCAGCTTCGCTGTGTTCACGCCACAGATTTCAACCTTGTTTGCCATCGATAAGGTCCTCGCATCCCTTCGCTCCCCTTTAGCTATTCGATGCTGAGTCGCACACCTTATTTATGCGCAAATCCCAGTTGTTTTATTCCCTTTGCCAGCGCATTATTTCAGTGTGCGGCTGAAGGATGCGCCAGGACGTCCTCCAGGATTTTCAGACCCTTGTCAATCTCTTCATCCGTAATGGTGAGGGGCGGAAGAAGCCTGATTTTTTCCTTTGCGGTAAGGAGCATCAACCCCTTTTCCAATGCTTCGGCTACGACTTCTTTCGCATCCTTTTCCTTTAGTTCGACGCCGATCATCAGCCCCATGCCGGAAACGGACGCAACCTGGGGATTGGCAGAAAGCTTTTCTTTCATATATGCGCCCTTTTCCTCCACGCCCTTGAGAAATGCTTCGTCCATGCGCCTCAGCACTTCCAAAGCACCTGCGCAGGCCACCGGGTTTCCGCCGTAAGTCGTCCCATGATCTCCCGGCTGCAGCACATCGCAAACCCTTTCTCCAAACAAGGCTCCGCCGATGGGCAGGCCGCCTCCGATGCCTTTTGCAAAGGTCACGATATCCGGCTTCACGCCAAAATATTCATAGGCGAAGAACTTGCCCGTCCTCCCAATGCCCGTCTGCACCTCATCCACGATGAAAACCATATCCTTCTGGCGGCACAACGCTTCCGCTTCTTTTACAAAGGCCTTGTCCAGGTTCACCACGCCGCCCTCGCCCTGGATGATTTCCAGCATGATGGCGCAGGTTTTGTCCGTCACCTTTCGATGCAGATCCTCGATGTCATCCGGCTTGCAGTAAGCGTGGTTCTTTAAGAAGGGATAAAAATCTTTGTGGTAGCCTGCCTGCCCCGTGGCTGTGATGGCCGCCATGGTCCTGCCGTGGAAGGAATTTTCCAGCGTCAGGATCCTGTTGATGTCATTTCCGTATTTGTGGTTGCTGTATTTCCTTGCAACTTTCATGGCAGCTTCGTTGGCCTCTGCCCCGGAGTTGGCGAAAAAGACTTTTTCCATGCCCGTGCGCTCCGTGAGCATGTCCGCCAGCCGCACCTGGGGTTCGGTGTAAAACAGGTTGGATGCGTGCTGCAATTTTTTCAATTGCTTTGTCACTGCCCGAATCCAGCCATCATCGCAAAACCCCAAGGAATTTACGCCGATTCCCGCAGTAAAATCGATGTATTCTTTTCCGTCTTCCCCTACGCAAAGAGCACCTTTTCCATGATCCACCACCAAGTCGTAGCGAGCATAGGTGCCAGCGATCTTCTGTCTATCCATCTTTTTTACGTTAAGCGTCTTCATGATAATATTTTGCCTCCCTTTCGCCTAAAATCGCCGTTCCAGCGCCTTTGTCCGTAAATATTTCCAAAAGCATGCTGTGGGGGATGCGCCCATCCAGGATATGCACTCTGGAAACGCCGCTTCGTATGGCATCGATGCAGTTGTTCAGCTTCGGCAGCATGCCGCCGCCTATGTAGCCATCTTCAATGAGCTGCTCCGCTTCGCTTGCGTATAGCTCGGCAATGATGGTTTTCGGATCCTCCGGGTCTTTGTATACGCCGTCTATGTCCGTCAAAAATGCCAGCTTTTCGGCTTTGACGGCCTTTGCAATGGCGCATGCAGCATCATCCGCATTGACATTGTAAGTTTTAAACTCCGCATCCATGCCTACGGGAAAAATGATGGGCAGGAAATCCTTTTCCAGCAGATCGTAGAGTACCTTTGGATCCACCTCTTCCACCTGTCCCACATAGCCGATGTTTTCACCGCCGGAAAGTTTCCTGGAAACCTGGAGCATGCCGCCGTCTTTTCCACTGATGCCCACGGCTTTCACCCCCAGGGATTGCACCAGGCTCACCAGTCCTTTGTTGACTTTGCCCAGAACCATTTCCACCAGCTCCATGGTATCCTCGTCCGTGACCCGCAGCCCGTTGACGAAACGGGGCGTCATGCCTACTTTGTCTACCCAGCGGCTGATTTCTTTGCCGCCGCCATGGACGATGATGGGCTTGAAGCCCACCAGTTTTAACAATACCACGTCCTGAATGACTTTTTTCTTTAATTCCTCATCCAACATGGCGCTTCCGCCGTATTTGATGACGATGATGTTTCTGTTGAATCGCTGAATGTAGGGCAATGCCTCAATCAGGACTTCCGCTTTGTCCAAATATTTTTGCTTTACCATGGATCCTCCTTATGAACGATAGTCCCCGTTTATTTTAACATAATCGTAGGTCAAATCACAGCCCCATGCGGCTGCGCTTTCCCGACCTTGGTTCAAATCCACGTCGATCTGGATTTCTTCTTCCGACAAAATCTCAGCCGCCTCTTTTTCGCTGTGAGGGAACAGGGCCGAACGCTCACAGACCTTGACCGCCCCCTTGGCAGAGCGCATTTCCACTCGGATGTCGCTGGCATCAAATTCCGCCTGGGCGTACCCCAGGGCGCACAGGACCCGACCCCAATTGGCATCCTGGCCAAACATGGCCGCTTTCAAAAGGTCGGAGCTGACGACGGACTTGGAAAGGCGGCGAGCCGTTTCTTTGTCAGGTGCGCCGCTTACGCTGCACTCTATCAGCTTCGTTGCCCCTTCTCCATCCCTTGCCAGTTTTTTCACAAGGTTTTGCGTAACCATGCGCAGGGCTGCCGCAAACAGTTGGAAGTCCGAGCCTTCTTCTGTGATTTCCCGATTGCCCGCCATGCCATTGGCCAAAATGGCTACCATGTCGTTTGTGGAAGTATCGCCATCCACGCTGAGTTGGTTATAGCTGTCCCTGACGTCTTCGGACAAAGCCCGCTGCAGCATTTCCGGGGAAATAGCCGCATCCGTGGTGATGAAGGAAAGCATGGTGGCCATGTTGGGGTTGATCATGCCGCTTCCTTTGGCCGCCGCACCCAGGTGACAGATCGTTCCATCGATTTCAAATTCCACAGCACATTCCTTGGACACCGTGTCCGTGGTCATCATGGCTTCCGCCGCCATGGTTCCGCCGTCAGCGCTGAGCATGCTTGCCAACGGCTTCATTCCCTTCTCAAAGGGTTTCATGGAAAGGGGTTCGCCGATCACGCCGGTGGAGCAGACGATGATATCCCCTTCCTCTACGCCGATCTGCCTTGCGGCCAGCTGGCATGTTTTCCTGGCAATCTCCTCGCCTCCCGGCGCACAGGTATTGGCGTTTCCGCTGTTGCAGACGATGGCCTTTGCGCGGCCGTCCTTAAGATGCTCCCTGGTCACCAGCAGAGGCGCACCTTTCACTTTGTTCGCAGTATAAACCGCTGCCGCACTGCATGGCTTGTCGCTTGCGATCATCGCCAAATCCTTTTTTTCGGGGTTGCCGGGACGGATTCCGCAGTGAATCCCCGCAGCCTTGAAGCCCTGCGGCGCACAGACGCCGCCTGTCATGTATTTCATGTGTTTCATTCTTCGCTCCCTTTCTATCCATGTCAAATATGACGCGCCAAAGCCATTGTTTGCCAAAGCGCATTTAAAAAGTGCTTGATCCAGTGCTTTTGACGCATGCGGGGATTTCCCGCAATGCCTGCTGCCAAAACAGAATCGGCGCGGCGGCCTTTGCCCTTTTCGGATGGATGCTACGACAGCCCTGTTGCTTCATCCATGCCCATCATGATGTTCATGCACTGGATGGCTGCGCCGGAGGCGCCTTTGCCCAAATTGTCAAATCTGGATGCCACCAGCACCTGTTCCTCGTTTCCGCAGACAAAAATCTCCATTCGATTTGTTCCTGCCAGCGCATTGGCCGACAAAAATCCATCTTTCAGCGTCTCGCTGCCCTGGGGTTCCATGACCTTCACAAAACGCTGCCCCCTGTAATGCGTTTCCATGATGCGATGAATGTCCCGAAAGCCCAGCGGTTTTGCGAGACACCTGGTATGCAGCGGTACGGAAACCACCATGCCGTTGTAATAATCATCCACGATTGGATTGAACATGGGACGATAGTCAAGACCGCATATTTTCTGCATTTCCGGCAGATGCTTGTGGTTCTGTCCCAATGCGTACTGCCTCGGCGATTCCCATTCCTTTGGCTTGTCCCCCTCCATCATGGCGATCATCGTTTTTCCAGCGCCGCTGTAACCGGAAACGCCGTGGCATGTGAGAGGATAATCCCTGGGTACCACGCCTGCTGCCACAAGTGGGTAGACGCAGGAAATGAATCCGCTGGCGTAGCACCCTGGCACCGCCACCCTGGCAGCCGTTTTTAATGCCTCCCTGTGCTGCGCAGAAAGCTCTGGGAATCCGTAAGCCCAGCCTTCCGCCGTCCGATGGGCAGTGGAAGCATCGATAATCCTCGTATAATCATTCTCTTTGTCTACCAGTGCGACCGCCTCTCTCGCAGCTGCGTCAGGCAGACACAAAAATGTGATATCCGATTGATTGATGAGCCGCCTTCGCTCTGCCAGGTCTTTCCGCCGCTCCTCGTCGATGTACAAAAGCTCCAAATCCCGTCTCTTTTCGATTCTCTGTTGGATTTCCAGACCCGTAGTGCCTGCTTTCCCATCAATGAACACTTTGGTTTTTTTCTCCATGTCATCTCCTTTGCTGCTGGACCCGTACCGCCTGCGGCAATCTGGGTCATTCTACTTGAAAAAACATACTTCCTATCATAACCCTTTCTTTTGAGAAAATCAATAGTTTTTATTATTAATTTTGTATAAATATTCAACTTTTCCACAATGGCTTTGCCCTCTGTTCTTCCCATATGACAAAAGGCTGCATGTTGCGATATGTTATCGCCATGCAGCCTGATCCTGTTTACTCCCAGCTATCTCATTGAAAAACAGATGAAAATTGCTTTTTCGCTGGATTTCTTGTATTTGGTTTTTTATCTGCTCCTCCGTCTCTTTGCATGATCCTGTCCCTATGATTTCCGCAATGCAGGGCTGCGAGACGAGACATGGAATGGAATGGAACGGCACCTCACCCCAGCTTTCTGATTTCCCGCTGGAGCCGGCTGATGATCTTCTTTTCCAGCCGGGAAATATAGGACTGGGAAATCCCCATGCGGTCGGCCACCTCTTTCTGGGTCATTTCCCTGCCCCCTGACAGGCCAAAGCGCATTTCCATGATCTCCTTTTCTCGCTGGGAAAGCTTGCCCATGGCGTAATCCAGGAGATTTTTGTTGACTTCTTGTTCGATGTGGGTATACACCACATCCGTTTCCGTGCCCAGAATATCGGAAAGGAGCAATTCGTTTCCATCCCAGTCCACATTGAGGGGTTCGTCCAGGGAAACGTCCCCCTTGGTTTTGTTGTTTCGCCGCAGGTACATAAGGATTTCGTTTTCAATGCATCTGGACGCATAAGTCGCCAGCTTGATGTTTTTGTCCATCTTAAAGGTGTTGACCGCCTTGATCAGCCCGATAGTACCGATGGAAATCAAGTCCTCCACGTTCACCCCTGCGTTTTCAAACTTTTTGGCAATGTAAACCACCAACCTCAGGTTATGTTCGATGAGCATGGCCCGAGCTTCTTCGCTGCCCTCCATGAAAGCTTTCAAGGCCTTTTGCTCTTCCTCCGGGTCGAGGGGCGGTGGCAGCACATCGCTCCCACCGATATAATGAATGTCGGAAATCTGCCTTTTGCGTTCAAAGAAAAAGCATTTGAAAGACTCCCACAAGGTTTTCATGTTCCATATGTAATTATTGTCACTATGCATGTTTCAATTCGCCTCCTTCTAAAACCTGCTGCTGCAGCAAAACATCGTAGCGTTCTTCGCCCTTCCAGCGGGAAAAATCCTCCTTGCTGATGGCCAGGACGATTTTTTCAATGGGTTTGCCCTCCACGATGATCCTGTCAGGCCTCACGCCGCTGAGCATGCCCCGCTGCCCTACGCTGCGATAAGGAATGACGCAAGTGCGGCAAGCGATGGAATCCTTCATTTCGTCCAAAATTTTCTGGCCGCAGGATGGGGAAAGGATCGCCGCAGGATGCCCGGAAATAGGTTCCCGCAAAAAATTGCCCGTATCGACAAAGGCTCTCATTTCCCAGTTCTTTTCTGCGATTTCCACCTGAATGTCGGTAAACACCTTATCCTTCTGCAGCTTGCCCCGGACGAATGCCGCCAACCAACTGCCCAGCACCCAAGTCGCAAGGATGCCCGTCCCGATCGAAAGCCACGATGCACCGTGAAGGTAAACGCTCCCATTCCCGGCAAGCCCAGGCACCTTCATGAAATACATGAGAGCTATGGTGATTCCTCCCATGAGGAAGCTGACGATGTAAAAAACGGCGACCGTTTTCCAGTAAAGGGTTTTGCTGCCAAAACCAAACGCCACCAAGACCACCAGCAAGGAGAAAATCAGCTTGCCTGCCGCCGCCAAAATCCAAGCCATTGGCACTAACAGGACAAAGGCGTATGCGCCGCACATGGTTCCAGCCAGAACCATTCGCAAACGCCTGCAAGTCCTGCCGCAGAGCTTCCCTGTCAACGCCAGGATCAGCAGCCCCGCCACGAAGTTTTCCAAAAATAAAAACTCGCTGTAAACCGTCAATGAAAAAACCTCCTTTCGATCGTATTTGAAAAGCCCTTCCTGCCAGATGCGCATCCATTTTGGGAAAGACCCCGGCCAAAGGCGCACGGCGCAGCCGCAGGGCTACGGCAAACGCTTTTGGACGGAAGATGCCGCAAAATGGGCGCATGGACGGCTAAAACGATTTTTCAAATGTTCTTAAGGGCTTTTGTCCTTCGATTATAGCCCGACAGGATGTCAGGTTTTGTCAAACGCAAGTGTCGAATCCGTTTTATTTTCTCCTGGCAAGCGGAAGGGAACGAAGAGCTATAACGAAACAAATCGGGTCCAAAAGCCAGTCAACTGGCTCCTGAACCCGAATTTTTCCAACCTCCAGCCCCTGCCATACATAGTGCAGCCAGCTGGCGGTAGATTTTAAATCCCATCCGTCTTGTAAATGAACTTCACCGTACCCTTCGTATCCGCTTTCTTTCCGGCAAAGCTCTGGTAATCGGCGGCTGCGTCCTGCAACGCTTCCAGCCGGTCGGCAAGCTTGGATATGTTGCCTTCAAAGGCATCTACCAGCTCATCGATGCCATCGCTTTTGAACTGGGCGA
This sequence comes from uncultured Zhenpiania sp., assembly GCA_964625475.1. Lineage (GTDB taxonomy): Bacteria > Bacillota > Clostridia > Peptostreptococcales > Anaerovoracaceae > Hominibacterium. The sequence goes on along the minus strand of CAZVBL010000022.1, from coordinate 12,435 downwards.
TTCCGCTGGACAAGTCCCTGGTTCCCTCAGCCAGCGTGCCGATGCCATCATCGAGCTGCCTGGCTCCGCTGTTTGCCGATTTCACGCCGCTATTCAACTCGGCGGCCCCGCTGCTCAGGCTCTTGGCTCCTTTGTCGGTTGCCTTCGCCCCATCTTTTAAATCACCTGCTCCGTCTTCCAGCAATCCGGCTCCTTCGCAGGCCGCCGCAATGCCTGCATACAAATCATCCGCTCCGCCCGACAGGCTGGCAAGGTTCGTTTTCAATTTGCTGGAACCGCTTGCCAGGCTGCCTGCGCCAGTCTGCAGCTCGCCAAGGCCTGATTTTCCATTTTTTAGTCCCTGAGAAACTTGCTCCTGTCCGGCGATGGTCTGGTTCAGGCCGCCGATCGCTTGTGTTAGCACAGCGTTAATCTGCTTCGCTTGAGCGGCATCCATTTGCTTCGCATTGGCAAGGGCTGTCACGGTATTCTGCAATTGTTCCAAACCAGCCAGGACTTGCTTGTCGCCAGCAACGGTCTGATCCAACCCTGCCACTGCCTCGTCCAAGCTGGAGGAAGCCTGCTTGATGCCGCTCTGCAGCTGCTTTGCGCCGCTTTCCAAATCGCCTGCGCCCGTTTTCAGCTGGCCTGCCCCGCTTTTCAGCTGCGCCGTTCCATCCTTTGCCGCTTTCAGCCCCGAACCCAGCTGGGCGATTTTTTCTTTCAGGGTTTTCGTTCCGCTGTACAGGGAACCTGTTCCTTTGGACAACTGCTTGCTCCCTGACTTGAGTTTGGATGATCCCTTTTCCAGTTGCCCCGTCCCGTCTTTCAGCGCAGATGAACCGTCCTGCAGTTTCAATGCGCCATCCTCCAGCGTGGCCGAACCATCCTGCAGCTCCGATGCCGCAGATTCCAATTCGTCCAGCGCATGATCCAAATCGTCCAGTGAATCGATGCCTCCTACGTCCAAATCATCCAAAAGGTTGCTGGTGGCAACCGTCATCGTTCCGCTCAGGGCGAAATCCGTTGCCTTGCATTTCACGACTACATGGTCGGGAATGTCCACATCGCTTTCATCCAGGTCCAGGCTTTCTTCCAGTCCCGGCAGCGCATAGCCTACAACCAGCGAAGTCTGCCCGTCATTGATGACTTTGCCGTTGGTCACTTCCACATCCGTGAAGATTTCGTTGTCCAACGCCAGGCTGGTCATGACAACGAAAGGCACATACACCTTTCCCTTTTTCTGATTGTTGGTGTAGTCAAAACGGATTTCCACCTGGCCGCTTTCCCCTGCCAGTTCTTTTGCGCTGACTTTTTTGCCGTCCAGCGTATACTGGATGCGCATGTCAACGGGCAAATCCTTTTGGATTTCCCCCTGGTAATAAATATCGCTGCCCTCTGCTTTCCAGGTTCCTTCGCCCTCTTCGTCAACATCGAAGGTCTCATCGCCTTTGACGTTTTCAATCTCTTTCAACTCCGTATAATCCTTCAGCAAGCTCCTTTGCCCTATGTTCTTCAGCCATTCGCTGACAATGATTTTATCCGCGCTGCCATTTTCCCTTGCCATGACATATACGGTTTCTTCTTTCGATACGGCTGCATCGTCATCTTCCTCCGCAGCCCACGCCGGAACCCCGCTGCCCGCTGCCAGCAGCAGGCTCAGTCCACATGCCAGGATTTTCATGCTACGCTTCTCTCGTTTCATCCAAAACAGCCTCCTTCTATTCATACTGTGTAACGCCCTCGCACCTTGGTATGGCGGCATGTCGGCCGGTGCGAAACCGGGGCGACCATCCGGCTCCGCTGAACTCGCACCTTGGCACGGCGGCATATCGACCGAAGCATTCCCAAATGCGAAGCTCTTCGTTTCATGTTGTTTCTTCCTTCTTGAATCCCTTGCTGGTCTTGCAAATCACGCCCGCAAACAGCAATAGCATGGCAGGCAGGATCAAAATCACAACGCACATGCTGGTCAATGCGCCCCTGGCCATCAGGCTGCAAAGCGCACTGATCATGTCAATGTCCGAATAAACGCCTACGCCAAAGGTTGCGGCAAAAAAGCTCAACGCGCTGACAACGATGGACGGAATGGACGTTTCCAGCGCAATGCGTATCGCATCCTTCCGCTCCTGTCCCAGCTGCAGCTCCCTCCGGAATCGGGTCGTCATCAGGATGGCGTAATCCACTGTCGCCCCCAGTTGGATGGTGCCGATGCAAATCGATGCGATGAATGGCAGCCGGGTCCCGGTGTAAAAAGGGATGCCCATGTTGATGAAAATTGCCAGTTCAATGACCGCTACCAGCAAAACGGGCAGGGAAACGGATCGGAAATTGATGGCGATGATGAGGAAAATCGCTAAAATCGATACCATGCTCACGACTTTGAAGTCATGGTTCGTAATGGTGATCAGATCCCTCGTACAAGGCGCTTCCCCGATAACCATGGCTTTTTCGTCATATTGCCCGATAATCTGATCGATCTGCTTGATCTGTTTGTTGACTGCGCCACTGGCAACCTTTTCCTGGGAATTGATGATGAGCAGCTGCCAGCCTCCCGCTTCCAATTCGTCCAGCACTGAATTCGGTATCATTTCTTTTGGAATCGCAGGACCCAGAACCGTATCGATTCCCAATACTGCATTCACGCCCTCCACTTCCTTGATTTCATCCGACATGGCTCTGGCCGTTTTTCCGGGCAATTCGGCATCTGCCAGAACCATGTAAGTGGATCCAATGTCATATTGTTCATCCAGTTTTTCATTGGCAACGATGCTGTCCAGCTCCTTTGGCAGGGTCGCATCCAGGTTGTAATAGACATCCGTATTCGTATAGCCAATGAGCGATGGAGCCAGCAAAACGAGGAACAGCAGCCCGAACGCTTTGGAATGGCTCGTGATAAAGGCCGCTGGCCGCCCCATGGCAGGTATGATTTCCCTGTGCATGGTTTTCTGTATCACAATATCGAAAATCAAAATCATGGATGGCAGGACAGTGACGCTGCCGATGACGCCGAACACAACGCCTTTCGCCATGACAATTCCCAGATCCATCCCCAGGGTATAAGTCATGAAGCACAAAGCGATGAACCCTGCAATGGTGGTAATGGAACTGCCTGCCACTGAACTGATGGTATGGGCAATGGCCTGCGCCATCGCCGCCGATTTGTCCCCCGGCATTTTTTTGCGCTCCTCCTGGTAACTGTGCCACAGGAAAATGGAATAGTCCATGGTGACGCCCAGCTGCAATACTGCGCTGAGAGCCTTTGTCACATAAGAAATTTCCCCCATGAAATAGTTGCTCCCCAGGTTATATAGAATTTCCATGCCGATCCCCAGCAGGAAAATCACCGGAACGATATAGGAATCCATGCAGATTGCCAGCACCACCGCCGCCAGTGCGACTGCGATCATGATATAAATCGGTTCTTCATGCTCTGCCAAATCCTTGGTATCGGTCACAACGGCTGACATGCCGCTGACAAAGCAGTGTTTCGCTGCCAGGCTTCGAATGTCTTTGATGGCTTTCATGGTTTCGTCCGCCGATGTGGATGTATCGAAAAAAACGGCCATCAAAGCGGTATCTCCCTTTTCTATGGATTCCCGATATTTTTCCGGCAGCAGCTCTTCTGGCACGGACGCGCCCAGCACAGTTTCATAGCTGATGACTGATGCAACGTGATCCACCTGTTCCATCTTTTCCCCCAACTGGGCTTTCTCGCTGGTGGACAGCCCTTCCGTCACCACCAGGGAAAACGCACCCTTCCCAAAGTCCTCCAGCAAAATGTTTTGCCCCTTGATAGTTTCAATGTCATCTGGCAGATAGGTCAGCACATCGTAATTGATCCTGGTTTTCACCATGCCCAACACGGAAGGAATCAACAGAAACAGGCAAAGGAGCAGGATGCTTTTCCGATGCTTCACTACCTTTTCGCCAAAACGCAGCACAATGCTCTCCCCCTTTTCATTTTCGCACCGCATCCCCTATGGCCTTTCTCTCGGTTCCTGGAGGGATGCCGCACCGCCCTATTTTTGGAACTGCGGAAAAATGAAATTGCAATGCGGTTTACCTGGCTTTTGTTTGCCTTTCGCCTGTCTTCCCCGTCTCTGTCACAAATCGATTTCTTCGCACCTTTATTATTGTACGCCCCTGAAAGGGGCGGTTCCATAGACAAAAAAAGAGCAGTGTCAATTTTTTTGACACTTGCCCCCGATCTGACAAAATTCAATGGTCTGCCAGCAAGAAAGAGTCCATTTCGATGTACCGTTTCAGCAATTTGTTCAATTTTGTGGCAAGGGCTTCCGGATCCTCTTTCATTCCCTGCCCAATCCACTCCTCAAGGATGCCCACCAAGCCGAATTTATAAAAATCGCAAATAAACGATTTGTCCTCCGGCGAAAGTTTTTCCGAACCCTCCATTCCCTCTAAAAACTGGGCGATCAAATCGTATACAATTTCGTAGAGGTAATGTTCCAGATGCTCTCTTCCTGCGGAATTATAAGCGTTCAACGCAAAATCCCTGTTTTTTTCGATATAGCGCAGAACCTCCAGATACACGTCCTGCCAGGTTTCGCAGATGCGATCCCGGTCGATGAACTGTCTGCCCTCCTGAATGAAGGTCCATTCCAGCAAATCGTAGATATCCCGAAAGTGGTAGTAAAAGGTCTGCCTTTTCACGCCGCAATCATCTGCGATTTCCTTGACGGTAATCTTGTCCAGCGATTTTTGCGCCAGCAATTTTTTTAACGATGCGGCCATCGCCTGCCTCGTCAGTTTTGTCATGGCATGTCCATCTCCCTGTCTCCTAATCTTGTCCCTTTTATCACAGCACACCGGCCCCTCTGTCGCCCTGTCCATCGCTTGCCGCCTTTTTGCTCGTTTACCAGCCCCGGTCATAATCCTGGAAACATTCCAGGCACACCCGTTTTCCACCCTGCAGGCGCATCTTCGTCTCCGGCGCGCCCTCGCCGCAAACTTCACAAACCACAGTCCGCAGGCTGCGAGCCGGTTCCGGCATGGGATACCTGGTTTCGGTCACGGTGAAAATTTCCTCCAGGGGGTCTTCCAGCACATGGGCGATATACGCCTTTCCCTTTTTGTCATCAGGCTTTTTCGGCTTTGCGATCAGGCGGAAACTTTCCCCCGTTGTCCGATTGTAAAAGTTAAACGCCATTTTTCCGGTGCCGTAGTATATCAGATTGCCTTTTCCCATGGTGCAGCCCAAAATGGCCTGCACCGCATCCACGCCGCACGCATCGTTTTCCGTGACGCAGACCAAATCCTCATCCTGGGAAAAGGTGATGCCCAGGCGATTGATGGCTTCCATGCAGGCGCGCACGCCCAATGCGATTCCCCCGCACTCGTGTCCGTGAAAAGCCACGGCTTTCTCAAATAATGCGTTGTTCATGCTTTCCTCCTATGCATCTTCCATGCCCCAAGCCTCCCGCAGCGATGACATGATTTCCATGAACGCATCATCCGGAACCGTGGGCAGTCCCAGCAGCAGCTGGCTGCGAGGGCAATTGGCAGGATTCATATACAATGGTTTCGTAGAATAAAACCGAACGCTGATTTTCTCCGCTCTCTCAATCAACTCGTCCTGCGAAAGGGGGCATTTCACATCCAGCAAAAGGTGAATCCCCGCTCTCCCGCCACAGACAGCGATGCGGTTTCCAAATACCTGATCGATGGCGGTCAGCAGAGCCGACTGCTTTTTACGATACAAAGTTCGCAGCCGATTGATATGGCGTTCGTAATTTCCCGCTTCCATGAAATCTGCCAGAGCCAGTTGATGAAGGGGCGGCGCCTGTGCGTTGTATCGATGGTAGTACCCCAGATATCGCTCCATCAAAGCCTTTGGAAACACAATGTAGGACAGACGCATGGAGGGAGCCAGGGACTTGGAAAAGGTTCCCGTATAAATAGTTCTGCCGTAAGGATCCAGGGACTGCATGGCAGGAATCGGGTTGATATCATATCGCAGCTCGCTGTCGTAATCGTCCTCAATCAGATACGTGTCCGTTTCCTCCGCCCATTGGAGCAGCCGCTTGCGTTTGGCGATTGGCAGAACCGCACCGGTGGGAAACTGGTGGGAAGGGGTCACATACAACAAGCTGGCATCCAATCCCTGCAGCGCATCGAGAGAAATTCCATCCCCTTCCACGGGAATCGGATGCATACGATAATCGTGATTGATGAAAACCGCCCGAATCCCATCATAGCCCGGCTCTTCCATGGCAAAGCCCTTGTCCGGCTGTTCAAAGGCATTGGCAATGATTTCCATGGCATGCTGCTGGCCGCAGGTGACCACCACCTGGGAAGGGTCGCACAAAACGCCGCGGTTTCGTCGCAAATAGCGGCAGATTTCCAAGCGCAGCGCAGGTTCTCCCTGGCGACAGGGGTATGGAAGGACATCAGCCATCTCCATCGCATTCAACGCATTGTTCAGGCTTTTTCGCCACGTATGATATGGGAACACGGCATTGTCCATGGAACCGTAGGCAAAATCGTAACGAACGGGAGGCAAAGGCGGTTTGTCCGATGGTGCCGCCGCTCCCTCCATGAACTCCTGCTCCTTTGTGCCCAGCTCCAAAGGAATTTTGTTCACCACAAAGCCGCTGCCAACCCTGGGCTGGACATAGCCCTCTGCCGTAAGCTGCTGATACGCCTTATCCACCGTATTGCGCCCGACGGACAATTCCCCGGCCAGCTTTCTCGTGGAGGGAAGCCGTTCTCCGGCGCAAATGGCTTCGGAAAGGATTTCCCGGATCAATGCCTGGTAGATCTGCTCATACAGGGGCATTCCGCTGTTTTTGTCGATATACAACATCTGAATTGGCTCCTATCAAAAAACAATCATGGATCACATTCTGCATCCCAACGATCCTTTAGATATTCCGTAACGACATCGAGAAAAGCCGCCGCATGATTCATTTGCTCCACTACTTCTTCTTTCGATATCAAATAAAAATCATCGTAATCGCTATCGCTTCTAATGTCAAAAGCCTCTTTGATAACGTCCGAAAACTCCACATCAAAGATGCCCGTTTTTATATACGCTTTCCGAAAATAGGCAGATACTCCCGAGTGCCTTGCAAAGTCAACCATATCAAGCGCAAGCACACTCCGCATGGCGTGAAAGATACAGTAATAGGATCGATTTGCTGCGCCTTTATAGTCTTGGGCATCATGCAGTATCCTGGCAGATGTCAGGCACTGCGAGGCCTGATTGAGCCTGTATTCAGATAAGTCTTTTAAATTGCTGCTCATAAAGGCTGACCCCCTCCATATCGACATTCTGGTAAAACGGCAGGATGTTCAAGTTATCATAAAAGCTTTTTTTGTCTCTTAAAGTGAGTGAAACTTCAATATCGTTTTTCAATCCGATCCTACTTGACAACCTGCTGACAGATTTTCTATATCTCTTCACTTCATGTTTATCACAATTCAAAAGGATCATAATGTCAATATCCGATTCGGCAGTGGGCGTCCCCTTTGCATAGGAACCGTATAAAATGATCTTATCGACACGATCGGATAGAAGATTTAATGTTTCATTGACGATATGCGTCGTTATGGCATGTATATCTTTATTAGCCAATCTAAACCACCCCTCCCCACGATCTGCAATATGTTCGTTCCATGCTACCATGAAATTCCGCTGAAAACGCAATCAGGATTCATGATAGCACAAGCTGCCAAACAGTTAAAGTAAGACGCAAGCATACCTAATGGTGCTTGCAGGAAAGCTTTATTCTTTTATCAGAACCAAAGGAATGCAAATTGGCTCCTATCAAAAAACAACTATTGGCACTTCCATAAAGAACAATTTTATTGTACGCTTTCCTTACGGAAAATGCAAGAACATTCACAGGAGGCGAGAACATGGATAAAAAAATGAGAAGAAGCGAAAAAGCAATGTCAAAGGAAGAAACCCTGGAAGTCCTGGAAAAGGCCGAATACGGCATGCTGGCCACCATCAGCAGCGACAATACGCCTTACGTCACGCCGATGAACTTCGCATGCGTGGGCGATTCCATCTACTTCCACTGCGCACTGGAAGGTCACCGACTGGAAAATATCAAAGGCAACAACAACGTGTGCCTGAGCGTAGTGGACTCCGTAGTCCTGATGCCGGAAAAATTCAACACCCAGTATCGGTCGGCCACGGTCTTTGGAACCATCTGCATTGTGGAGGATGTGGAAGAAAAGAAAAAGGGCATCATGGCCATCGCAAAAAAACTCAGCCCGCAATATCCCAAGGAAGGCATGGAATACATCGATTCCGCTTTCGCCAAGATGCACGTCCTGCGACTGGATGTGGCGAAAATGACGGGCAAGGCCACGAGGGGATGACAAGTAGGGGCGCGGACAAAAAAGTCGGGGCTTTTTCTGTTTTGCGCCTCCATTTGTAGTTCATCTGTGGCACTGCTCCCTCCTATACCCGTCTATTTCAATGTCGGTTTGTCGGTTTTGTTTGCACAAGGAAGTCGCGGAATGCAAAAGGCACGCAGAAAACGCAACGGACATCGCAGCAAAGCATAGGACTGCCGAGGTCTTTGGCATGCCAATGGCATCCAATACCCCCAACGCAATGGCGGCTGCCGTAAGGGCGCAAAATGCCGAAATGGCTTTTATGCTTGTTCTGATTTTTCCTTTCGTTGAACACACAACCCCATCTCCCGCTTCGTTTTCCCCTCACCCATTCAGATGCGAAACGCTTGGAAAAGGCAAAAAACCTCCGGCTCGAATTGATTCATCAGGTCGGAGGTTTTTATTATCTACCGTTTGGCATACGGTCATGTCGATTCATGCCCTTCCTTGTCATGATTGTCGTATCGGGTTCCAATGGTGGAAGTATGATGGCAAACGCTGGAGCATTGCCTGAACTTTATGACCATGCGTATCAACTTTTTCGCTTGTTATGAGTATGTTAATAAGCGTAAAAGTAAAAAGATAATATTATGCAAGAGGATTTTACCATCATGTATCTTGACTTTTATGCTTGTTTTTGATATAGTTATAAGCATAAACATCAAATAGAAAGGATGTTGGTATCATGAACCATTCACAGGAAATCTTAAACCTTGCAAAACAGAATAACGGCATTGTGACTACTGCGATGGTTGTTGCAGCTGGCTTTTCTCGCGGCAGTTTAAAATATTTGACGGATAATGGGAGCCTTACAAGGGCATCACGGGGTGTATATACTTTGCCGGAAGTATGGGATGATGAGTTTGTCAACATCCAAAGCCGATACAAACGCGGCATCTTTTCGTTAGGCACGGCGTTATTCTTAAGTGGCCTTACAGACAGGACACCGGGAAAATACTGTATGACATTTCCGGGCACATACAATCTCTCAGGGCCAAAAAGGGATGGCATTTTGTGCAGCAGCAGCAAGGAACCATATTACAGCCTTGGCATAGCAGAGATGACTACGCCAAGCGGAAACAAGGTCTTTGCTTATTCCACAGAACGGACACTATGCGATATTCTAAAACCGAGAAACCATGTAGACATACAAATGGTTGTAGATGCGCTTAAGTGTTATGCTGGAAGAAAAGAGAAAAGCATTCCTTTGCTATCGGAATATGCAAAGGCTGTAGGAGTTGAAAAACGGCTCAGAGCATATCTGGAGGTGCTGTTATGAGGAATGCCATGCAGCTAAAGGCTATCGTGAAAAATATTGCAAAACAGAAAAACATATCGGCTCAGCTTGTGCTTCAGAACTATATGATGGAGCGCTTTTTGGAACGTGTTTCCATGTCGAATTACCAAACCAATTTTATCATCAAGGGTGGTTTTTTGATTGCATCCATGGTTGGATTGGGTTCCAGAGCAACTATGGATTTGGACGCTACAATTAAAGGATATCCGGTCAGTACGGAAACCACTCGGAAAATGTTTGAAGAAATTATCGCTATCGACTCAAATGACGACATTACTTTCACACTTAAGGGAATCAGCGATATCCGAGAGGGAGATGAATATATCGGTTACAGGGTGGCTTTGTCGGCGGACTATCCCCCGATGGCTGTTCCGCTGAAGCTTGATATCACTACGGGTGATATCATCACGCCACGGGAAATCGAATATGAGTACAAGTTGATGATGGAAGAACGCAGTATCAAAGTCCTTGCATATAATATGGCAACGCTCCTTGCGGAAAAGCTGGAGACGGTCATATCCCGTGGCGATCAGAATACTCGTCTCAGAGATTACTACGATATTTACATTCTCACAAAATTACATAGTAAGAACATCGATTTAAAGACGTTGGCTTTTGCACTTAGGGGTACCGCAAAGAAACGTGGGTCAACGGAAGTTATGAAGCAGTATCGTGTGATTATGGAGGTTGTTCGAAACAGTGAGACTATGAATCGGCAATGGAAAAATTATCGTAAAGATTTTGATTATGTCGCTGGAATCGAATTTGCAGAAACCTGTGATGCGGTCATTAGCCTGATGAACCAGTTACCCGATATACAAAATAAATAACTGCCGAATGGTTTTACCCGAAAACGGAAAGCCTTGCCAAGGATATGGACATCCAGAAAATTAAAACAGTCGATATCATCGATCGAAACGGAATCATTAAGACGTTTGATATGAATTAGCACTGGGAAAAATCCCTGTGGTTATCATGATCAGCCCCTTGGCAACCTCCAACAAGGCAAAAAACCTTCAGGCCTGAACGCTTTGACAGACCGAAGGTTTTTTTGCGTTTTGCATAGCTTTGCTTTGGAATCAGGCGTCCGATCTTTCATCCACCTTCCCGGCACATGGCCGATCCGGGGATGGCGGGCATCTGCAAGACATGCGATCTTTTGTCCACCTTCCCAATCCCGATTGCAGGGCATGCCCTTGTCCTATTTGATCGCATTCTTGGCGGTTTCACAGAGCTGTGAAAAAGCCGCCGCATCGTGAATCGCCATTTCGGACAGCATCTTCCTGTTGATTTCGATGCCGGACTTTTTCAAGCCGTTCATCAATCTGCTATAAGTGATGCCGTTCATCCTGGCCCCAGCGTTGATTCTTGCGATCCAGAGCTTTCTGTATTCCCGCTTCTTATTCTTTCTTCCAACGTACGCAGAACGCAGGGAACGCATCACTGCCGGGTTGGCGGCTCTGAAAACCTTGCTCTTCTGGCCGTAGAAGCCCTTTGCCATCTTCAATATTTTCTTATGCCTTCTGTGGGCTGTCACGCCTCTCTTTACTCTTGCCATTGTCCTTACCTCCTTTATTTACCCAATACTGCTTTGATTCTTTTCTGGTCTGCGCCTGTCAAGGTCGTGGCTTTCCGCAACCCTCTTTTCCTCTTTGCGCTCTTCTTTGTAAGAATATGGCTCTTAAAGGCCTTGTGCCTCTTCACTTTGCCGGAACCAGTCAGTTTAAATCTCTTGCATGCGCCTCTGTGAGACTTCATCTTGTTCTTCGCCATGATGTTTCAATTCCTCCTATGTTAATTTTTCAAGATATTACTTTTTATCCGTTTTTGGTGCCAGAATCATAATAAGGCTTCTTCCCTCAAAGGACGGCTTCTTTTCAATGCTGCCAACCTCGGACACGACCTGTGCGAAACGCTTCATCACGTCCATGCCCTTGTTGGTGTAATCCCGCTCTCTGCCCCTGAACCGCAAGCTGACTTTTACCTTGTCCCCGGCTTTCAGGAATTTGGCCGCATTCCTGGCTTTTACCTCTGCGTCATGCTCCTCGATGAACGTGCTCAGCCTGATTTCTTTCACCTGTGTGGTCTTCTGTTTTTTGCGGGCTTCCTTTTCTCTTTTTTGAAGCTCGTATCTGTATTTTCCATAGTCCAGGATTTTACACACTGGTGGTTTGGCCTTGGGCGCAATCTTCACCAAATCCAGCTTTCGTTCCGCCGCTGCGTTCAAGGCTTCTTTCAGGCTCATGATGCCCAGCTGAGTGCCGTCCGTATCAATAACTCTCAGTTCTCTGTCACGAATTTCTTCGTTGATTTGGTTTTCCCTGCTAATTGTCTCGTACCTCCATACACTGAACAAAGTCGGCTTCGCCAATTGCGTTTCCGTAGCAGGCTTTGTCGCTGCTCCTGGCCTATCACAAGCGATATTTCCTTCGCAACGGCAAGGGCACTGGCGCCGATTCTTTGGAACAAAGTCGGCTGCGCCCATTGGATTGCAACGGCAGACTTTGTTGATATTGCCGGAATATTGAAAACGATGTTTCCGACACATAAGAAAAAAGCGGATAAATCGCAACCCGCTTCAACAAGACACATCCCATGTGTTAGGAACCTCTATGATACCCTGCCAGCCCATTCGCCGATAAGGTGAGAAGCGGATGACTTCTTCTTTACTACCCAACTAATATAACAGAGGCTGGAACTTGTGTCAAGGCCATAATGTCAAGTTTTTGTGCCTGCTATGTTTCATAAATGATAATGTCTGAATATATCGCAAAAGAAAATGTCTCAAA
>CAZVBL010000021.1:0-31494 GCA_964625475.1 uncultured Zhenpiania sp. | reverse complement strand
GGCTGGCCGTCATCGAAACGGGAAAGTGGGCCGATGCTTAGGACATGTTTTTTCGTAGCTGATTTAACTCCCTTTGAATTGACAACCCGGCGGCTTTCAACCAAGCGGAGATAATCGATACCATTATTTTTACAGCACTCAATATACATAAGAACCTCCATATAAGCCATTATACCACTACTAAAACATTATATCATACAATCGTAAAAAAAGCAAGGAAAACCTTGCAAAATAAGGGGAAATTTGATATTTACTTAGTCATACAAGTGGCAAACTCGGGGTTTTACACAAATTTTAAACATTTCCTCAGAAATGCCCATAAATACGATGTTTTAGACCTTTTTTTTGCAAAGGAAAAGAGCAATTTACTACTTGCGTACTACTTTCCCCCTTCACCTATAAAATGTATCATCCTGCCGGGTAATGTTCCGGTTTTCAAAAATCTATTGATTTTCAGATTCAAGCATGTTATATTATAGAAAAGGAGCAGCTGCCCACAAAGTGGTTAGCCTCCCAAATAAGGTTTAAGTAAACCTACCTGTTCCGCCAAGATACAAGGTAGGTTTATTTATTTTCGCTTGTTTTTCCTATCTATGTAGGCAAGCAGTGCAATAATGAAAGTTCCAAATGTAAGCATCAGATAGATGCCTTCAAATGTGCTCATATGCACCACCTCCCCTCTTCTGTGAAGTTTGGGAGGCTTTCCACCTTGTAACACAACTGCTCCGTTTGCACAGTATAGCATATCCCACGCCTTCGGGCAACGTATTTTTATCCTTGGATTTCCCCAGAATTTCATGTTTTTATTTGGTGAGACGAAAAGTCAACTTCCATTTCCAAACGTTCGCGGGAGTTCTTTCATTCCTGCTCCCCTTCTCCGGTAAATGCTTCCATCGTAGCGGAATCCTCCGCATGGATGCCTTTCCGTTGAAAAACGACTGCTATGGTCTGAAAAACGATCTTCCAGTCACCGAGGAATGTGACATGATCCACATAATGCACGTCCTTGTCGAACTTTTCTTCCCAGCTGATGCTGTTGCGCCCGTTCACCTGGGCATACCCGGTAAATCCGGGTCGCACTTCATGCCGCCTGGCCTGATGCTCGTTGTACAGGGGCAAATACTGAACCAACAACGGCCGGGGACCTACCACAGCCATATCGCCCTTCAAAATGTTGAACAATTCCGGCAGCTCGTCCAAGCTGGTGGAGCGCAGCTTCTTTCCAAAAGAGGTGAGTCGAATTTCGTCCGGCAGCAACGCTCCCTGCTCGTCCTTTTTGTCGTTCATGGTCCGAAATTTATACAGGGTGAAGATTTTTTCATGCAGGCCCGGTCGCTCCTGCTTGAACAACACAGGGCTTCCCAGCTTCATGCGGACAAGGATCGCTGTGAGCAGCATCACGGGAGAAAGGATCACAATGGCCAGCAATGCGCAACAGAAATCCTGCGGTCGCTTGACATGGGATTCATAAAACCCCCTTTGATGTAAAACAGCGTGTCTTTCATCCCTTTTCACAGAATCAAACCCTTCGTTCATCTCGTTCATCTGGACATCCTCGATCATTTTCGCTACGGCATCCCCATCCATGGCAAGCGATGCTACAAGCAACATCTCAGACTCTTGGATTGCCTGGTACAGCTCGCTCCAGCTTTTGTTCTTCACGGAGAGGACGAAAGCGCTCCGCACCTCTTCGTTGGGGATAAAGGCCTCCCCTGTCGTGCTGTCATATGCCAGATATCATGGTATGCACATCGACAAGCATCGATATCCATCCTGCCCATCACTGAAAGCAGCTTCGCACGACTTGGATGATCCTTTCCTGCTGCTGAACCGTCATTTTATTGTCGCTGGGCAAACAGAGGCCTCTCTGGAACAAATCCATCCCTGCGTCCAGCGGCTTTCCATCGCTTCCTGTGGCTTTGCTCCCTGTCCTGGCTCTGCCGTCTCCTTCCCTTGTCACAAATCCATGGTTCCGAAAAATCGGCTGCAGGTGCATGGGCTTCCACAGGGGACGGCCTTCCGCATTGCATGCGGCAATGGCTTCCAAAATTTCTGTCGGGCAGCTTTTCCCCGGTTCTGGCCGATACAAGGCGGCACAATCATCTCGAACCTGTTTGCACATGGCTCCTGGCTCGATTTCCACGCAGGAAAGCCAAAAATTAGGCTCGGAATTTTCTGCGTCATAGGGATTCATCCGAACGGGCAAGTCTTTCAGCCCTTCCTGATACCGCTGATATATCGCTTTTTTCTGAGCGATATGCTCCTGCAGGTGCGGATATTGACCCCGCACCACGCCGGCGACCACATTGCTCATCCGATAGTTGTAGCCCAGTTCCTCATGCTGATACCACGATGCCGCCTCCCTGGATTGGGTGGACCACTTTCGCGCCTTGGCTGCCATTTCTTCGTCATCGGTCAGCAGCATTCCGCCGGAAGAGCCTGTAATGATTTTGTTCCCATTGTACGACAAACAGCTCACTGCGCCAAAGCGTCCTGTCGGAACGCCTCGATAAGTCGCACCGAGGGACTCTGCAGCATCCTCGATCAGCGTCGCCCCATGCCGGGCGCAAATCCCTTCGATTTCGTCAATTTTCGCAGGTGTTCCATAGAGATGGGCAAGAACGACCACCTTTGTTTCCGGATAAAGCTGAAAGGCCTGTTCCAGGGCAACCGGATCCATGTTCCATGTGTCGTATTCCGTGTCGATCAAGACAGGAACGCCCCCTTCGTATGCCACCGGGTTCACGGTTGCGCCAAAGGTCACATCCGAACAAAAGACCAAATTGCCCGGCTTTACGCCGGCCAGCTTCATCGCCAGATGCAATGCGGCTGTCCCGCTGGACAACGCCACTGCATGCCTGCGCCCGACCGTTTCACAGGCAAGACGTTCCACCACATCCAAATTTTCGCCTACTGTGGACATCCAATTCGTCTCATAGGCTTCGGTTATGTAGGCCAACTCCTCCCCGTGCATCGTTGGAGAGGAGAGCCAGATTTTTTGTTCAAAAGGCTCGAAGCCTTGTTTTTCGTTTCTCATCGCTTTGCTCTTCCTGCCTAAGCTTTCTTGGGTTTCGACGACCCAGTATCGTCAGCCGTTTGCCATTTCCGTCCCATGGCATCTCGCATCTGGTATTTTACCATAAAGCGTTCTCAGTTGCAAGGTGGCCAGATTGATTGGCATGTGGCAAACTCTGTGGAGCAAATCGATGTGACCCAAGCCATCTGCTCAAAAAAAAGGCCGCCGAAAAGCGACCCTTTTTAAACGCATCTTTAATTTTTTGATCGTTCAAGTTCACGTTCCATTTTTCACGCTTAGTACAGATTGTCAAAGATTTCCTTGATTTCTGCTTCTGTAAGGGGAACGTAATTGTTTCCGAGCAGCCTCTGCTGGTTGTCAACGGTGGATTTGGCAAAAGGTGCGGCCTGGTCTTTCGTCATGCCGTATTCCTTCAGCGGTTTCTTTTCCAGGATCTTTCCTAAGAATTTGTCCAGTTCAGGATATACGTTGGCAGCATCGCATCCCAGCACATCGGCGAGGAGCTTGTTCAGGACTTCGATCTTGCCCTTGGGCTGCTTCCTCATGTACATCTTGAACACTTCTGTAAAGCAAATGAAGTTTGCTTCGCCGTGCGCAATGTGGAATGCGCCGCCGTGGGCATAAGACAGGGCGTGAACTGCACCGCAGCCTGCGTTGCCAAATGCGATGCCCGCATAGTTGGCAGCCAGACAGAAATCCTTGAGATGCGCTTTTCTGTTTTCAGCCGTGTTGCCGCCAGCAGCGATGATCGCTTTGTATCCATTCATGATCATTTCGATGGCCTGGATGGAATACATCTCTGTAAATGGGGAAGCCTTCGGTGACAGGAAGGATTCCGTAGCGTGGATCAGAGCATCGATGGAGGAAGTCGCAAAAACCTTGTCAGGCAGTCCCTGAAGGGATTCCGGAATCAAAACGGCCTCATCCGCATAAGTCTGCTCGTCAGCGATGCCCTTTTTCAGGTTCAGGGAAGGAATGGAAGCGACAGCTACATTCGTCACCTCGGAGCCTGTCCCACATGTCGTTGGAACAACGACTAACTTCTTGATCCGCTTCGGCGCAACTTTGCCTGTGTAAAGATCCGCTACCTTGTCAGGAATGTCACAGGACAATACTTTGCAGATGTCAACGATGGTGCCGCCGCCGAAAGCGATGATCCGATCAAATTCGTACTTGTCCATCTCTACCTTAATGGCGTCCATCATTTCATCCGTTGGTTCGCCTGCGCCATATTTTTCCTGGTAAACCACGGGCATGTCGATTCCCAGCGGCTTTACATATGGATCGTACATCCACTGATTCGTTACCAGGATGTCGCCTTTTCCCAGCTTGAACTCATCGTTGAATTCTTTGAACGTATCGAAATAATGGATAGCAGGAACGACTCTTAATGCTTGCATAATGTTTTACCTCTTTTCTCTCTTCAATTCAATAACAAACTACCATCTCAATGCCTGTTCAGACATTAAAATTCATCGTTAAATCTCTCTTTGAACTGCTTTTTCAGTTCTTCCCTGAAATCCGGATGCGCAATGTTGACGAGCTGCCTTGCCCTGTCTTTCAGGGTTCTGCCCTTCATCCTTGCGATGCCATATTCCGTTACAATGTAGTCCGCATCGTTTCTGGAAGTCGTGACCGCCGCACCGTGGTCGATGAAAGGAACGATCTTGGAAACCTTGCTTCCATCCTTCATGTTGGTAACGGAAGGCATGGCAATGATGGCCTTTGCGTTCCCATCGTGGGACATGGCTGCGCCCCTTACGAAGTCAACCTGGCCGCCTACTCCGGAGATCTGCTTCGTGCCGATGCTGTCGGAAACGATCTGTCCCATGAAGTCAACCTGCACGCAAGCGTTGATGCTGACCAGGTTCCTTATTTTGGCGACTACTTCCGGATGGTTCACATAGTCAACCGTTCTCATTTCCACGATTGGGTTCTTGTTGGCAAAGTCATACAGCCTCTTTGTCCCCATCAGGAATGTGACAACCATTTTGCCTTCATCGATGCCTTTCTGGCTGCAGTCTATGGCTCCCTTTTCATAGAGATCCACAACGCCATCTGCGATCATCTCAGAATGAATGCCAAGGTGTTTCTTTTCGCCAAGCTGTGAAAGGACGGCATCTGGAATTGCGCCGATTCCCAGCTGCAGCGTCGCGCCATCATCGATCAGGGAAGCGCAGTTCTTGCCAATGGCTTCTTCAACGGGTCCGATCTTAGCAGGCTTGCTCTCAAACAGAGGGTGCGAATTTTCAACGAACGCATCGATTTCGCTTACATGTGCGAAAGTATCCCCGAATACCACAGGAACCTGATCGTTGACTTCTGCTATTACAGTCCTGCAGGATTTGATGGCCTGCATCGTATAGTCGGAAGAAACGCCTACGCAGCAGTACCCGTGTTCATCCGGTTTCGATACGGAAACCAGCAGCACGTCCTCGTGGAAAATGTCCTGCCTGATGTATTTCGGCACTTCGTGAAAAAATACCGGAACGAACTCGCCATGTCCCTGTGCGATGGATTTTCTCGTGCTTGGGCTGGTGAACCAGCCTTCAAACGTGAACACATCGTGGTTTTCCGGCAGGGAATACTCGCCTTTTCCCAGCGTTACCATGTGGGAAACGGTGATGTCCTTGTACAAATGCTTGTTCGCCACCATTGCATCCACCAAAACCTGCGGCTCTGCCACGGCATGGGCAAACAGAACCCGGTCGCCTGACTGAATCAGCTTCATCGCCTCATCAGCAGTGTATTTTCTGCTCTCATAAATTTCTTTCCAGTCCATTGTTATGTACCCTCCAATTTCTTGCATTTCATGGAAACGCCATTGCGGCATCCCCAAAGCTCTTGCTCGCGGAACCGTCCGTCCCCGGCTTGCTCAAGCCAGTTCTTTCCAGTCCCTCATCTGTCTTTTCTGTCCTCTAACGCATCGCATATGTTGTCAACATGGGTTTTGTCCCACATTTTCAAAACGCCCTGTTTTGTATCAAACTGCTCATAAGAAGCGCAACAATTGGTGCATCCTCCGATAACTAACAACAAATCGTGTGAAATGCCTTCCACCGCATTGACAAAATCGATGTCTTTCAATCGGCTTTCAATTTTTTCCAAGGCTGCTTTCCTGTCGTATCTGGGGTTGCAGCCGCCACAAAACCGTACTCCGCACTTCACGCTCTTTACCCCTTAGTCCAAAGTGAAAAACAGGCCGCTACGGTATGCCCACAGCGGCCTATGTCATTGTTTGTCGCTACCGTAAACTATTTGATGCCAGCGATAGCTTTAGCCAGTTCTTTCTTGCCTTCGATGTTGCCCTGACGGGAAATCATGATTCTCTGGGCCTGCGGGGAACCTGCGCCATGCATGGATTCCGTCCTGTATCCAACAGCGGATGCTCCAAGACACATGTTTTCCAGGAACCTGAGAACCCTCATTCTTTCTTCCGTCGTGCATGCGGGAGAACCTGCAAAGAACTTGTTGCAGACTTCGCCGATGGTTTCCCCGTTCTTTCCTACCTTCACATCGGACTTGAAGTCCTTTTCGGACGGCATGGTTACCATGAGGCCGCCAGCGATGTCTTCCGCCAGCCTTACGATTTCATAAGGGAACCTGGTAACGTTCTGCTTGCATACGTTGGCCAGCAACAGGTCGATCTGGTAGTTTCCTGCTTCTGTCGGGTATCCTTCCGCAGAGCATGCGATGCCGCAGCAGTACAACGTTTCGTTCAGGTGCGTCATTTCGATGAGCTTGTCTTTTATATGGGAAGCTTTCTGGGCGCCATTGTATTCGGCAGCCAGTGCAGCAGCTCCGATTACGACATCGCCTACGCCAACCTTGCATCCGCCATAGGACTGTCTGTGGTATCCGGCAAACCGTTCTACCATCATGCCTGCGAAATCGTACTCGCCAGCCTGGAAGACGTACTTGTTGGGAATGAATACGTTGTCAAATACAACCAGCGCTTCCTGTCCACCGAACTTTGCGTTGCCAAGGTCTACATCGGCTCCTTCTTCCATCTTTCTGGTGTCGCAGGACTGCCTTCCGTAAATCATGTATATGCCATCTGCGTCAGACGGACATGCGAAGGACACCGCATAATCCTTGTCGTCTTCTTTCATGGCCTGCGTCGGCATGATGATGTGCCAATGGGAGTTGATGGAACCGGTCTGGTGCGTCTTGGCTCCGCTCACTACGATGCCGTCGTCTCTCTTTTCTACGATATGTACGAACAGGTCAGCGTCTTTCTGCGCATGGGGAGCAAGGCCTCTGTCGCCCTTCGGGTCAGTCATGGCTCCGTCTACGATCCAGTCGTTCTTCTGCACTTCGATGAGGAAGTTTTTGAAGTTCTCATGGTAGTTCGTGCCATATTTTTTATCCGTTTCAAATGTGGTGGAATATACGGCGTTGAACGCATCCATGCCAACGCATCTCTGGAAACAGGAAGCAGTTTTCTGTCCCAGCAGCCTCTGCATTTTTACCTTTTTCCTCAGATCATCGGCGCTCTGGTGCAGATGAGCGAAACGATTGATCGTTTCACCTGTCAGGCTGGATTTCGCTGTCATGAGATCCGCATATTCCGGATCGTGCGCAAGGTCATATGTCATGGCCACGCAGTTGATGGATGGACGAATGATCGGATGGTCTACCCAATTTTCAACCTGTTCGCCAAACATATACACCCTTGTCTTTAACTTTCTTAAGCTCTCGATATACTGAGCTCCTGTCATTAGCATGATAAAATCACTCCTTTATTCATTTTCGAGGTTCGGATCGGTTGATTCCGAATCCGCCCCCCAGCAACAACTGTTTATAACTTATGCAATTTGTATACCAACAAATCGCATTTGCTAACATAGTAATTATTTCCGTAAAATTTTTTTTGCCATGTCGATCAAATCTTCGCTGACAGACGTGTCCAAAACTACGTCCTGGACGCCTTCGCAATTTTCCAGCACAATGCTTTTTACCACATCTTCGATGGTATATTGCGCAGACGGACACGAGGCGCAAGCCCCTGTCAATCTTACTTTTGCGACATTGTTCTCAAAGTTGACGAGAGTGGCACCTCCATAATGGGCGCTCAATACCGGATCGACTTTTTCTTTTAGAACGGCCTTGATCTGTTCTTCCAATTTACGTTCACCTCAAATCGTCAGTTTGTTTTGCATCTCATCGTTTTGATTATATCTCTATCATGCACTTTTTTCAAGTGGATAATCCTGAAAGCCATCATAAATTTTTTATCAAATCATAATTTTGTCTTAACCCAAATCAGCCGTGGATCCTGGCCTTGTTTTCACTTTTCCCATATTCGCCCCAATCTCCTGCCCCACGATGCGCCAATCCGTGGTACAATGTGGCATGACCATATTGTTTTTTCACATTTGCAAAAAAGAAAGCCAGGTGTTGTTCATGAAAAAATGCGTAATCATCACATCCTATATTGAGGGTGACCTTTCCTGCCTGATGAAGGGCGAGCATCCCGATCTGGTTCTATGCGCCGATGGCGGTTATGACCATGCCCAAAGGGCAGGAATCACACCCGATTTTCTCATTGGTGATTTTGATTCCCTTTCCGGCAGCGCACCGTCAGACATTGCGACCGTCACCGTTCCGGTGGAAAAAGACGATACCGACACGGGTCTTTGCATCCGCGCCGCCGTGGAGCGGGGCTGCGATGACATCCTGATCATCGGGGGGCTGGGCGGCAGGTTCGACCATGCCCTGGCTAACATCCAGCTCATGGCTGCAGCTGCGGAGCATGTGGCACGAATCGCCATGAAGGACAGGGGAAACTACGTCACGATTCTCAAAGATGGGAAACTGCGCCTTCCAAAGAAGGGGGACGCTCACCTGTCCATCCTGTCCCTTTCCGACGTCAGTTTAGGGGTTTGCGCACAAGGCGTGAAATACCCGCTTTTCGACTATGCCATGACCCGAACCTTCCCACTCGGCGTGAGCAATGAATTTGAGGAAAGCCATGCGCAAATTTCCGTAAAAAAAGGCACGCTTTTGATCGCGCTCTCCGAAGGCTAACCTGGAAATTTCCTGGATTCAGAAATAATTTTCTTCCAATGCCGGAAATAAATTTCCTCACGCACACGCTTTTTCCACCCATCAATATGCGATGGCTCGGTTTTCGCTGAACAAGTAAAGATACGCTTCGACCACGGGCTGTTTCCTGATGGTTTCCAGGGCTTCCCTGTAGATTTCGATTTGCCCTTCGTAGTTGGCCTTCAGCGTTTCGATGGCATGCTCCCGATTTTCCGGATTTACATAACTATTTTTGTAGTCGATCAGCACCAGCTGATCGCCTTCTTCAAAATAACAGTCGATAATTCCCTGCACCATGACCTGGGATCCTTCCATGTCCTTCAGCAGATTGAACTCCGTTTCCTTGCAAAGCCGCTGCGCCCTGCCTGCCCGCCGTCCCAGAGGGCTTTGGAAAAATGCGGCGATTCTTTCAGGCTCCACGACCTGGGC
The DNA here is from genome assembly GCA_964625475.1 of uncultured Zhenpiania sp. GTDB lineage: Bacteria > Bacillota > Clostridia > Peptostreptococcales > Anaerovoracaceae > Hominibacterium. The sequence continues at coordinate 21,980 of CAZVBL010000021.1, read as the reverse complement.
TTCCTCCGGCAGCAACAATTCCTGGTTCACGAGCCTTTCCACCTGGCTGCGCACATAGGCCTCGCCCTTTCCCCGCTCCACATGCTCCAGAACTGTTCGAAAAGCGATGCATTCCATGACCTTGTGCATGATGGTGCCTCGCTGGGCAGGCGTGAAGAACCGCTTTTCCTGCAGGAACGCTGGTTGTTTCAGCGTTCTCGCCAATTCCCTGTCCCTGTCTGCCTGCTTTGCCCGGCTCAGCTCCGTCACGGAATATTTGGATTTCAGGGACAACGCTTTTTCCCCGGCGTAACGGAAGGAAAAACGCCTGTCGATTTCCCGGAAGATGGGGTTTTCGCCATCTGGAGAAAGGTTCCGCAGAAACGCCCTGACCCGCTCTTTGTCCTGCCCCCTTTGTTTGTTTTCCGCTCCCAGCTGGCCTCGATCCCAAAGGAAACAATCCATCCTGCCATCTTCCCCAAGGGGAATCAGGTAGTCCAAAAAGCAGCTTTTGGATGTCGATGGGACAGCCGCCCCTTTTTCCACCCGCTTTGTGGTTCCCAGCAGGATCAGCTGATCCATGGCCCTGGTAAATGCCACATAAAGGATGCGAATCTGTTCTTCCAGATCTTCCTGCCGCATCTTCCTTTCGATCGCGGTTTGCGTCAGGGTTTTCCTGTACCAGTGTTCCCGGTGTTCCACTCGCGTCAGCCCGATTCCCAGATCCTTGTGGGCGATGAAGCCTTTGCCTGTCTTCTGGAAACGAAAACGCCTTCCCAATCCTGCCACAATGACGATTGGAAATTCCAGCCCCTTGCTCTTGTGGATGGTCATGATTCGCACCAGATCGTCTTTTTCATTGATGAGTTTCACCTGACCCGTTGGAATCCTGCGCTTTTCCAACGCCTGTATGTAAGTGAGGAACCCATAAATCCCACCGTAGCCGATGTTTTCAAACTCCCTGGCCTTGTCCGCAAGCGCCCGCAAATTGGCCTGCCTCTGCCCACCTGCCGGCAATGCGCCGCAGTAGGTATAATAGCCCGTTTCCCACATGAGCTTCCAGAGAAATTCCTGGAGCGGCAACGCCTGCGCCATCTGTCGGTAATCCCTCAGCTTTTGGAACACCTGCCTGCACTTTTCACCCAAAGGGTCTGACTCCTTTGCTCCGTATGATCGCAGGGCTTCAAAGTAGGATCCGTGTTTATCTGCCAGCCTGATGCAAATCAGTTCATCGATGGAAAAGCCAAAGACCGCAGAGCGGAGCGCGCTGAGCAGGGGCAGATCCTGTTGCTTGTTGTCGATGACCTTCAGCAAATTGAGGAACACCTGGATTTCCACCGTGTCAAAATATCCGCCGCTGTCATCCACATAGGATGGGATGTCCTGTTCCGTGAACACCTCCTGGAATACGTCCGCATAGTTCCTGGCAGCGCGCATCAAAATTACGATGTCCCTTTTTTGAATCGGCCGTTCCCGTCCCCGCTTCACATCGAAAATCGGGTTGCCTATCAGGTCTTTGATGAGCCTTGCAGCGCAGCAGGCTTCCAGCTGGGCGTTTTTCATCTCCGCGATTTCTTCATCCAGCTCCATGTCCTCCTGCACCCTGCTGTCTATGATGTGAAGCTGGGTTTTGTAATCCAGCGGCCTGTGAGGGCAAAGCCGGTTTTGTCCATGTTGCCCGGCTGCGGCCTTCTCTGGAATTTCCTCCATGTCGATCCTGCCGTCAGCCCTTGCGCCATCAGGGATCCCATCGCCGTCCACCGCGCCGTAAGGGATCCCCTGGTGCAAAGCCGCAGCATCATCGTAATCTTCCATGATCTGCCGGAACACGCCGTTCACCGTCTCAATCACGGATTTTTTGCTGCGGAAATTGCGGTTCAAGTCGATTTTCAAGCTCTGCCCCTGGCTGCAGGCATAATCCCGGTACCGCTGCTGGAAAATTTCCGGCTCCGCCAGCCGGAATTTGTAGATGCTCTGTTTCACGTCCCCAACCAGGAACAAATTGTTTTCCCTCCGAATCAGGTTGATGAGGGTGTCCTGAAGCACGTTGCTGTCCTGGTATTCGTCCACGAAAATGCAGGCGAACTTATCCCGGTATTCCCCCGCAGCCTCCTCATGCTCCAGGATTTCCAGGGCATAATGCTCAATGTCGTTGAAATCGATAATGTTCTTTTCCCGCTTTGCCGCTTGAAAGCGGCGGTCAAATTCCAACAGCAATTCTTCCAGGTATCTGGCCAGGGGACGAACCGCCTGCATGTCGGAAATTCGCATTTCCAAGGGCTGGGAAAAGTAGCGCTCTTTCAGGGCTTTGATTTGCTTTTTTCCATATTCCCTGGCGTTTGCCATCTCTTCTTTGATGGGTTCGTAGTCTTCCTTTTCGTCTTTTTTCGCTCGCATGGCGTTCGCTTTGAAGCCCTGGAGCAAACGGGCCGCCTCGTCCCAGTCCCCCTCTTCAACGAACCGTTCCAGAGGTTCCAGCCGCTCCAAATCTTCCAGGTTCTTGTGGTAGATCCCTTCCACGCCTGCGTTTTCCGCCAACTCCCCTGCCCTGCGGAATCCCTCCAGGATCTGGGAAACGCTCTTCGCCATGTCTTCCTTGATGAAAGCGCCCAGCTTGCTTTCCCAAAAGGTTTCCGTGTCCACATCGAGCGCCTTTACGCTTTCCGCCAGCCAGGAGAAGGGATGGGGAATGCTCTGTATGGTGGCATAAATGCTCAGGATGTTTTCCTTCAGGGACTGCTCGTTTCGATCCGAGGCATAGGCTCTGAGAAAGTCGAGAAACTGCGCATCGTCCTGTTCAAACAAATCCCGGAACAGCTCGTCCAGCACGTCCCATTTCATGATTTCCACCGCGCCCTCGTCCCCGATTTTGAAGTTGGGTTCTATGTCTGTCAGGTAAAAATACCGCCTGATGACCTCCAGGGCAAAGGCATGGAAGGTGCTGATATTGGCGTTGCCCGCCAGATCCAACTGTTTGCGGAGAAAGGCGGAGTTTTGGGGTTCCTCTTCGATGGCGTTCGTGATGGCCTTGATGAGCTTTTCCTTCATTTCCGCTGCCGCTGCGTTTGTGAACGTGACGACGAGGAATTGATCCAAGCCGATTTTGTCCCGGATGATCAGTTGTTTGATTCGTTCCACCAGCACTGCCGTTTTTCCAGATCCTGCCGCTGCGGAAACCAGGATGTTTTTTCCACGCAGTTCGATCGCCTGCCGCTGCTCCTTTGTCCAGTTCACCATGTTTGCCACCTATGCCTTTGATATGGAAATGATCGCTTTCCCTTTTATTATAGATGCCTCGTTTGCCCAAAACAAGCAATTTTTTTGCTCCTCTTTCCGAAAAGGGTTCCTATTCGCAAAATCCGGGCTAAAACGAAAGACACCCTATTCATTCCTCGCTTTCAGGCATTGGGATTCCAACATCTGGAATTCTGCCACGGGCTTCCTCTCACATGCACCGGGGTTCATGATTCAAAGAACGCACCCCCTGCGGCGATGCCGCTTTTCTGTTCTGCCCGCCTAAACTTTCGCAATTTGGTACATTTCCCGCAGAACGTCAACCCCAGGCGCATAATAATCCATCACGTTCCAATAACTGGCTCCTGCCAAACCATATTCGGCAATCAGTCCCAGCTTTGCCCGCAGGCTCCTGGCATCTTCAAACCAGACCGCATGGCTGGTTCCGTTTTCATCGTCATAGTAAAAGTAGGGCGACTGAGCCGTTTCATCGAACTGGATTTCCGCCCCGTACCGCTCCGCTCTGGCCATCGCTTCATTGCTCGATATTTTTTCCGCCCTGGATTCTCCCTTCACATAAGGCAGCTTCCAGTCATAGCCGTAATTCGGGATTCCCATCAGGATTTGATCCGCTGGAATCTCCGTCAGCCCGTATTCGATGACTCGCCGCACTTGATCCAGGGGGGCAACGGCGCGGGGTTCGCTGTAGGTGTATCCCCATTCATAGGTCATGAGCAGCGCAAAATTCGCCGCCCGCCCCATCCCGCCATAATCGTGTCCCTGATAAAGCAACCCTTGTTGGTCTGACGAGGTCTTTGGAGCCAGCGCCACAGTCACCAGGTACCCGGCTTCATTGAACCGCTCCCTGGATCGCCGCACCAAATCCGTATATGCGTCCCTGTTTTCCGCATAAACATATTCAAAGTCAAAATCCACACCGAAAAAACCCTTTGCTCTGACCATCCGTAAAAGATTTTCAATCAATTGTTCCTGAGCCTGGTCGTTTTCCAGCAAGGCCTTTACCAGTTGGTTGCTGAACATGCCCTGGCTGTCCAGGGGAGTCAGTACCAGCAAAGGCTGCACGCCTGCTGCCCTGGCCGGAGTTGTCAAATTCTCGTCCTGCAAATTGATCACCTGCCCATCCTCTGTGAAACCGTAGCTGAACGCCGAAAGGAACGTCAGGTTCGGAAGCCAGGCTTCCAGCGTTTCCGGCGCAATGCTGGGATAAGCGTACCCATTGATTAGAACTGTCTCCTTTTGCAAAGTTTCCGCCATAAAAAACCACCTCCAATGACAATTTATGCTGTCCGAAGGCGGTTTATCCCTGTCAGATTTCCGCAACAAGAACATGAAGCCAACTTCCAAAGGGGGGGTGGATTCCTTTCCTGTCCTGCCACGTCCTGCTGCGGCATGTTTTGACGATTCATCCCGCAAAGCACTGCGATGCCACATCAGGCTGAATCGCACAGGCGTCAGCATCCCGCTCTGATTCATCCTACGAAACATCGCTGCGCCACATCCCCATCGCAGCACGAGAGAAAAATTGGCGCTCAATTTTTTTCGATGTTGTACATCACAAAAACCCATGGTACAATGTATCTGCGAATGGATATCGTTTATGAATGAGAGGAGATTTACAACGATGAAGAAAACATTAGTTTGCCTTCTGGCTGCCGCAGCGATGGTTTTGGGATTGGCGGCCTGCGGCAGCAGCGATGGCGAGAACAGCAGCGACAGCGGGAAGAGCGATTTCGACGCTTTCCTGGAAGTGCAGAAAAACATGCAGGACATCGAGGACGCAGAATTCACGGTGAGCCAGAACATGGACATCACGGTATCGGAAGCATCGAAAGAGGAAAATATATCTTCCGCCGTGACTGCCACCTGTAAGGAAGTCGTCAACAGCAAAGAGGACATGCAGATGGAAACGAAATATAAAATGGACATTCCCCTGCTGTCCATGAACATGGAAGGAACGGCTTATTTGAAGGACGGCACCTTTTACATGGATCTTCTGGGGGAAAAAGTAAAGGTGGACGCTTCCGATGAAATGCCAGAAGTTGCCTCCATGCTGCAGGTTGACACAGGCGAAATGCTCAACATCACGGAGGAAATGGTTTCCGATTTGAAGGTGGAGACAGACGATGGAACCACCACCTATTCTTTCAACCTGGATCCGACAAAGGCCCTCGACTATTTCAAAGACAAACTCCAAGGCTACGAAGACATCGAGGATTTGGATCTGACGTTTGAGCGCGCTGCCGTGACGGTGACTGCCGATGAAAACCAGATGGCAAAAAAGATCGACATGGACTGCGCAATCGTTTCCAACGTGGAAGGCGATGAGGATGAAGAATCTTACAGCACCCCCATACGCTACAAAACTTCCATCGAATATCTGAGCTACAACACAGGCCTAAAAATCGATTTTCCCGATTTCAGCGATTACAAAAAAACGTCGCTTTAAGGGAGCTTTCCTGAAAACGGCCTGCGCCAGAACATGCCCCTTGCCTGCGGACAATCTCCAAATTGCCTGCGGCAAGGGGCATGTTTCTCATTCCGGAACATAAAAGCATAGTCAAAATAGCTCCCTGACGAGAATGTGCCGGGGGCGATGCGAACCGGCGATGTGGAAGTGTCCCAAAGATAGAAGCCACTTCCCGATTCTACTTCGCCTTTTTCCCGCTGGCATTGCTAAAGCTGCCGTAAACCCGCTTGCCTGACACGGTCTTGTAGGCTCTCACCTTGTAATAGTAGCGTTTGCCCTTCTTCAGCTTCTTGTTGGTGAAGCTGGTGGCATTTTTGCCCTTCACCGTCTTGACTGCGGCATACGTTCCCTTCTTCTTCGTGGAGCGGCAAACCTGGTAGCCCGTGACCTTGGCAACCTTCGCCCACTTCACCGTGATCTGCCGTTTGCCTGCCGTTGTGCGGATGGATGGGGCTTTCGGCTGTGCCGTCCTGCTGACGATGGAGGAAAAGGAATACTGCGTGCTTCCCTTACAAGCCCGCACTTTATAATAGTAAGTCTTGCCGACTTTTAGACCCGTGTTGTTCCAGCTGGTGGTACCGCTGTCCACGGTTTTGATCTTCTTGTATGTACCCGTTTTGCTGGTGGATCTGTAAACCTGATAGCTGGAAACGCCGGAAATGCTGTTCCACTTTACAGTCACCGTATTGGAATCGTACAAAGCGGTGCTGATGCGGGGAATCCGCTTTGCCATTTTGTTTAAATTTTTCAGTTCCTTGGCCGCTGCGCTGCGGTACAAATCCTTGGCGCTGAACAACGCATATCCCTGGCAGCCCTGGGTACGAAGCTTGTTGAGTTGGTTCGCCAGGTTGGTGGATTTTTTGCCCCAGCCCGGATCGTCCGCATATGTGCCGCCTGCTCGATAAGACGCAAGGCCGATGTACATGGCCGTATCGTTTTGGTTCAGCTCCTTCCACGCCTTCAACCGATTCGTGAACATGGTGGTCGTTCCGCTGCTGCCCCATTGATCCGTCCAGTAAATCTGAGGCACCAGGTAATCCACATATCCATCCTCCGAAAGCCAGGTGTCCACATCCGCCCCCGCGCTCCTGCAATTTTCGATGTTTCCGGCGGGGCTGATGCCAAAAGAAACGTCCTTGTCCAGCTCCTTCACCGCACGATACACCTGTTGCACCATTTCGTTGACATTCTTGCGTTTCTTGGCTGCGGATGGCAGGGAGCTTGCGGTGACATCGCTTTTTTTCAATTTGCCGTTGTCGTTCCAGTATTTGTACCCTTTCTTCGCATGGTAAAAATAATCGTCAAAGTGAATGCCGTCCACATCGTAAGCCATCACTTCCTTCACCGCCGTTTGGATTCTTTCCGTAGAACTTTCATAGGCCGGATCCAGGAAATAGTCCATGTTGATCCTGTAAGGATTCATCCATGCATGGAGTTCCATGCCCTTTTTATGGGTCAGTTCTACCATGGTTTTCAACGGGTCAAAAGCGTAGGTTTCCGATGCGGACACTTCTGAGGAAGCTTTGGACGTCAGATATTTAGAGGCTGGAAAGGTATCGCTCTTCCAGGCCGCATCATCAAAAGCCCGAACATGGAAATATACCGTGTTGATACTGTTGGACTTGGCCTTGTCCAAAAACGTCGAAGCGTTCTTCCGAAACACGGATTCGCTGTCGGTTTTCATGCCCAGGGTTTCAAAGTCCACATAAGCCAGCCAGATGGCTCGCGTTTCTCCATCGCTGGCTGCGGCGGCTTCCTGCGGCTGGCAAAGGGGCATGCCCCCTGCGAGGCTGACAACGCCAAACACAAAGATCGTCAGTATCGTTGCGATTCGCTTTTTCATTTCTTCATCACTTCTCCTTGGTAATTTTTGATTTCTTCCTGCGCATCCTGGCGGAACAAGTCCCTTGCGCTGAAAAGGGCAAAGCCCTCGCAGCCCTTTTCCCGCAAAATCCTCAGCTGCTGCGCCAGGTTGTCGCTGGATTCCTGCCATCCCGGATCATCCTCTCCCTTTTCGCCTGCCCGATAAAGGGCAAGCCCGGGATACAGGGGAACATCCCCTTGATCCAGGGAAATCCACTCATCCAGCGTGTCCGAAAACATTTTCTCCCTCCAGGTTGCGCTGTGCTGGTCGGTCCAATAAATCTGCGGCATGATGTAGTCCACATATCCATCCTGGGACATCCAGGTTTCTACGTCCGCGCCGATGGACTGGCAGTAGCTGACGTTTCCTGCCGGGCTGATGCCAAACTGGATATCTGCCCCATAAGATTTCACCTCGCTGTAAACGGCGCGAACCATCTGATTGACGTTCTTCATCATGTCCTTTTCGGAAACCCCGGAATCCTCTTCATAAAAATAATCGTCAAAGTGGATGCCGTCCACATCATACTGCTGCAAGATTTCGTCCACGCAGCGGAGGATTTCCGCCGTGGTGCTTTCATCAGCCGGATTCAGTATCTTTCGGTCAAAATTCCTGTTTCGATAAGGGTTGAGCCAGGCGTGAAGCTCCATCTTGTGTTTTTTTGCCAGCTCCACCATGATTTCCAGCGGATCGTAGGGAATCTCCTTCTTCTTGCTCCACAGGTATTTGCTCATAGGAAACGTCTGCGACTTGTAAGCCGCGTCCCGAAACGCCCTTACATGGAAATATACTGCGTTGATGGAATTTTCCTCCGCTTCCTGGAAAAACGCTTCTGCGTTTTCCCGAAACTTCGCTTCGCTTTTATTGTACAACCCCAGGGGCTTGTAGTCCACATAGGCCAGCCAGATTCCCCGCACCTCTTCCTGGGGTTTCTGTTGGGTCAGGCTCTTGCCCAGGGAAATCCCCAGCACGATGAAAACGACCAGCAGGATTCCCATCCCTGCCAGCAGCCTGCGGCGATGCTGCAGCTGCCTTTTCGTTTTTCGTTTTTTCCTCTTGTTCTTCATACCAGCCGATTCAGTCTTTCTCCCCGGATGAAGCTTTCCAGGTTCGCGCCGCAGGTTTCCACCACGGTTCGCCGGGTTTCCACTGGGATGAATGCGATGTGAGGCGTGATTTTACAGTTTTCCAGGCCAAGCAGGGGATTGTCCTGCTCCGGCGGTTCCTTCGCAAGGACGTCCAGTCCCGCCCCGGCCAGCTTGCCGGACTTGAGCGCCGCCGCCAAATCCTCTTCGTTGATCAGCCCGCCCCTGGCTGTATTGATGAGGATCGCCCCATCCTTCATGTTTTCGATGAATGTCCTGTCTACCATCCCTGCGTTTTCCGCAGTCAAAGGGCAGTGCAAGGACAGGATGTCCGATGCCATGGCTTTCTCCGGTTCCTTGCTGTAGGCGTGAACCGTCATGCCAAAGGCCTCTGCGATCTGCGCCACTTTTTTGCCGATGTTTCCGTATCCTACGATGCCCAGGCTCTTTTCCGCCAGCAACGTCAACGGTGCTTTGATAAAGGTATAGTCCTTGCTGCGCTGCCACTCTCCTTCCTGAACCGCCCGGTTATAAAGCTCCACCTGGTTGGTAAGGGACATCATCAGGGCGATGGCGTGCTGCGCCACCGCATCCGTGGAATAAGCCGGCACGTTTGCCACTGCGATTTTACGCTCCCTGGCAGCCTCCAAATCCACATGGTTGAACCCTGTGGCCGCAATGCCGATGAACCGCAAACCGGGGCATTGCTCCATGGTTTTCCTATCCAGCGGCTGGGAATCCACGAATGCGGCTTCCGCCCCGGAAAGCCGATCCAGGAGTTCCTCCGGCAACGTCCTTTTGTACGCTTCAAAGTTTCCCAATCGCTCCAGGCATTCCCAGGAAATGTCCCCCGGATTGACGATGGCACTGTCCAAAAATACGATCTTCATCTCTCGCTCCTCATCCGGCATCCCTCATCCAATGCTTGCAGGACGGTCGCCCGCTGCCACTCCCGTTTCCCTGCTCTCCAGATAAGCGTGCCTTCCTTCCCGATACAGGTCGCCGCCCTCGCTGTCCAGCACGACGGTCACTGGAAAATCTCGAACCTTCAGCCTGCGAACCGCCTCCGTCCCCAGATCTTCAAAGGCGACGATTTCCGCCGACTCCACCCGCTGGGCCATCAATGCGCCCGCCCCGCCGATGGCGGCAAAATAAAGGGCGCCGTTTCGCAGAGCCGCATCCTTCACCCTCTGGGAACGCTGTCCCTTGCCGATCATGCCCGTTTGTCCCAAATCCAAAAGCGCAGGCGCATAGGCATCCATGCGGTAGCTTGTGGTCGGCCCCGCCGACCCAATGGGATTTCCTGGTTTTTCCGGCGTGGGTCCTGCATAGTAGATGACTGCGTTTTTCAGTTCAAAAGGCAGAGTTTCCCCCTTGTTCAGCATATCCACCATCCGCTTGTGGGCCGCATCCCTCGCCGTATATATGGTTCCCGTCAGCAGGACTGCGTCCCCTGCTTTCAGGTCTTTGAATTTTTCCTTTGTAAAAGGCTCTGCAATGTGATGCTCCATCTCGTTTCCCTATAAAATCCTTTCCCCATGCCTGCTGACGTGGCAATTGATGTTGACGGCCACGGGAAGTCCCGCAATATGCGTGGGCGCCGCTTTGATATTCACCGCTAGAGCAGTTGTCTCCCCGCCAAAGCCCTGGGGTCCGATGCCCAGTCCATTGATCCTTGTCAACAGTTCCTGCTCCATGTCCGCATAAAAGGGATCCTCGTTGGGCTGATCCAGAGGCAAAAGGAGCGCTTCCTTTGCCATGAGCGCCACTTTGTCGAAAGTTCCGCCGATGCCCACGCCTACTACGATGGGCGGGCAGGGATTGGCGCCCGCATCCTCACATGCCTGAACCACAAAATCCTTGACCCCCTTTTCTCCGGCGGAGGGCGGCAGCATCTGAATCCGGCTCATGTTTTCCGATCCGAATCCCTTTGGTGCGAAAACCACTTTCACCTTGTCCCCTGGAACGATCTCATAATGGATGTGAGCCGGCGTGTTGTCCCCTGTGTTGGTTCGCCGCAGCGGGTCTTTCACCACGGATTTTCGCAGAAAGCCCTCCCGGTATCCCTGCCGCACTCCTTCGTGGATTGCGTCTTCCACCGAGCCGCCTGCCAGATGCACGTCCTGTCCCACCTCCAAAAACACGCAGGCCATCCCTGTGTCCTGGCAGAGGGGCAGCACGCCCTCTTCCGCAATGCTGATGTTTTCTTCTATCTTTTCCAATGCGCCCCTGGCCACTGCCCATGGTTCCTGAACCGCCCGGCTACAGATGGCGCGCTTTACGTCTTCGCTGAGAAAATGGTTCGTCTCCCTGGCCATCTCCGCCACGGCTTCCGTAATCGCCTTTACATCCAGCGTTCGCATAGCAACCTCCTCTTGCTCCTCTTTGCCATCAGAAGATCATCGCAATTCATGATGACAGGAATCGCCTTTAAACACAGTGTACCACATTTGGCTGCAAATGTGGCAGAAAGTTTCCCGTCTTTTTCCAAAAGCCGCTTCTGCATGGGAACGAACGCCAAAGAAGCATGATCCAGCCTCCCATGATGTCATCCGGCAGATTGTTTTCCGAAAGGCCTTCCATTCCATCCCGGATATCCCGGAATCCCCAGTGGTCATTCCCGCAATGCGTTTCCCCGTCATGCTCTCCGGAGCGATTTCATGGATTGCGCCTGACGGAGCAGCCTTTGCAATTGACAAGGCAACGTTGCCGGAATATAATTTCTTTTAGGGGTGAAGTGAAAGGCGAACTCCACTTCACCAATTTCCGTTAGAAACCTTTGATGAATTGTCAATGGCTTTTGGCCATTGCCTGTGGCATTTCCTACACAGCGGCACAATTCATGGCATACAATGACGATGGGGGATGGAAATGGAATACCTTTTGTTGATCGTGGGCTTTGCGCTCCTGGTGAAAGGAGCGGATATTTTTGTGGATGGCAGTTCCGATATTGCCCGATATTTTGGCATCCCGACTTTTATCATTGGCCTGACCATCGTGGCCTTTGGCACCAGCGCACCGGAGGCAGCTGTCAGCATTACGGCGGCGGTCAAGGGGCAGAACGGCATTGCGGTGGGAAACGTCATTGGATCCAACATGTTCAACCTTTTGGTGGTATTGAGCGCATGCTCACTGTTCAAGCCGTGCCCGATACAGCCATCCACACTAAAAAATGAGTTTCCCCTTTCCATCGTAGCTGCGGCTCTGTTCATCGTGCTGGCTGTGGTGGATGCCGGTTCCGGCGCAGGCTTTTCCCTGTCCCGGATAGATGGGCTAATCCTTTTGGCAGTCTTTGTCCTGTTTCTCATTTCCACCTTCCGCAAGGCGAAACAGGTTCCGGTGCGCGAGTCCGCAGAGAGCCAGAAAAAGCCATCGTTATCAAAGGGAATCCTCATGTCTGTCATCGGTCTTGCAGCCATCATCGGAGGCGGTCAGCTGGTTGTCAATACTGCCAGTGACATTGCGGCGTCCTTTGGCGTGAGCCAGACCCTGATCGGCCTGACCATCGTGGCTATCGGCACCTCCCTCCCCGAACTGGTAACGAGCATCGCCGCTGCCCTCAAGGGGGAAACGGACATTGCCATGGGAAACGTCATCGGCTCCAATCTGTTCAATCTGCTCTTCGTTCTGGGAGCCTCGGTCGCCATTCACCCGATCAAAGTAGAGTTGATCAATTTGTACGATGCGGCCATCCTCATCGGAGCCAGCCTGCTCATCATGGTTCCCGCAGTGACAAAGAAGGAAATCCGCAGAGGATGGGGCATATTGTTCATCCTGTTTTACGGTGCCTACAGTTATTACATCCTCGTGCGATAGGAGCCGTCAAAATGTTACGATAATATGATCTGACGGGATTTCCTGAATTTGGAGAAAGTACCGCTCCTTTCATATTGCCCAGGCTCCTTCTACTTCTTTCGCAGCAGTTCCAGGGCTTTCTCCAGCTGCTCGTCTTTCTTTGTCTTTTTCTTGTCCTTCATCTTGTAATCTGGCTCCACGCCCTTTTCGTGGATCTGCAGCCCTTTTGGCGAAAAATACTGTGCGGTAGTCAGCTTCAATGCGCTGCCGTCCTTCAATTCAGCGGTGGTCTGGACGATGCCTTTGCCAAAGGTGGTGGTCCCGACGATGGGATTTTCCCCATCGTCTTTGACTGCGGCGGCCAGGACTTCCGACGTGCTGGCCGATTGGCCATTGACCAGCAAGGCATAAGGCATGTCCAATTTTTCTTTGTCCGACTTGATGTATTGCTTGCTGCCATCTTGGTCTTCCAGATATGTGATGGTGCCTTTGCCCAGCAGCATGTCCGCAATGTCAGTGCCCGATTGCAGGATGCCGCCGCCGTTGTCCCGCAAATCAATGACCAGGCTCTTTGCGCCCTTTTCCTGCAAATCATCTAAGGCCTTTTCAAAATCATCTGCCGTATGGGTTTCAAAGGCAGCTATTTGAATGTAACCGATGTTACCATCCAGCAATTTGCTTTCCACCGACTGTTCAACGATCTTCTTCCTTGTCAGTTCAAATTCCATGGGCTTTCCTTCCCGCTCGCAGGAAAGGGTCACTTTTGTCCCAGCAGGACCCTTGATGGCCGCACTCAACTCGTTCATGGAATCATACGTTTTTCCATTCACTTTCAGGATTCGGTCTTCCGCTTGGATTCCCGCCTTTGCCGCAGGGGATCCCGCTGTCGTCTCCACCACGATGTAATTCCCCTCGGCATCCTGGGTGAACACCACGCCCACGCCCTCAAACTCTCCAGTGGTGCTGTCGGTCCAGGATGTGTATTCTTCGCTGGTCATGTAGGTGGAATAAGGATCCCCCAGGCCCGCTATCACGCCCTTGTACATGCCGGTGGCCAGATCCTCTTCCTCTGGCTCCTTGTAATAGCTGGTGAGGATGGCATCGTAAATTCCATTCAGTTTGGAATAACGCTGATCAAGCTGCTGGTAATATTCGTAGTCGTCGTTAGATATGGTGACCGTGCTGCCAAAAATTCCTTTTGGTAATAGCAACATGGCTCCCATGGCAATGCAGCATCCCAAGAGAATGCCGAGCACCAATGTGAGCGTCATTTTTACGTTGTTTTTTTTCATGGTTTCCCCCAATTTCACTTTTTCCGCCTGTTATCATACCATGGATTCCACGATGAACTGGACGCTTTTGTTCCCCTTCCATTCCTGAAAATCGACAGTTCCCATCAAATCCACGGGTTTGCCTCCATAAATCGCCTTCTCGTAATCCTTTGCCCGCCTGAAAAGAACGCACGCTACCTGGCAGCCATCCTGGCAGATCGCCAGGAAACGAATGTGCCTGCCATCGCCCATGGGCCGCTGCCGGGTCAGCGTTGCCTGTTCCAGCAAAAACAAGGGTTTTGGGTTCTTGCTCCCAAAAGGCTCCAGGCAGCCTAAATGCTCTGCCAGTTCCAGCGTGACCTGCGCGCCATCAAGCGTCATGTCCGGCTGCGGGGTCTGGGCAAACAGATCGGGGTTTTCCGCCAACGCCTGTTCCATATCCGATTCCAGGGCCTGCTCCAGCAGTGGGAACTTGGACTTTTCCATGGTGAAACCGCAAGCCCCTTCATGGCCGCCAAACCGCAGGAACCATTCTTCATGGGACTTCAATACCCGATACAGGTGAACGCCCGGGATGCTCCTGCCCGTCCCTTTCAGGTATCCGCCCGAAGCGCCCGCCTCTTTTCCTCTTTCATCGGGAGGATCCATCCCCTTTTCCCCTTCACCTGTCGGGGTCAACAGGATCACCGGTCTTTCATATTTTTCCTTTAACTTTCCTGCTACGATTCCAGCTACTCCTTCGTGTACGCCTTCTCCATAGACCAACAGGAATTTGCGCTGCGTCAGATGTTCTTCAACGATTTCCTGGCACAAATCAAAGGCCTCTTCCTGCAACGCCTTTCGCTTTTGGTTGCAGGCGATGAGCTGATCCGCGTATCGATCAATTTTTTCCGAGTCCCGCTCCAGCATGAGCCGGACTGCCACGGATGCGTCGCCGATTCGGCCTGCTGCGTTCAAGTGGGGCGCAATGCCGAAGGAAACGTTGTCGGAGCTGAGATGCTCGCGGTCAAAGGATAGTTTCTCAATCAGCGCGGCAAGCCCTGGCCGCGCGCCGCTGGCAACGATGCGCATCCCGTATTTCACCAGAGTTCTGTTTTCGTCCAGCAGGGGCACGACATCAGCGATGGTACCCAAAGCCACAAGATCCAGCGTCCTGTTGAGGTCGAGCCGGGAAAGCCCTTCCTTTTTTTGGATGCCCTGTATCAGTTTGAATGCGACTCCGCAGCCTGCCAGATCCCCAAAGGGATATTCGCTGTCTGCCCGCTTTGGATTGATCAGCAGGCAATCCGCCCTCACATCCGTAATGCTGTGATGGTCGGTCACCAGCACTTCCATCCCCAGTTCCTTTGCCAGCTCCACTTCCTCAAAAGAAACGCTGCCACAGTCCACAGTGATGAGCGCATCTGCGCCACCCTCCCTGATTTTTTTCACGGCTTCCAGGTTCAATCCATATCCTTCATCAAATCTGGAAGGGATATAAAATTCCAATCGCTCCGTCAGGTTTCCCAAAAATTCCATAAGAATGCTGACGGAAGCGATCCCATCAGCATCATAGTCTCCATAAATGCAGATTTTTTTCTTGTTTCGCACTGCCCGCAAGACAAAATCCACGCCTGCCTCCAAATCCGGGAGCAGGAATGGGTCGTATGTCCGCCGGGGTTTTTCCGACAGAAATTCCCGGAGTTCTTCTTCACCGAAAATGCCTCTTTTGCTCAGCAGTTCTGCTACGATTGGATGAATCTGGCACATCGATTGAAGCTCCTTACAAGTAATTCCATGGATTCACATCGTTTCCATAGCTGCTGCCGCCTTTGCGCACCTCGAAATGGAGGTGGTTTCCCGTGGAGCTTCCCGTGCTGCCCACTTTGGATACGGTCTGCCCCCTGGAGACCTTTTTCCCAGAGCCTACCACAAGGCTGCTGTTATGCCCATAAACGGTATAAAGGCTGCTGCTGTGGCGGATGATGACCGCATTGCCGTAGCTGCCCAGATAGCCGGCATAAATCACCGTGCCGCTGGCCGCCGCTTTTACGGCAGTCCCATAGGGTGCCGGGATATCGATTCCCGTATGCTTTTCCCGCCCATGGAACGGGCAGGTTCTCCATCCATAACCGGAAGAAATCTGTGTATGGCCTGGAAGTGGCCAGGTGAACTGACTGCTGGAGGAGCTGCTGCCTTTATCCGAGCTTCCGCCCGAACTCCCGCTGCCGCTTCCACCGCTGTTGTTCTTGTTGTTCCGGTTGTTGTTCTTGCTGTTCTGGCTGTTATTTTTGTTGTTACTGTTCTGGCTGTTCTGGCTGCTGCTTTTCGCTTGCTGCGCTTTTTTCTCCTGCTCCTGCTGTTTTTGTTTTTCTTCTTCTTCCTTTTTCTTCGCATCGGCGATGATGATGGCCATGATCTGGTCAGCCTCATCGTTCAAATCCTGGATGTTGTCCTGATGGGTTTCGTTGCTCGCAACAACGTTTGCTTTCTTTTCTGAGACTTCGCTTTTGGCCGTATCCAGCTGTTTTTGCTTTTTCTCTTTCTTCTGTTTTTGGCTCTTGAGCTTGCTTTGCAGGGAGTCCAGTTCCTCCTTTTTGTCTGCGACGATCTCGTAATCGTCCTGCAGTTCCAACAGCACTTCTTTGTCGCTTTCATGGATCTTTTGCACCATGTCCATGTTGCTGATGAATTCCGAGATGCTGCCGGAACCCAACAAGACATCCAAAAACCCAATGGATCCATTTTTGTACATGGCTCTGAGACGGACGTTCAAATTGGCATTCTGGGAGTCTATGCTCTGCTGCGCCTCTTCCAGATCCGCTTTTGCCTCATCCACCTTTCCTTCCGTATCCGCAATCTGGGACTGCAAAATGGCCACCTGGTTTTCAACCGCATTGATTTTCGTCTCCAAATCCTGGATTTCATTTGTCAGATCCTGCTCTTCGGCCTGGCCCTCTTCCAGCAATTTCTTTTCCTGTTCAATCTGCTGCTGTACCTCATTGTAATCCTCTTTGCCCACCTGCGCCGCATACGCTGCGCCCGTGCCGGATACCATGGTAAACGCCAAAACAAAAGCGATCATCATCCTTATTTTTTTTCGCATGGACTGTATCCTCCTATGTATCCAAAAATTTCCTCATGGAAATGATGCTGCCGCAGGCGCCGATGCTGACGCCCAGCGCTGCGAAAATCCATACCAGGTTATCGATCAAAAATTCTACGGGCACCATCGGGGTGGACAACACGGCAAAAACCTCCTGTCCGATCATGTCGATGACCTTTTTGTAAAGCAATGCGCAAATGCCCACCGAAACCCCGGCAGACACAAGCCCGATGATGATGCCCTCCGCCAGGAAGGGTCCCCGTATGAACCAGTTGGTGGCCCCTACATACTTCATGATGCTGATTTCCCTGGCTCTGTTGAATACCGTCAGCTTGATGGTATTGGACACCACCACGATGGACACCACGATGAGGAAAACCATCACAACGATGGCCGCCATCTGTATGAATTTGGTAGCGTTCATTAGCTTGTCCACCGTCTCTTTGTAATATTTCACGTCTTCCACGCCTTCCAGCGTGCCTGCCAGCTCCGCAATGCCATTGGCCGCTTCCAGGCTATCGATCTTGATGATCAGGGAATTGGGCAGGGGGTTTTCCACCAGGGAATCCAACAGGTACCCGCTCTCGCCCCACCTCGCCTTCAATTCCGCCAGAGCCTCGTCCTTTGTCCGATACAGGACTTCATCCACGCCGTTTTGTCCCTGCAGGGTCGTCGTCATGGTCTGTACCTGTTCCTCCGTGGCATCGTCCAACAAAAATACTTCGATGGAATCGTAATCCTGCCGAATCATGGCAGCTGCAGTATTGATGTTGATGACGATGATGAAGAACAACCCCAAAATCAGAAGCATGGCTGTAATGGCGAAAACAGATGCCAGGGTCATCGCCCTGTTTCGGAACACCTGTTGGAACGCCTGTTTCAGCGTATAGAAAAAACGTCTGATCATGCTATAACTCTCCCTTTTTCCCTCTTTTTTGATTGAATGCACGTCTATGGGGCAGGGTATCAGTCGTCACTTCCATGCCTTCCAGCTGGGAAAGGGTCGCCTCCAGCCCATACAGACCCACGTCATCCCTTACGATTTTCCCCTTTTCGATGCCGATGACGCGTTTGTTCATCTTGTCCACGATGTCCTTGGCATGGGTCACCATGACAACCGTGGTTCCCCGCATGTTGATTTGATCCAAAATCTGCATGATTTCCCATGCCGTATCCGGATCCAGGTTTCCTGTTGGCTCGTCCGCAATTAAAATCCTCGGATTGTTGGCAAGCGCCCTGGCAATGGCAACTCTCTGCTGCTCGCCGGCGGAAAGCTCGTCAGGGTACTTTTTCGCTTTCGTCTCGATCCCTACCACTTTCAGCAGCTGCGGCACCTGTTTGCGAATCTTCTTTCTGGGCTCGTGGACGATTTCCATGGCAAAAGCCACGTTTTCAAACACGGTTTTCCTGGACAGCAAGCGAAAATCCTGGAACACGATGCCCACGTCCCGCCGTAGCTTCGGAATCTGCCTGTTGGAAAATCGCGTCACGTCCCTGTCCATGACCCTGATGGTTCCTTTGTCCGCATCGATTTCTTTGAGAATCAGCTTGACGAAGGTGGACTTTCCTGCGCCGCTGGAACCCACTAGGAACACAAATTCCCCCTTGTTGATCCTGACGCTCACATTGTCAAGGCCTATGTTCGATTTATAACGCTTTGTCACATGTTCAAAAACGATCATTTCCGCCAAAACCCTTTCCATTTCTTATGCGCAGCCCTGCTTCGAGCGCATTTCACGCTGCGTTCTTTTGGCTAGCCGGCGCCTTCCGCAAAACGAATGCGCGGCTGATAGAAAATATTTTCCAAACATACGATACTAGTTTACTATAATTCTCCTTGTTTTTCAAACAAATATCGTCATGATTCCCAAATATGCCGCAATTTTACCACGCCCAAGTGAAGGGTATGTGATAGGATCGGTCATTACCTACCTTTTTTTTGTTTTTTATGATGTAATATCCATTTTTTCTATTTTTTAGAATCTTCATTGCAAAAAAAAGAGATGCCAGCGATCATTTGCGGCGCACCAACATCTCTTCTGAAAAGACAGGAACAGCCTCCGTCCAATGTCCCAGTCCCTCATTCTTCATACTGGATTCGCAATTCGATTTCATCCGGCAGCTTCTTCAAATCGGTCTCTGCCACTTTGAGCGGATAAGTGATCACCTGAGCCAGAGCCTTTCCCTTGTCCGGATCTTCAAAATCTGCGTAAACCACCAGATTGTGCTTTCCATCCTTTTCTTCCAACTTCATTTTGTCGATTTCCACTTTGAACCCGGAGGTGGGTTTTTCTCCCCTGGTGACAATCACATAGATTTTATCCTCCACTACGCAGGCCAACGCCCGTTCCAGGGTTCTGTATTCCGGGATCACCTGGCTTGAGATGTCCTGCGGTATTTTGTTTTCACTCAACGTTTTAAATTCCACCTTTTTGTCGCCTTTTAACAAGCTGGCCGCAACAAGCCCGGCTGCCAGCGCCGCAACGATGGCAATGGCGATGGCAATCATCAGCCTTTTTTTCATCGGCTTGCGAGCCTTTTTTTCTTTCTCTCCCAAAACCAAAACTCCCTTCCTCTTCGTGCCTGCCAGCAAAGCCGGATTCGCCGGTTCCGTTCCAGCGTCAGGCTCCGTTGATGTTTTGGAAATACGAAGGTCGCTATTCCCTACACACAATAACCTATTCGGAAAGAGAGCTTGTTATTCCAATTTTCATGACGCACCCGGCGTTTTCCAAAGAACCGGACGGAAAACATCGGATCCATGTTCGGTCTGCAAGGTGGAGAAACGAAGTGCGGCGTTCCACCCGGCGGGCAAAGCGAGCTACTGGCAGCATCCACGCCGGAAGAGCCAGCGGATCTGCGCATGCGAGCTTTTCATCGCAGCAATGTTGCGCTGCCCCAAGCTTCGATAATGAGCTTCAGCCCCGTTCATAGCTTTTCATCGCAACAATATCGCGCTGCGGCAACCGGCGACAATGTGCGTCAGAGGCTGGTTTCGATCGATCACCGCAGGGATTTCACGGCAGCTGCGATGTGCTCCGCCGTCATGCCGTATTTCTTCTTCAACTCCTCCGGTTTTCCCGATTCGCCAAAGGTGTCCTGCTGTCCTACGAACGCCATCTTTGCAGGCGCTTCTTGCGCGATAACCTCGGCCACTGCGCTTCCCAAGCCGCCCATCACGGAATGCTCCTCCGCCGTGACGATGCCGCCTGTCTCCTTTGCGGCTTTCACGAGGATTTCCCTGTCGATGGGTTTGATGGTGTGGATATCGATGATTCTCGCATCGATTCCCTCTTTTTCCAGCTCCTCCGCCGCCAGAATCGCTTCGTTCACCATGATTCCCGTGGCAACGATGGCGACGTCTTTGCCCTCTCTCAGGCAGTTGCCTTTTCCCAGGACAATGTCATCCGATTCGCGATAACAAATTGGCACTGCCGCTCTTCCCAGCCTTATGTAGCAAGGACCCTCCATGGCAACGGCCTGTTCCAGGAGCTTCCCTGCAGAAACGCCGTCAGACGGGTTGATGACTGTCATGCCGGGGATGGTCCGCATCAGGGCAATGTCTTCAAATGTCTGATGGCTGGCTCCGTCCTCGCCCACCGTGATGCCCGCATGGGTCGCACAGATTTTCACATTCGCCTTCGTATAGCCGATGGAGTTGCGAATGATTTCAAAGGCTCTGCCAGATGCGAACATGGCAAAGGTACTGGCGCACACGATTTTACCCGACAACGCAAGACCGGTAGCCGCTCCGTAAAGGTTCTGTTCTGCGATTCCCATGTTGAAGAACCGCTCCGGGTAAGTGCTGCCAAATTCTGCAGTCATGGTAGATTTGGAAAGATCCCCATCCATCACCACTAGATTTTCATAGTTTGCGCCCAGTTCTACCAGCTTTTTCCCGTAAGCCTGCCTTGTCGCCATTTTTTCTGCCATTACCATTCACCTCCCAATTCTTCGACTGCCTGCCTGGTCTGTTCTTCGTCCGGCGCTTTCCCGTGCCAGCCGTACTGATCCTCCATGAAGGAAACGCCTTTTCCCTTGTGGGTTTTGGCAATGATCATGGTTGGCTTTCCCTTGCAGGCCCTGGCCTTATCGAAAGCATCGAAAATCTGCTCGAAATCATGGCCATCGATGGAAATCACGTTCCAGCCAAAAGCCCTGAATTTCTCGTCAACGGGAGCAACGGTCATCACGTCTTCGTTCCTGCCATCGATCTGCAGCCCGTTCCAGTCCAGGATCCCTACCAGGTTGTCCAGCTTGTAATGCGCCGCTGACATGGCCGCTTCCCAGACGATGCCTTCCTGGATTTCACCATCGCCCAACAGCACATAAATGCGCCCCGGATCCTTGTCCAGCTTTCCCGCCATGGCCATTCCGCCCGCCACGGAAAATCCCTGTCCAAGGGAACCGGTGGACATTTCGATTCCCGGAACCTTTTCCATGTTCGGATGTCCCTGGAAGTTGCTCCCCAGCTTCCTGAGCTGCAGGATGTCCTTCTTTGGGAAATAGCCCCGTTCTGCCAGCGCAGCATATTGTACCGGACCGGCGTGTCCCTTCGACAGGATGAATTTGTCCCTGCCTTTCATTTTCGGCTCCTTTGGGTCGATGTTCATTTCTTTGAAATACAGGGCGGTCACGATGTCCGCCGCAGAAAGGGAGCCGCCCGGATGACCCGAACCTGCGTTATGTATCGCTTTCACGATTCCTGTGCGAATATTTGCCGCCGTCTTTTGAAAATGCGCATAATCCATTGCTTATCCTCCTGTTTGCATGTTTATGATGTGGGAAACATCGCTGCCGACAGTTCCCGAATATCAGCAAAGCCTGCCATTGGACAGAAGCCGACAAGACGCTTCATGGAGTCGAAACCAGCAAGGCCGACCCTGCCCCATGGAGCATGGGCAGGAAACTTCCCTGGGAATGTCCCCCTGGAAAGTTCCTGCTTTCCGCCGTCAAACCTATTCAAAGGCGTTGTTTGCGATTCCCAAACTTACGCCCAACGCTTCATCAACATCCGGTAAACGTTCCTGGTTGATCGTGCCAATTCGTTCTTTTAACCGTTTTTTGTCAATTGTCCTGAGCTGTTCGAGCAATACTACTGAATTTTTGCTGAGACCATTGCCGTCCGCTGCGATTTCCACATGGGTCGGCAGATTGGCTTTATTTTTCTGCGAGGTCA
>CAZVBL010000020.1:5560-32349 GCA_964625475.1 uncultured Zhenpiania sp. | reverse complement strand
GGAGGGAATCGAACCCGAAAGGGCGTGACCGGGGGCGAGACAGTCCGGTGGACTGTCGGAGCAGGGAACGAATCAAGGCGACCGAAGAGGGAGCCGCAGATTGGCGGGTGCGAGGCAACCGCGAAATTCCCTCCGCCAGCTCCAAACCGAATCACGAACGGTTCCCGAAACGGAGGGAATCGAACCCGAAAGGGCGTGACCGGGGGCGAGACAGTCCGGTGGACTGCCTGTCAGTTCCAAAATGATGTCGAGGGTTTCCCGAGTGGCCAAAGGGGGCGGACTGTAAATCCGTTAGCTGAGCTTTCGGTGGTTCGAATCCACCACCCTCGACCAACAATTTCAATTTCATACATAAACGATTGCGTGTGCGGAAGTGGCTCAGGGGTAGAGCATCGCCTTGCCAAGGCGAGGGTCGCGAGTTCGAATCTCGTCTTCCGCTCCATTTATGCGGATGTAGTTCAATGGTAGAACCTCAGCCTTCCAAGCTGATGGCGTGAGTTCGATTCTCATCATCCGCTCCATGCAGGAGCTGGAAAGAAACCGCTTGGACAGGCGACGATGTTCAAGGGATCCTGGACAGTTCCATTATTTGGGCTCATAGCTCAGTTGGATAGAGCAACGGCCTTCTAAGCCGTGTGTCCGGGGTTCGAATCCCTGTGGGCTCGCCATTTTTCAAGATTGGGGTATAGCCAAGCCGGTTAAGGCAACGGACTTTGACTCCGTCATTCGTAGGTTCGAGTCCTGCTACCCCAGCCAGTTGTTTATGACCCATTAGCTCAGTCGGCAGAGCACTTGACTTTTAATCAAGGTGTCCGGAGTTCGAATCTCCGATGGGTCACCAATTTTTAAGCGTATGGTGTAGCAGAACGAGGCTTGCAAATGCGGAGAGGTGTCCGAGTGGTTTAAGGAGCTGGTCTTGAAAACCAGTGACTCCGCAAGGGGCCGTGGGTTCGAATCCCACCCTCTCCGCCATAGACATCTGAGAATGCCGCAGGGCATATGTCGAACGGGTTGCCAACAAATCTGGAGAAGTACTCAAGAGGCTGAAGAGGACGGTTTGCTAAATCGTTAGGGTTCGTTAAGGGCCGCATGGGTTCGAATCCCATCTTCTCCGCCATGATAGGGGTATAGCTCAGTTGGTAGAGCAGTGGTCTCCAAAACCACGTGCCGTGGGTTCAAATCCTACTGCCCCTGCCATTTTTTCGTCACGTTGGCATTGCGGGGTGTAGCGCAGTTTGGTAGCGCAACTGGTTTGGGACCAGTGGGTCGCGGGTTCAAATCCTGCCACCCCGACCATCTCATTTAGGGCCATTAGCTCAGTTGGTCAGAGCATCCGGCTCATAACCGGCAGGTCCGGGGTTCAAGTCCCTGATGGCCCACCATGAACACAGTTGCATCAAGTGCGCCCAGATAGCTCAGTTGGTAGAGCAGAGGACTGAAAATCCTCGTGTCCTTGGTTCGATTCCGAGTCTGGGCACCATTATAAAGTAATCTTTTGCTGACGTATGTCCGAAGGATTGCTTTTTTTCGTTGCAGGGATACGGGAAAGCTCCAGGCCGTTTCCCTGCCTTTCCGCTGCATATCGCATAGAGGGAAGGATGCCTGAAAAACACCTGAAAACCAGGTCGTGCGAAAATCCGTCCGCAGATGTCGCAATTTGTTTTCGGGCAGGCTTTTGACAGGAATGAAAAGATAAAGGAGGAACGAATGGCGCAGCTTTACTACCGATACAGCACCATGAACGCAGGGAAATCCGCAGAAATCATAAGGATTGCCTACAACTACGAGGAGCGGGGAAAACGGGTGCTGACCCTTGTACCCAGCGTTGACGACCGCTATGGGCTGGGCGTCATCGCATCCAGGATTGGGATCCGGAGGGAAGCGATCGCTGTCAACGAAAACACCGATATCCTGGATCTGTTCATGCGGGAAAACGCAAAAAAAGAGATCGAATGCGTGCTTATTGATGAATGTCAGTTCCTAAAAAAACATCATGTCGAAGAGTTGGTGGAAATCGTGGACAGCTGCAACGTGCCGGTGTTGGCTTATGGATTGAAAAACGATTTTAAAAACGAACTGTTCGAAGGGTCTTATTATCTGCTGATCTATGCGGACAAAATCGAAGAGATCAAGACCATCTGCTGGTGCGGCAGGAAAGCCACCATGGTAGCGCGGATCGTGGATGGAAAGATGACGCGAACCGGCGAGCAAATCGTGGTTGGCGGCAACGAACTGTACGTTTCCCTGTGCAGGAAACATTACAACGATGGACGAATCGGGCCAAAGATCAAAAAATAACGCTGAAGTGAAAAGTTCGTTTCTATTTTAAGGGGAGGCAAAGCCGGTCAAAGCCTGGCTCCCTGAAAGGTGTCGCGCACTCGCAGGGCTTTGTGGATGCCGTTTAAAATCGTTCGCTTTTTGTAGCTCCATTCCGGGGAAATGAGCGTAGGCCGCGGCGCATCCGCAGACAGGCGATGGATGGTGATTTCGGGAGGGATGATTTCCAGGGCGGAAACCACCAAATCCACATAATCTTCGATGGAAGCGAAGGAAACGTAATCCGGGTACAGCCGCTCCATCTGCGAGCCGCGAACCAGGTTGAGCATGTGCAGCTTCAGGCCGAAGATGCGCTGGCCCCCCTTCTGCTTCCGGCATGCATATTCCACGGATTCCAGCATCTGCCTGCGGGATTCCCCCGGCAGACCCAAAATCAGGTGGGTCACCGTGCGGATGCCCCTGGAAGCCAGTTGAGCGGCGGCTTCGTCATAGACGGACAGCGGATAACAGCGATTGATGAGCTGCGCCGTAGGTTCGTGGATGGTCTGCAACCCCAGTTCCACCCAGAGAAAGGTCTTTTCGTTCAACTCCGACAGCAAATCCAGCACATCTTCCGGCAGGCAGTCCGGCCTGGTGGCGATGGCAAGGCCCACTACCCCCGGATAGGCGAGAGCATCTTCGTATTGGCGGCGGAGCCGGGGGACGGGCGCATAAGTGTTGGTGTGGCTCTGAAAGTATGCCAGGTATTTGGCCTTGGGCCATTTGTCCGACAAGAGGCGAATTTGCGATGGAATGTCGCTGGCCATGTCGCCGGAGCCTGCGGCGGAGCAGAAAATGCAGCCGCCGGTTCCTTTGGAGCCGTCCCGATTGGGGCAGGTAAAGCCGCCGTCAATGGAAAGCTTGACCACCTTGCAGCCCATCTGCTGTTTCAGATAGCTGCCGATGGAATAAAACCGCTGTCCCTGTGGAATCCCAGACACGCCTGCCCCTCCTTTCCTTGAAAAATACATTTTTTTTCATCTGTGGCTAGTTACATCCATGTATTTCTATGATATAATAAATCGTTCAAAATGGGAACAGAAATTTCAGAGTTTGTTTCAGATTCCGAAATGCGCGGGTGCATCTGGATTTTCACCCGATCGTCGGACAGAGGCGGTTTGGCGCAGGCGCATCGAATGCACGCCAGGGAAGAGCGGCGGGTTGCGCACAGGCTCAAGCGACCGTCAAAAGAAAGCGCACCGAATGTGCCCCGGGGAAGAGCGGCGGCAAGGAATGGCGGAAAAAGACGGGGCAGAGGCCCATTGAGGGGATCGTGAACAGGCTCTTGAGGGGGTAGCTTTTATGGAGCAGGAGAAAAGGAGCGCGCCTGGAGTGGAGAACGCAGGGCTGGGAGACAGCATGGACGGCAACGAATTTGCGGGAATGAGGGGAATTTCCCAACGAATTGAAAAACCGTCCTTGCTTTTGCACAGCTGCTGCGGTCCTTGCAGCACGGCGGTAATAGAAAGGCTCGCCGGTGACTATCAGATCACCATATTTTTTTATAACCCGTGCATTACGGATGAAAAGGAATACCAGCGGCGCAAGCAGGCGCAGATGGACTTTATCAGGCAATACAACGAAAGCCTGCCGCCAAAGGAGCATATCCGCTTTCAGGAAGGACCCTACGATACCAGGAACTTTTATCGGACGGCCCGGGGGCTGGAGCAGGAGCCGGAAGGCGGGAAACGATGCCTCAATTGCGTTTGGCAGAGACTGGAAAAGACTGCGGAGACTTGCCGCATGGCGGGGTGCGACTATTTTGGCACTACGCTCACGGTCAGTCCCCACAAAAATTACCACCTTATCAGCAGCATCGGGAGAAAGCTGGCGGTCAAGTACAACCTCAGCTTCCTGGACGAGGATTTCAAGAAAAAAGACGGTTTTCAGCGCAGCATCGCGCTTTCCAGGCGATACGGCCTCTACAGGCAAAATTACTGTGGCTGCGAATATTCCAGGAGAACCGGAGGGAAATAAGAAGGGAGAGACAGCATGGCAAAGACGATCATACCGAAGCATTACACGCCGGTCATCGACTTCATGGAAAGCCAGAGGGCAATCAAAAAAATCAAGGATTTTTTTCAGCAGGAACTGGCTTACGGCCTGAGCCTGCGCAGGGTTTCCGCACCGTTGTTCGTAGCGCCGGAGACGGGTTTGAACGACAACCTGAACGGCGTGGAACGGACGGTGGACTTTACAGTAAAGGACATGGGTGAAAAGACGGTTGAGATCGTACAATCCCTGGCAAAGTGGAAACGCATGGCATTGGGGAAATACAAAATCGAGCCAAATCACGGCATTTATACGGACATGAATGCCATTCGGCGGGACGAGGAGCTGGATAACCTGCATTCCGTCTATGTGGATCAGTGGGACTGGGAAAAGGTCATCCTGAAAGAACAGCGGACAGAGGCATATTTGAAGGAAACGGTTACCGCAATATACAACTCCCTGAAAAATCTGGGCGATTATGTGAACAGGATCTACCGGGATTTGCGGACGGAGCTGCCCAATGAAATTTTCTTTATCACCACCCAGGAGCTGGAGGACAGGTATCCGGAAAAAACGCCGAAAGAGCGGGAGGATGCCATTGCGAAGGAAAAGAGGGCTGTCTTTATCATGAAAATCGGCGGCAAGCTGAAGTCGGGTCAAAAGCACGATGGAAGAGCGCCGGATTACGATGACTGGGAGCTGAACGGCGACATCATCCTGTGGAATGAGATTCTGGAACACGCCTTTGAAATTTCTTCCATGGGGATTCGGGTCGATGAGGCTGCCATGGAAAAACAATTGAAAGAAGCCGGCGCGGAGGAACGCAGGGAACTGAACTTCCACCAGATGGTCCTCCGTAGAAGGCTGCCTTATACCATCGGCGGCGGGATCGGGCAGAGCAGGTTGTGCATGTACTTTTTGCGGAAAGCCCACATCGGGGAAGTGCAGGCTGCCGTCTGGCCGGAGGACATGATTGCCGAATGCAGCAAAAACAACATATTCCTGCTGTAAGGGGAGCGGATGAAATACATAGATGTAGCCATCGACAACAAAAGCGAGCATACGGATACGCTTTACACCTACGGATGTGAGGATGACCGGGTTCGAATCGGGCAGAAAGTTTTCGTGCCTTTTGGACTGGGAGACAGGGTGCGGGATGCTTATGTATTTCGGGTTTCCGATTCGCCGGATAAGGAGTATCGAACATTGAAATACGCAGAACGCCTGGACGAGGAAATTTGCCTGACAGAAGAAATCATGGAAACCTGCAGGTGGATGAAAACCAGGTACTTGTGCAAATACATCGATGCGGTGAAATGCTTTACTCCGGCAGGCAGCAAGTCAAAGCGGGGAAAAGAAAGAACCCCTTACAAAGACGCAGAGGGCGAACCTGGAGCCATCCCAAAGCTCACTGCGCAGCAGGCCGCCGCCCTCAAACCCATTCGGCAGGCCATCGGCGCAAGGGAACACAGGCGATTCCTCCTTTACGGGGTCACGGGAAGCGGCAAGACGGAGGTTTACATGCAGGCTGCGGCCAGATGCCTGGAAGCGGGCAGAAAGGCAATCATGTTGGTGCCGGAAATTTCCCTGACAAAGCAGATCATCGGGCGGTTCATCGGAAGGTTTGGCGCAGAAAGCATCGCAGTGCTTCACAGCAGGCTTTCCCTGGGAGAGCGGCACGATGAATGGATGCGCATCAAAAAGGGAATGGTAAGCATTGTGATTGGAGCCAGATCCGCCGTGTTCGCACCTTTTGACGACATCGGGCTGATCATCCTGGATGAGGAGCATGAAGCGACGTACAAGTCGGACATGACACCAAAGTACGATGCAGTGGAGGTGGCGTTAAAACGGCTGCAGCAACACAAAGGGGTGTTGGTCTGCGGCAGCGCGACGCCATCGGTCGCCACCTTTCATCGTTCGGAGCAGGGCATCTACGAACGGCTGGAACTGACGGAGCGGTACAACCAGGTGGCACTTCCGCAGGTGACGATTGCCGACATGCGGGAGGAACTGCGGGAAGGAAACAAAACCATCATCAGCAGGGCTTTGTACAGAGCCATGGGCAGAGCCTTGGAAAAGGGGCAGCAGATCATCCTGTTTCTCAACAGGAGAGGGTACGCCACCTTCGTTTCCTGTCGGGAATGCGGCGCTGTGCTCAAATGCCCGGACTGCGGCATTTCCCTGACTTACCATAAGGATGGAGGCAAGGTGACATGCCATTACTGCGGCCATGAAGAGGATGCGCCGGAAACATGCCCGGACTGCGGGAGCCGTTACATTCGGTATTTTGGAACCGGAACGGAAAAGGTGGAGGAAATCATCGGCGAATTTTTCCCCGAAGTCGTGATCCAGCGACTGGATTTGGATTCCACCAAAAGGAAGGGGAGCATAGACAGGATTTTGGATCGGTTCAAAAAAGGGAAAATCCACATTCTCATCGGCACCCAGCTGGTGGCCAAGGGGCTGGATTTTCGCAACGTGGGCCTGGTGGGAATCATCGCTGCGGACGTGACGCTGAACATTCCAGATTTTCGTTCGGCGGAGCGGACGTTTCAGCTCATCACCCAGGCGGCGGGCAGAGCCGGCAGGGGGGATGAAACGGGCAAAGTCATCATACAGTCCTACCAGCCGGATCACTATGCGGTGCGGCTAGCGGCAAAACAGGACTACAACGGCTTTTATCAAACGGAAATCAAACTCAGGAAATACATGGAATACCCGCCTTACAGCGATTTGATCCAGATTGTTTTTTCCTCCAAAGAGGAAGAGCAGGCCAGGGCTGCTGCGGAAGCGTGGCATGAAAAAACGACGGAAGCGCTGCAATCAGAAAAAAAGGGATGCGTGTTCCGGCCCCAGCAAGCACCCATGGGCAAAATAAAAGACACTTACCGATACTGCATGTTGATCAAGTGCCCCCAGGGAAAGCGGCGGAGATATACCGCCGCCCTGCAGGAGATCAAAGAGGCTGAAAAAATAAAAAAGAAAGCATATGCTGTGACGGTGGACATCAATCCGTACAGCTTCATATGATGGAGGATGAAATGGCATTGAGAAATATTGTACTGGAAGGCGATCCGATTCTGCGAAAGCATTGCAGGCCAGTGGAACAGGTGGATGACAGAATCCGCATGGTATTGGATGACATGGTAGAAACCATGCGAAATTTCCACGGCGTAGGATTGGCGGCTCCTCAGGTTGGCATGATGCGCAGGATGTTTGTGGCAGAACCGGAGGAAGGGCGGTTGTACTGCATCGTCAACCCGGAGATCCTGGAAACGGAAGGGAGCCAGACCGGAGATGAAGGTTGCCTCAGCGTTCCAGGTTACCAGGGAACGGTGGAGCGTCCCGAACGGATCCGAATGAGGGGAACGGATCGGGACGGCAACCGACAGGAATACGAATTTGAAGGATGGGACGCGGTTGTCATGTGCCACGAGTTCGACCACCTGGAGGGCATCCTGTACACCGACAAGTCCATCAAGCTGTATGAAGTGACGGATGAGGAGCAATCGTATCGATGAAGATCATTTACATGGGAACTCCGGATTTTGCGGTTCCCGCCCTTGCGGCACTAGCAGAGGCAGGCCACGAAATTGGATATGTCATCACTCAGCCGGATGCAGTGCGGGATCGGGGAAAAAAGAAAAGGATGCCGCCGGTCAAGGCAAAAGCCCTGGAACTGGGGCTGAAGATCCTGCAACCGGAGCGCATTGGGGCGGATGAGGCCTGCATCAGCCAGATGCGCCAGTACGAGCCTGACATCATTGCGGTTGCGGCTTATGGGCAGATCCTTTCCAAAGAAATACTGGACATTCCAAAGTTGGGCTGCGTCAACGTCCACGGCTCCCTGCTCCCTCGCTTTCGGGGTGCGGCTCCCATCCAGCGGGCGATCCTGGAAGGAGACGAAACGACGGGCGTCACCATCATGCTCATGGAAGAAGGGCTGGACACGGGAGACATGCTGGCAAAGGCCAGCACGCCCATCGGCAGGAAAACCGGGGCGCAGCTCCACGATGAACTGGCGGAGCTGGGGGCAAAGCTGCTGGTGGAAACCCTTCCAGGCATAGAAGCAGGGAGCATTGTGCCTGAACCTCAGGACAACGCAAAATCCACTTACGCATCGATGATTTCCAAAAAAGAGGGGGAAATCGACTTTACGAAGCGTCCGGAACAGATCGAACGGCTGATTCGCGCTTTCGATCCATGGCCGGGGGCATTCACGTCTTACAGGGGAAAGCTTTTGAAAATATGGGAAGCGGAAGTTTCTCCGAAAGGGAATCGAGAGCCGGCGGGAACCATCACAGGTGTTTCTGCCCATGGAATCGAGATTTCCGCCGGAGGCGGGACGCTGGTGGCGACTGTCATCCAGCTTCCGGGAAAAAAGAGGGTGGCGGTATCGGATTACCTGAGAGGCAACCCCATGGAAACAGGGCAAGTTTTGGGAACTGGAGAGCAATGATTCAGGCAGGATCTGAAAAGCGATAGCACTGTATAAAAAGAATTGATTAGGAGGCGTGATTCATCATGGACGCAAACAGAAAAACTGCGTATTTGACACTTATGGATGTAGAAGCGAAAAAAGCCTATTCCAACATTGCCCTGCAACACCAGATCGCCCGGGGCAGACCACAGTCCCAAAGCTTCGTGCGGGAACTGGTTTATGGGGTTTTGGAAAACAAGATGCTGTTGGATTACTATATCGACCAACTGGTTCCTTCCGGCGCAGCGTCTCTGAAAAAAAGCGATCGAACCGTGCTGCGGATGGGCATGTACCAGCTGGGATACATGAACTCCGTGCCGGAATACGCAGCGGTCAACGAAAGCGTGATGCTGGCCAAGCGGTACTGCAGGGGCAGGGATGGCTTTATCAATGGGACTTTGAGGAATTACCTGAACCACAGGCTTTCCATAAAGCTGCCTGACAGGGCGGAGGATGAGGTGAAATACTTGTCCATCAAGCATTCCTATGCGCCGTGGATCGTTGAGCTGTGGATGGAGCAGTACAATGTGGAATTCGTCGAGGAAATGCTAAAGGGCGGAAACGAAACGCCGCCCAATACCATTCGCCTCAACTGGATGAAGGTGATGAAAGAGGATTTGATAAAAAAACTGGAAGCAAAGGGCTATGAAGTGGAGCCGGGTTCGGTGTGCAGCAATGCCCTCCATGTAAAGGGAGGGCAGCTTTTGGGGACGGAATTGTACAAGCACGGCCTTTTTTCCGTCCAGGACGAAAGCTCCATGCTGGTAGCTGAAAAGCTGAATCCGCGGCATGGCGATGTGGTCATGGACGTCTGTGCGGCTCCTGGGGGAAAGACCATGGCCATTGCGGAGCGGATGAACAATACGGGGAAAATCATCGCATCGGACATCTATCGGAGAAAGCTGGATCTGGTTGATAAAGAAGCGGAGCGCCTGGGCGTCACCAATGTGGAAACCGTGTCCTGGGATGCGACGCGGGTGGATTCAACGATGGCGGAAAAGGTGGATCGGGTGCTGGTGGACGTCCCATGTTCCGGCTTGGGCGTGACCCGCAGAAAACCGGAGATCAAATACAAGGAAAAGACAGAGGAAATGGAATTGCTGCCAAAGAAGCAGCTTGCCATCCTGTCCGCATCGTCCCAATGCCTGAAACCAGGCGGCACGTTGGTTTACAGCACCTGCACCATCAACCCTTACGAGAATCAGAGGGTCATTGCGGACTTCCTGAAAAAGCATGAACGTTTTGAAAAAGAGGAAATGATCCAATTGCTGCCCCATGTGAACGGCACGGATGGATTTTTCATCTGTGTCATGAAAAAGAGCGAGGCATTGGTATAGCTGGTCGGCCAAACGGAGAAACCATATGACACAGATAGGATTTAAGAGCAACACAGGCGTGATCCGAAACCATAACGAAGACGCATGCTTTGTCATACCCAGGCACAATGTTTATGTGGTGGCAGATGGGGTTGGCGGTAACAATGCCGGGGAAATTGCCAGCAGGATGGCGGTTCGGGGCATTGCGGAATACGTGGCGACCAACCCGCTGGAAGGCAGCCCCGATGAAGAGGCCGTCCATGCATATTTTTCCCGGTGTCTGCAGCAAATCAACGATGAAATTTACCAGATGGGGAAAAAGCACAAGGAAAACAAAGGGATGGCCACCACTGCGGTCATCGCATGCGTGAGAGATGAGGTCGCCTATGTGATGAATATCGGGGACAGTCGGGCATATCATTACAAGGGCGGCAGGGTCACACAAATTACCATTGACCATACTTATGTCAACGAACTGCTCAGAACTGGCATGATTACGACAGAAGAAGCAGAAAACCACAGCCAGAAAAACGTGATTACGAGAGCGCTTGGAGCGGAACCTGCGGTGAAGATCGATTTTTTTCAGACGGACATAGAAAAAGGCGATGTTTTGGTGCTCTGTTCAGATGGGCTTTACGGTGAAGTGACGGAACAAACCCTGGCTGAAATACTGGACAGGAACAATACGATGCAGGAAACCTGCGCCGAGCTGGTGGAGGAAGCCATCAGGAGCGGCGGCAGGGACAACATTACCGTTGTTTGCCTGAAAATATAGGGAGGAAAAGCATGGGCAGTAAAATATTAGCAGGGCGTTACGAACTGTTTGAAAAAATCGGAGAGGGTGGGATGTCTGTCGTTTACAAGGCAAAGGACAGGCTGCTGAACCGTTATATCGCCATCAAAGTTTTAAAACCGGAATTTATCAGCGATCAGAAATTCATCGAGAGCTTTCGGAGGGAGTCCCAGTCCGCAGCAAGCCTAACCCACCCTAATATCGTCAATATCTTCGATGTGGGCCAGGAGGGAAACATCCATTATATCGTCATGGAACTGGTGGAGGGAAAGACCCTCAGCGACATGATCCAGGAAGAAGGCCCGATGCCTTATCCAAAGGTCATCGAACTGTCGAGGCAGATAGCGGCGGCTCTGAGCGTGGCGCACAAGCACCAGATCATCCATCGGGACGTGAAGCCGCACAACGTCCTCATTACGCCAGATGGCACGGCGAAAATCACGGATTTTGGAATTGCAAAGGCGGTCAATTCCTCCACCATTGTGGATAATACCGGCGGTGGAATCATGGGTTCCGTCCATTATTTTTCGCCGGAGCAGGCGAGGGGCGGCTATGTGGATGAAAAGTCGGACATTTATTCCCTGGGGATCGTCATGTACGAAATGCTCACGGGGCGGGTTCCCTTTGACGGGGACAATCCGGTCAACATTGCTTTGATGCACATCAACAGTGAAATGGTGCATCCATCCAAACTGGTTTCAGGCATCCCTCCTGCACTGGAACGAATCGTGCTGAAAGCGACGGACAAATACCAGACCAATCGCTTTGCCAGCGCAGACGAATTGATTCAGGCGCTGGACAATCTGGAGTTCGTGGGGAACATCGTGGGAGATGCGTTGTTTTTAGGCACGGACGAGGATCAGGAAGAGGCATTGGAAGATTCCGCATATGACAATGGAGAAGATGACGAATATGACGATGATGAAAAAAGCAGGAAAAAGAAAACTCCAATGTCAAGGAAGAAAAAAATCATCATTGCGGCCATCGCTGTGGGCGTCATCCTGCTTGGCCTGGTCGTGGCCTGGGCAGCTGGGCTTTTTGGCAGTTCAGAGAAAGCGGTGCCGGATTTGACGGGACTGACATTTGAACAGGCCGAAATGCGGGCGCAGCAGGATGGATTTGAAGTGGAACAAGGCGATCTGGTGGAAGATGCGGATGCCGAAGAGGGAACCGTTGTTTCACAGAGTCCGAAAGCGGAGACCCAGGCAAAAGAAGGAAGCACCATTCGAGTCAACATATGCAAAGGCGCAGGCAGCGCGGAAGTCCCCGATGTGACGGGAAAAACCGAAGAAGATGCCAGAAGCGCGCTGGTGGAAGCCGGCTTTGAGGTGGGCGATGTGGAAAAAGGCGCAAGCGACAAAGAAGAGGGTCTGGTATTTGACCAATCTCCCGAAGGTGGAACCAAGGTTGACCGCGGCAGCAAGGTGGATTTGGAAATCAGCGACGGCTCTTTGCAGAAGGTGGCAGTGCCGTACCTCATTGGCAAGGATATCGATGAAGCGAAAGCAGCATTGATAGAAGCTGGGCTGAAAGAGGGAAAACTCAGCTACGAGAACAGCGATACCTATGCGGTGAACGAAGTGATGAAACAGGGATACGAGGCCAATACGGAAGTGACAAAAGGGACTTCGGTAAAGCTGACCATCAGCAAGGGACCGGCGGAACCGCAGGACATCGATTTGACCATCGATTTCAGTAACGCAAAGAACGAAATCTTCTTTATGACCGTAACCCTTTCCGATGATCTGGGAACCAGGAACGTCATTTCCGATCAGCAGAGAAGCAAAAGTTCAGGCTCGGAAACCGTGACCCTGCAAGGGGAAGGAACGGGAACGGTGTTGGTGATCTTCGATGGAGAACAGGTCATGCAAAAACGCGTGGATTTCACGAAAGGGACGATTCACTGATGAAGGGAACCATCGTGAAGGGAATCGCAGGTTTCTATTATGTGAAAGAGGAAAGCGGGGAAGCCCCAGCTTTCCAGTGCAAAGCGAGGGGCGTGTTCAAGAAAGACGGCATCGTTCCTGCGGTGGGCGACCATGTAATCTTTGAACTCGGAGAAGGGGTCGAGGACGATGGCCTGATTACCGAGATTCTCCCCCGGAGGAATGAATTTATCCGGCCTCCTGTGGCTAACGTGGACTGCTTCATGTCAGTGATGGCAGCAGCGCATCCAAAACCCAACCTGACATTGCTGGACAAGTTTCTGGTCATGGCGGAAAAGAGCGGAACGGACATCATCGTCTGCCTCAACAAAGTGGATCTGGCAAAGGGGCGTATCATAGAAGAAGTCCGGGAACGTTATGGCAGCATATACCCGGTGGCCTGCCTTAGCGCAGGGACAGGGCAGGGCATTTCGGAGCTGAGGGAACGGATCCAGGGCAGGCAGACGGCTCTGGCAGGACCTTCCGGCGTTGGAAAATCTACGCTTTTGAATGCGTTGCTCCCAGGCGCAGCGGCTGAAACGGGGAATGTCAGCGAAAAGACGAAGAGAGGCCGCCATACCACCAGGCACTGCGAATTGTTTGATTTAGGAGGGGGAACCATGATTTTCGACACCCCTGGATTCACATCCTTTGAAACCATGGAAATGGAGGAGGAGGAACTGCAGCATTTGTTCCCGGAGATGAAACCTTTCCTTGGAACCTGCCGTTACGATGATTGTAGGCATTTGAAGGAACCGGGCTGTGGCGTGAGGCTGGCCGTGGAGAAAGGGGACATTCCCCGGGGCCGCTATGAATCCTACAAGGCTCAGTTGGGAGAACTACAGGAGAGGAATCGATATTAGCGGCGATGCATGGCAGCGACAAGGAAACGTGTCCGAAAGCAGGCCGGAAGATGGAATGCCGGGACTGGAAGCTGACAGCTGATAGAAGCATCGGGGTTGCCGGTACGATTGCAAGCGATGAGAGGACGAAAGGACAGGGGAAGAATTATGGTTCGATTGGCACCATCCATTTTATCGGCGGATTTTTCACGTTTGGGTGAGGACGTGGCTTTGATTGAAAAGGCGGGGGCGCATGTGATCCACATCGATGTGATGGACGGACATTTTGTGCCCAACATCAGCTATGGGGCAGTGGTCATGAAAAGCCTGGCAGGCAGGACGAAGCTTCCCTTTGACGTTCACCTGATGATTGCGCATCCCGATGAGTACCTGGAGGATTTTGTGACAGACCAGACGGAATTTATCACGGTTCACCAGGAGGCTTGCCCGCACCTTCACAGGACGGTGCAGCATATCAAAAGCCTTGATGTGAAAGCGGGCGTGGCTTTAAACCCCGCAACTCCTCTTTCTGCGCTGGATTACATGTTGGAAGAGGTGGATTTGGTGTTGATCATGTCCGTGAATCCCGGATTCGGTGGCCAGAAATTCATCGGCTCCGCATTGGAAAAGGTGAAGGAATTGAAAGCCCTCGGCGGGAAGAAGAACTGCGATTTTACCATTGAAATCGATGGCGGCGTCAATCTGGAGAACGTCAAGTCCGTGACGGAGGCGGGGGCGGAACTGGTGGTGGCTGGATCCTCCGTGTTTCAAGCGCCGGATGTGGAAAAGCGGGTACAGGAGTTTTTGGGATTGTTTTAGAGCCGGGAGCAGGGCGTCTGGCTTTCATTCAGAGAGTTCTCATGCAAAAAGCACAGACCAGGACTTGCTTCCTTTTGCTTTTTCGATTCTGTTTTTTAATCAAGCCCCCAAGCGTCAACATCAGCAAGCCCTTCTTTCCCAGATTTCCCTTCAGGGATTTCTATGTAATCAGAGGGCCACGGTTCCTCTGGTGAAGGACGAACCGCCTACCGTTTTTCAAATAGTGCCTGTTGGTTTTATCCTATCGAACAAACGATTTGACTTTCTGCGAGAGCCTATGTTATACTAATGTTCGTTTGTTTAGTAGCTATTTTATCGTGTCCAAAAAACTTAAAACAGAATGAGACAGAACGGTAAGTGCTTTTTTAACAGAAAGTGAGGCAGGGATTCATGAAAGTACCTTTTTTAGATTTAAAAAGACAGTATGAGCAAATAAAAAACGAAATTGAACCAGCCATCTTAGATTGTGCTGCCAATTGCGGCTATATCGAAGGAAAAGAAGTCAAAGCCTTAGAAGAGAGCATGGCGGAGTATTTGCAGGTGAAACATGTGATCCCCTGTGGCAGCGGAACAGATGCGTTAAAAATTGCACTAAAGGCTTGTGGCATAAAACCAGGCGATGAAGTTATTACAACCGCCTTTTCTTTTTTTGCGACCGCAGAAGCGATAAGCGCAGTGAATGCAACGCCAATATTTGTCGATATCAATGCAGATGATTTTAATATGGACAGCAGTTTGATAGAAGAAAAGATCACGGCGAAAACGAAGGCGATCCTGCCAGTCCACATTTTTGGAAGACCTGCTAATGTGGAAGAGATGAATGCGATTGCGAAAAAGCATCATCTAAAGGTCATCGAAGATGCCTGCCAGGCAATCGGAAGCAGTAAAAATGGAAAAAAAGCCGGCTGCATGGGCGATGCTGCAGGATTCTCTTTTTATCCAACTAAGAATTTGGGCTGCTTTGGCGATGGTGGGATGATAACGACCAATGATGACGAAATCGCCATGATCAGCAGAGCGCTCAAGGCACATGCGGGAGGAAAAAACGGCTTTCTTGCGGCAAAGGCTTTGGGCGTAGATGCCGGACAGTTTGTGGAGGAAAGCCAAAAAGAAACAGATTTATATGACCCCTACAAATATTTTAATTTTTTAATCGCCGATAATTCCAGGCTGGACAGCCTCCAAGCTGCTGTCCTGAATGTAAAATTGAACTATTTAGACGATTATAATGCGCGCAGAAGCAAAATCGCACAGAAATATAATGCCGAATTGCATAAACTGCCAATTCAATTGCCAATATCCTTAGAGGCCG
The DNA here is from genome assembly GCA_964625475.1 of uncultured Zhenpiania sp. Taxonomy (GTDB): domain Bacteria; phylum Bacillota; class Clostridia; order Peptostreptococcales; family Anaerovoracaceae; genus Hominibacterium. Next base: position 16,551 of record CAZVBL010000020.1, on the reverse strand, counting down.
ATACCGTTCCTTGTTGGCATCAATATGCCATATTAGTGGAAGAAAAAGAGGAATTGATTCGTTTTTTGGGGGAACAGGGAATCGGTACAGGCTCCTTTTATCCGGTGCCATTGCATCTACAGAAAGCCTTTTATGATTTGGATTATAAAGCGGGCGACATTCCAAATGCGGAAAGAATTTGCAGTCAGTCTGTATGCTTGCCAATTTTTCCTGAATTGACCGATGAAGAACAGGATTATGTGATTGATGCAATATATAAATTTTACAATTAAATGTTTTTAAAAGCCATCGATAGGGCGGAGGAATAAAAATGTCATATTTTGTACATGAATCAAGCTACATTGATGATAATGTGACAATTGGAGAAAATACAAAAATTTGGTTTTTTTGTCATGTTCAGAGTGGGGCTGAAATTGGAAGCGATTGCTCTTTTGGACAAAATGTAAATGTTTCCAACAATGTAAAGGTTGGGGATGGATGCAAGGTACAAAACAATGTTTCTATTTATGAAGGCGTTGAATTGGAAGACCATGTTTTCTGTGGTCCATCCATGGTGTTTACCAATGATTACATGCCGCGGGCAACGGTCAGAACCGAATATTTGAAGACGATTGTACGCAGAGGGGCATCGATTGGGGCGAACGCGACGATTGTATGTGGAAACGAAATTGGAGCCTGGGCATTGATTGCTGCGGGGGCAGTCGTTACTGAAGATGTTCCGGCACATGCAATCATGGCGGGGGTGCCAGCGAAGCGCATTGGCTGGATTTGTGAGTGTGGAAAAAAATTGAATGCCTCTTTAGAATGTGAGTGCGGAAGGAAGTACGCAGAAAGCAAACGGGGATTAGTTGCATTAGAGCCTCATTAGGAATCTCATTAGGACAGGGTGCGGTCAGGCATTAATAAAAGGTTTGCGCTGCTGGGAGCCGGTGAATATGCATCTCCTGCAATACAGTTTGCCAGGTTTTCCAGTTTTTGAAATACTATGGTGTATGGTTCATTGCATGAACAGGAGGATGGAGAGTTTTATGAATAGGATAAGAGTAGGGATCATTGGAACAGGCAACATGGGAAAAAACCATGTGCGGTTAGTAAGGGAGATGGTAAATCAATTTGAGTTTGCCGGCGCATATGATCCTGACCAACAGAGAATTCAGGCAATGGGATTGGAAAAATACGCATTTGATTCGATTGAAGAATTAGCCGATGCTGCGGATGCCCTGATTATCGCAGCACCGTCTTCTTTGCACAAGGAAATTGCCCTTGTCGCAGCGAAGAAAAACAAGCATTTGCTGATAGAGAAACCTTTGGCATTATCCTATGAAGATGGCAAACAGATCATAAATGGCTTTTCCAATTTAGACAGAGTGTTGATGGTAGGCCATGTGGAACGCTTTAATCCTGTTGTTTTTGAACTGGAGGAAATCATTAAGAATGAGGATGTGGTGGCCATAGAAATCGACCGCTGTTCACCAATGGACAGGCGCATCAGTGACACGGATGTTGTCTATGATTTGATGATACACGATATCGACATACTAATCAATGCCTTAAATCCGCATACAGAAATAAGCGAGATGAGCGCATACGGGAGCAAGGTATATAGCAAAGACTATGCGGATTACGTTCAAGCTGTCATGAGATTTGATAATCATGTCATTGCTTCGGTAGTGAGCAGCCGAACGAGTGAAAGTAAAATCAGAACAATAACGGTACATTGCAGGGAATGTTTGATAGAGGCCGATTTGCTCAACAAGGCTCTTACAGTGTCTCGCAAAACGAAATACATCTTAGACGTAGGATACACGCCTACCTATAGACAAGAAAATATCATCGAACGGGTTTTTGTCCCAAATGAAGAACCCCTGAGGGCGGAACTTCAACATTTTTACCAGTGCATCACAAAGGGTGAACCGTCAAAAACGAATGGCGATAAGGCATTAAACAGCATTAAAATTTTAGACATGGTAAAAAATCTGATTTATTAGGGGTCTAAAGGGGCAAGAGCATTATGAATGAGAACAATTATTTATTTTCAGTGATTATTCCAATATACAATACAGAGGATTTTTTGCGGGAATGCATTGATTCTATCGTGACTCAGACGGTCGGATTCAAAGAAAACATTCAATTGATATTGGTGAATGATGGAAGCACAGACAGCTCAGAACGTATTTGCCTGGAATATCGGGATAGATATCCGCAGAACATCGTTTATCGATACAAAGAAAATGGCGGCGTCGCATCTGCCATGAACAAAGGCCTGGAAGCTGCAAAAGGTGCATATGTAAATTTTTTTGGGTCAGATGATATTTGGAGCAAAGATGCGTTTAAGCATGTGAAAAGGTTTATGAACAGACACGCTATGGATGAAGTAGCGTTGCTTTCATGTAAAATAGAATATTTTGGCCAAAAAAACGGGGAACACCCACTGAATTATAAATATGAACAGGATGAAATCGTTAATTTGCATGATAAGCCCAATTATGTGCAATTAACGACCGGAAATTGCTTTTTTAAGAGACAGGCTGTAGAAAACGTCTCGGCAGAAGAGGGAATGAATTATACGGAAGATGCCTTGCTGATCAACCAGATCTTGCTTGAAACCTGTAAGTATGGAGTTGTGAGCAAGGGCGTATATTTTTATCGGAAAAGGACGGATCATTCATCTTTGGCATCTCAAGCAGGCATCACGAAAGTCAGATATGTGGAATCACCTTATCGCTTTGCGAAACGACTATTTGATTTGTCAAAAGAGAAATATGGAAAAGTGTTGGCTTTCATTCAATATACGGTTATGTATGAAATGCAGTGGCGATTTACGGAGAAGTTGCCAGATACGATGACGGAGGAGGAGATACAGGCTTATAAAAGCATCATGCAGTCATTGCTTGAAGATATAGACGCCAAATGCATTTATGAGCAGAAAAACATGGGCCTTTTGAAGAAAGCCTATGCCTTCAAACTGAAATATGGGGAAGATTTTTTCCAACGGGTGCAATGGGAAAAGGGAAAAGCGTTTTTTGAAGATACGAGAGTATATAATATGCGGACGCCCGCTCGCTGCAAGATTTATAATCTGAGGATTACGGATAAAAGGATCATCATGGATGGAACTACCGATATTGGAATGCTGGGCCTCGGGCTGAAATTGTACGTGCAAGACTCGAAACGAACGTTCCACGCCGTATCCATTGTTCCCTTTCCTAAGAATGACGTGCATTCGTTCACAGGTGAGAGGATTTTTGAGGGGGTGCGTTTCCATGTTGATTTGCCACTTGAGGGTAAACGCTGGCTTCGATTTGTTGCGGTTTTTCCGAATGGAGATCGCATACGTTTGAAGCCTTGGTTTTCCATTTTTTCTAAATTAAACCATAGATATGAACATTCCTATTGGAGAGATGACAGATATCTTCTAAAACTGGAAGAGAACAAGATCAAGATCTTCGAGTATAAAAGAAGGGTGCATGTTGCCTCCGAGATGAGATTTTTGACGGATTTGATTCGTGCGAACTGCTGGAAACAAGTGAGGATTCGGTTGTTATACCATATCAACAAGCGATTTCATCGAAAACCGATTTGGATTATTTCTGACAGATATTTTAAAGCAGGTGATAACGGAGAGAATTTTTTTAAATATGCCGTTTCACAAAACAGGGAGAATCGCAGGGCGATTTATTTCCTTTTCGACAAAACAAAACCGGACTATCAGAGATTAAGGCAATATGGAAAAATCCTGGATCCCTATTCATTAGGATACAGGATCAAGTTTTTGATGGCGGATAAAATCATCTCTTCCCATGCAGATTCGGTGGTTATCAATCCGTTTAAAGGCGAGGGATACAACTTCGTAGATCTGTTTAACTTTGACTATGTTTATTTACAGCATGGCGTTCTGCCGGGTGATTTGTCAGGCTGGCTCAATAAATTCAATAAGAATATGCGATTATTCATCACGAGCACGGAGAGAGAATACGAGTCGGTATTGGAAGGCAATTATGTGTATACCCGAAGGGAAGTGAAACTGGCAGGAATGACCCGGCACGACGCATTAGGAGTCACGCCAATTGAAAAAACGATTGTTTTTTTGCCCACATGGAGAGAGAAACTGGCTGGCGACATTTTGCCCGATGAGCGCGACAGAGTTTATGTGGAAGATTTTCGGGACACCTATTATTGCCAATTTTATAATCGCCTCATCAATGACGAGAGGCTTTTGGCTGCGCTGAAAAAAACCGGGTACAAGGGCGAGTTTTATGTGCATCCTTCTTTTCGGAAACAGACTGCCGATTTTGTTGGGAATGACATCATAAAGGTTGGCGCGGATTTGGCTGACTATGAGGAAATCCTAAACAAAGCCGCATTGATGGTTACTGATTATTCAAGCGTAGCCTTTGATTTTGGGTATCAGAGAAAGCCCATCGTATATTCACAATTTGACAGCGATACGTGGGATGCGGATCATTTTTATGAGAAAGGTTATTTTGACTACGAAAAAGACGGATTTGGCCCTGTGGCATATGATTTGGAGGAAACGGTTACGCATATTGTTGCGTATTTAGAAAAAGACTGCCAGATAGAAAACAAATATCGAGAACGGGCCGATCAGTTTTTTAAGTACAGCGATCATCATAATTGCCAAAGGGTTTACAATGAAATCATAGCCATAGATGCCCATTAGTACCATAGCAATGGGCTGCGGCAACAATGTCGGCCTGAGGATGGGAGAGTGAAGCATGGATGGAGAAAAAACCAAAGAGCTATTGAGCGTGATTGCTCCCTGTTATAATGAGGAAGCTGTGATAGAGACGTTTCGGCAGGAAGTGCAGGCAGAACTTGAAAAGCTAGACAAAGATCGGTACGATTACGAAATCATTTTTGTCAACGATGGAAGCAAGGATCGGACTTTGGAACTGCTGATGAGCATGGCGAGCCAGGATGCCAGGATCAAGTATATTTCTTTCAGCAGGAATTTTGGCAAAGAGGCGGCAATGCTGGCGGCTTTGGAACATGCGAAAGGGGACTGCGCCGTCATTTTGGATGCGGATTTGCAGCACCCGCCCAAACTGATTCATGAAATGCTGGAATTGCACCATTCAGGCTATGACCAGGTGATCGCAAAGAGAAGCCGCAGAGGAGAATCCAGGAGGACGACTTTGTTCGCACGGATTTACTACAAATTGGTAAATCGATTCATCGATGTGGAAATGGTAGATGGCGCAGGGGATTTTCGCCTTTTGAGCAGGGCCGCCATAGATGCGGTGATTTCCATGAAAGAAACGAATCGCTTTTCAAAGGGGCTTTTCTCCTGGATCGGATTCAATCAGACTTATTTGGAATATGAAAACCAGCAGCGAGTTTCCGGGGAAACGAAATGGTCTTTTAAAAGCCTGCTGCGATACGGAATTGACGGGATTCTTTCCTTCAATGTGCAGCCACTGCGGGTTTGCGTTTATATGGGAAGCGTCCTTTTGTTGCTGGGAATCGCATATTTGGTTTATTTGTTCGTTCAAATCCTGCAGTGCGGCATCGATGTTCCCGGATATTTTACTACGGTCTTGATGATTACGATTTTCAGCGGCGTCCAGCTGATTTCACTGGGCATTATCGGAGAGTATGTCGGCAGGATTTATGCGGAAGTGAAGAATAGGCCCGCATATCTGATTGCGAAAACGAACATAGAGCCGAAAGAACGGCGAATGGAGCAAGGGTAGGCCATGGTCAGGAAAGTCGTGGATGCCGAGATGATCAAGTTTGGCGTTGTGGGAACCATCAACACCATTGTGGGCACGGGGATCATGTTTGGCTTGTACAACCTGGCAGGATGCCCTTACTGGATTTCGTCAGCGGCCAATTACGTTCTGACCAGCATCCTCAGCTATTTTTTGAATAAACGCTTTACCTTTCGGCATAAAGGTGATAACATAAAAAGTGCGGTGCGCTTTGCCGTCAATATTGCAATCTGTTATTTGCTGGCGTATGGGATTGCGAAACCAGCCGTTGCACATGTACTGGCGGGTCGTTCCAAAACTGTACAGGAAAACATGGCGATGCTTGCAGGCATGTGTTTGTTCGTGGGGTTCAATTATTTGGGGCAGCGTTTTTTTGTGTTCAAGGAAGCGAGATAGAGGGAGAATCAGCGTTGCTCTGTCAAGTTCCAGATCGTTTGTCCGGCTATGTTGGCGATTGCGGCTTGATGGCAGTCAGGCTCATCAGCTATGGATTATGACAGCGTAAAGAAAGGAATGCATCATGAAGAAAAACTTGTTGAGAAAGACGATCGTGCTCATTGCGGCATTGACGGCAGGGTTTGCCCTTTCAGCCGTTGCCGCTTTCGGTGCGGAGGCGGGGACGGAAATCACCGGGGATGCCCGGGGGAACGTCATCGGTATTTACAATGAAGCCGGCGAAATCGAGTTCCAGCCTCTGACAAAGGATTATAAGGGGGCGGCTTACGAAAAGCTGAACGCCCTGGCATTGGAGCAGCTTTGCAAAGGCGATAAGGAAAAGACCATTGTGATTCCTTCTGGAACAACGGTAAAAATCAGTTTCGCTACGAAATTAGGGAACAACACGACGATTAAGGCCAACGGCGCAACGATTGTCGAGACCGATTCCCAAAAAGGAATGATGGCCAACGATGTGGATGCCCTCAACTACAACTCGCTGAAAAACGTCAAGATCATCGGTGGAACCTGGAAGAACGCCAGCAGCAGCGGACGGAAAGGAACCATGTTCAGATTTGCGCACGGCCAGAACATCGTTTTTGACGGGTGCAACATTTCATCCAACTATGCGGGACATTCCATCGAGCTGATCGCATGCAAGAACGCGACCGTAAAAAATTGCACCATCAATGGTCTGGGAACCGCAAGCAAAACATGCCTGGAAGAACAGGTCCAAATCGACATCGCAACTCCCAAAACCGCACCTGGCATCGTGGAATACGGCTCCAAATATGTAAAGGGACAGACCTGCAAAAATATCAAAATCCTGAACAACAAAATCAAAGGCGCAAGGGGCGTTTGCGCAAACTTTGCATCTACGGAAAGCAAGTACAAGAGCAAGTTCCACAGCAACATTACGGTGACGGGCAATACGATCATCGGCGTTACCAGCGAAGCGGTTGCCTTGTTCAACACGACGAGTGCGACCGTTGCTAACAACAAGATCGAATCCAGGGGCAGCAGGACTGGCAGCGCTTACACCGTTGGCTTGCACTGCGCTCTCTTTGGAAAGGCTCCAGCCTCCATCAAAAAGGCGAAAATCACGCTGACAGGAAACACGGTGAAAGGCGGGAGGCAGGCGATCCAGGTGTATTCCCACACAAGTTCCAAATATGGGAAGGTTTCCATCACCAAGAACAAGCTGTATTGCAAAAAGGGAAAGAGCCAAGCCCTGAAAGCACCGAAAACGTCCATTTCCAAGCTTTCGACCAAGGGAAACAAGGCGTACAAGTGGTGATGCGCCAGAGCAAGAAATTGCACTTTGACAGCGGCCAGAACAGCCAGGGAGCTGGGCTGGCCGCTGAAGCGCATACAAACGCGTTTTTCGTTTTTGGGCCGAGCGAAAGCGAGGTTCAACATGGAAAAGGTTTTTAACACCAGTGCCGCTTGCATGCCTGACAAACATTATATGGTGGATATCACGGAAAAGTTGGAGCAAATCAAAGGCATGGCGGACAAAGGACAGTGTTTTACCATAAATCGTGCCGACAGTACGGCAAGACCACGACATGAAAAGCTTTGGAATGGTTTCTGCGAAATGACTATTTTGTGGTAAGCATGGATTTTCAATCCTTTTTTCAATCTGTGATTTTGGCAGGCGTTTATACGGTGCTATATGATTTGTTTTTGTGGGAAGCAGTCCTGGAAAATGAAAGGCTACATGCTGAATTTCAATTTTAACCGGGAAAAGCAGATTGGAGTGCGAGAAATTGAGGTTGGGCGAAAAACACTCGTGGAAGCAGTCGTTTGATTCTGGAAAAGAGAAATATATAAGGACGATCATTTTAATATTGGTCGATATCGCAATCGTAGCGTTTAGCTCCATCATGCCGCTGGCATTGCGATTCGGCATATTCACGATGGATATCAATTATCTGCAGCCTGCGATCACTTGCCTTCCCGCGGATGCGGCCATCACCGTGCTTGTGATGGCGCTGTTTAAGCTCTATAACCGGGTCTGGTCTTATGCCGGCATCGATGAATTGATGTCGATATTGAAAGCCTCCCTTGTCGTGGAAGCCTTGTATGTGGCATATCGCATCTTCATGCACGTTGCCATGCCCAGGAGTTTTTATGTCTTTAATTGGGTATTCCTCTTTTTGTTATTGGCAGCTTCCCGTATTTCGATTCGGATCGCCAGGCAGGTTTGGCGGAAACATGCAAAAAATGAAAATGAGTTCCATCACAAAATCATGATCGTAGGGGCAGGATCCGCGGCTTCCCTTTTGATTCGGGAACTGCGCAACAACAGTCCTTCCAAAATCGTTTGCCTGGTGGATGATAATCCGGTGAAAAAAGGAAAGTATATCCATGGGATTCCAATCGTGGGGGATCGGCAGGATATTTCCTTTGCGGTGAAGAAATACGATGTGGATGAAATCATCATTGCGATTCCTTCGGCATCGCCCAAAACAATCGGGGAAATCATTGCGATCTGCAACGAGACGCCTGCCAAGTTGAAGATCCTTCCATCCATTTCCGCAACCCTCACGTCTTCCCTCAGCCAAAGCGTGCGGGAAGTCAACTATGAGGATTTGCTTGGAAGGGAGGCAGTCGTCATCACCAACTGCGAGATGGAGGAATTTGTCCGGGACAAAAAGGTCATGGTGACTGGTGGGGGCGGTACGATTGGGGCGGAGCTGTGCAGACAGATTGCTGCGAACCGTCCGAAGGAACTGATCGTCCTGGACATTTATGAAAACAGTGCCTATGAACTGCAGATGGAACTGCTCCGGAGCCATCCCAAGGTGGCGGTCAAGGTTCTGATCGGCTCTGTCCGGGACTACGGCCGCATGGAAGCGGTATTGAAAACGAACAGGCCGGATGTGATCTATCATGCGGCAGCCCACAAGCATGTGCCTTTGATGGAATATTCTCCTAACGAAGCGGTAAAGAATAACTGCAAGGGCACATTGAACCTGGCAAAGCTGGCGGATCGATACCGGGTAAAGCGTTTTGTGCTGATTTCCACCGACAAAGCAGTGCGCCCCACCAATGTGATGGGAGCCACGAAACGGATCTGCGAGATGATCATCCAAGCATACGATGCCATGTCCGAAACGGAATTTGTGGCCGTGCGCTTTGGAAACGTGCTGGGAAGCAACGGATCCGTGATTCCCCTATTTTTGAAACAGATTGAGTCAGGCGGCCCGGTGACCCTGACCCATCGGGAAATCACTCGCTTTTTCATGACGGTCAGTGAAGCGGTTTCCCTGGTGCTGCAGGCGGGGCTTTTGGCCAAAGGCGGTGAAATTTTCGTGTTGGACATGGGTCAACCTGTGAAGATTTACGACTTGGCGACCAATTTGATTCGCCTGAAAGGATATGTGCCGGACGAGGATATCAAAATTGAAATCGTGGGATTGCGGCCAGGGGAAAAATTGTACGAGGAACTCCTGATGGCGGAGGAGGGACTGGAAAGCACATCAAACGATTTGATTTACATCGGGAAACCCATCGACATGGATTGCGAAGCGTTTTTGCGGCAGTTGGAACATTTGATTGCCATAGCAGAAACCAATGGAACGGACATCAAAGCGGAAATTGGGAAGATCTGCGATACATATCAGCCGCAAACGTGATTCGGCGGATGCGATGACTTGCCCGATTTAGGAGGAAACAGGTGGAAAGCCTGCAATTTCTATGTATCGTCATATCAAAATCGAAGGGGGATGAGTCCCTTTGCCCGTGGGAGAGAGGCGATTTTTAGAGATTGAGGAATTGTTGTGCTTTTATCGGAAGTATGCTAAAATAGGGTACAAAAAGTTGACAGAAAGCAAAAGAGGAACACCGTGAGCACAATACGCGAAATCATAACAGAACATTACGAATGGCGCAGCCAGATTTTCAAGCTGGCAAAAGCGGATATCATAAAAACCTACAGCGGCTCCGCTTTGGGATGGGCATGGGCCATTATCAAGCCGACCCTGACGATCCTCGTTTTTTGGTTCGCATTTTCCGTTGGCCTCAGGCAAGGCGGCGAAATAGAGGGATGCCCTTATGCTTTGTGGCTGATTGTGGGTTTGGTGCCATGGTTTTTCATGAATGAACTGATCGTATCGGGTGCCCGCTCCATTCGGAAGTACAAATACCTGGTGACAAAGATGAAATTCCCCGTGTCTACGATTCCTACCTTTGTGGCTCTGTCAAAAATGACCGTCCACTTGTGCCTCATGGTCATCGTGATCCTGGTCTTTGCGCTGAATAGAAGGCTTCCAGGAATTTATCTGTTGCAGCTGCCCTTTTACATGCTGTGCATGCTGTTCTTTTTCACCGCCTGGAGCCTGTTTTCCGCCATGCTTTCATCCATAAGCAAGGATTTCCTCAACCTGGTGAAATCTGTGACTACGGCATTGTTCTGGTTGTCGGGCATCTTGTGGGACGTGAAAGAAATCAAGTATGAATGGATTCAAACGATTTTGCTGTTCAATCCGATCACCTATGTTTCATCCGGGTATCGCAACGTGTTCATCTATAAAACCTGGTTTTTTGAAGAGCCGATGTCATTGCTCTGCTACTGCATTTGTCTGGCAGTGATGGTGGCGCTGGGCATTTGGAGCTACAAAAAACTGATTCGGGAAATCCCGGATGTGTTATAAGGAACGCAAACGATTGAAACGGCGTTGCCGCAGGGAAGCGTTCCTTGCACCAAGAATCACGATGGAGCCCACGGCGGACATTCATGGTATAAGGAACGCAAACGATTGAACCGGCGTTGCCGCAGGGAAGCGTTCCTTGCACCATGAATCACGATTGAGCCTACGG
>CAZVBL010000020.1:0-5460 GCA_964625475.1 uncultured Zhenpiania sp. | reverse complement strand
TAAGGAACGCAAACGATTGAAACGGCGTTGCCGCAGGGAAGCGTTCCTTGCACCATGAATCACGATTGAGCCTACGGCGGACATTCATGGTATAAGGAACGCAAACGATTGAAACGGCGTTGCCGCAGGGAAGCGTTCCTTGCACCAAGAATCACGATGGAGCCCACGGCGGACATTCATGGTATAAGGAACGCAAACGATTGAACCGGCGTTGCTGCAGGGAAGCGTTCCTTGAATCGCAGGCCGCAATTGTGATTGTAAAGGAAATTCGCACGATGACAAAGGAGCGGGGAATGGAAAACGTTGTAATCGACTTTCAGGATGTTTCAAAAGTATACAAATTATATAAAAACGACAAACATCGGCTGCTGGCCGTGTTTTCCAAAAAAGTGGAATACAAGAAAAAACGGGCGGTCAACCATGCGTCTTTCCAGGTGCGGCGGGGGGAATCCGTAGCGATCTTTGGGAAGAACGGAGCGGGGAAATCCACAGTGCTGAAAATGATCACCGGCGTTGCCTTTCCTACAGGGGGGACGATCACGGTAAATGGCCGGGTCAGCGCCCTGCTGGAATTGACGTCGGGATTCGATCCGGAATTTACAGGCCGGGAAAACATCTATTTGAAGGGACAGTTGTCGGGATTGAAGGATCGGGAAATCCAGGAACTGGAAGAGACCATTGTGGATTTTGCGGAAATCGGGGAATACATCGATCAGCCGGTAAGGACTTATTCCAGCGGCATGAAAGCCAGGCTGGGGTTTGCCATCAACGTGAACATCAAGCCGGAGATCCTCATCGTGGATGAGGCTCTCAGCGTTGGAGATGTAACGTTCAAGGACAAATGCCTGGAAAAAGTCAACGAAATCATGAACAAGGATGGCGTGACATTGCTCTTCGTCACCCATACGGCAAGCATGGCTCGGCAGTTTTGCAGTCGGGGCATTGTGATGAAAAATGGAAAAATCATCTACGATGGTGACATCGACTCTGCCGTCAACGCATATCGGAAGAGTACAGGAAAGAAAAAGGAGAAAAACAAATGACATTCCTGATTGCTGTAGGAAGGGTCATTCTCAATGGGGTTTACGCCATTCACAAGCGATGCCCGGTGAAGCGACAGGTGTCCATCATCAGCAGGCAGAGCGATGAACCCAGCTTGGACATTCGGCTGTTGGCCGAGGAGCTGGAAACCAGACCGGGCATTGAGGTAAAGGTTTTGTGCAGGACTTTGGGCACCGGCATGCTTTCTAAAATCACATACGCATTCCACATGATTGGTCCGCAGATGCACGCCATGGCAACGTCCAGGGCGGTGGTGCTGGACGGTTACTGCATTGCAGCCAGCATCCTGTCCCATCGAAAGGGACTGCCCGTCATTCAGATGTGGCATGCGATGGGCGGCTTCAAAAAATTTGGACGCAGCATCCTGGACAAGGAAGAAGGATCCCCCTCCTGGCTGGCAAACGCCATGCGGATGCACGAGAATTACACCTGCATTCTGGCCAGCAGCGAGGAGAGCGCCAAATTTTTCGGCGAGGCCTTTGGCTACGGCAGGGCAGCTTTTAAAATCCTGCCATTGCCCAGGACGGATCTTCTTCGAAGCGGGGAATACATGGCGAAAAAGGCCAGGGAAATCAAAGGTGCGATTCCTGTCCTGTCACAGGACAAAAAAGTCATTTTATATGCGCCTACCCTCCGTAAATCCCAGCAGAGCAGGGATGAGAAGGATGGCATTGAGGGCGTCATGGATCTGGTTCATGCGTTGGATTACGACAAATACCATCTGATTGCGGCGTTCCATCCCCTGATGGCTCACGGCGAGTTGCCTGAAGAAGTGATTGTGACCCGGCGATTTTCCACATTGGAACTGCTGTCCGTCTGCGATTACTTCATTACGGATTATTCGGCCATGATTTACGAAGCGGCCCTGGCGGAAAAGCCCATTTTCCTGTACGCTTACGATTTGGAGGATTATCGGGACAAACGGGGGTTTTACATCGATTACGAAAAGGATCTTCCGGGAAACGTTTATGCCGATGCGGCAGAACTGGCAGCCGACATTGAAGCGGAACGATACGATCTGGAAAAAACCAGGGCTTTTTCCAGGAGGTATGTTGCCGATGAAAGCCAATGCACGAAAAAACTGGCGGATTTCATCTGCGAAGCGGCTTTGTGCAGCGAAAAGCATGGAAACCAATGTTGCGGATCCTGATCCCGGCATACGGAAGCGGCACGTCCAGAAGCTGCGTAATGTGTGCGTCCGCCGCAGACAGCTCCATTCCTGGCAGGGGCGCATCAGTCTGCGAAACATGGATTTCCGCACATTGAAATAGGAGCATTTGTTTTTTTGTGGATGCTATGGTAGAATGGACGAGGGTCTTTTTCAATATGCGCAGGCTCAAAAAAAATGTATGATGTGTATCCAGGACAGAGGAAACAAAAGAAGAAACAAATGAAACAGATGAAAAAACGACTGACCGCAGCAGCCATGGCGTTGACGTTGTTTCTGACGATTGCACCTGCGAGCGCAGCGGCGGCAAATGAGGGCGAGCAATTGATTCCCGTGACGCCGACGGAACTGTATCACAAGGGACAGAGCGCTCCAACGCTTTCGGTGGAAATCACAGATGCCGATCCTATCGTATGGAACGGGTATCGGGGAAAAATCTATCAATGCACCTTGCCCCAGGCAGGGAGCCTCATGGTGACGCTTGCGCCAGTCAAAGGCACAAAAGGAACGGAACTGGTTTTCAGCGAATCGCCGGATTTCTCAAAGGCATCCGGCTTTTGGGACGCTGCATGCAGCTGGAGCGACATGGTTTCCACCGAGAACGTTTTCATGGAAAGCGGCGAGGCAGGAGACAACTATTATCTGGCTGTTGTCAACGATGGGGACAGCTTTCAATCCCAAACATCCCTTCAGGCGGCTTTTTATCCGGCGAAAGGCAGGCGCATCGATCTTGGAAAGACCTATGTCTTTGGCGGAAGCGATGATGTGGCCTATCATGATTTTCAATTTACAGCTGCCAAATCCGGCTACGTTTCTGTTGATTGCTATAGTTCAGGGGAAAATGACATGACATTCTCCCTGCTGGATCAAAACAAGAAACGGATTTCAGGAAAGTATTACAGGATGTACGATGTGGACTATCCCATGTATTTTGGCGTGGAGAAGGGAAAAACCTATTATTTGCGGGCAAAGATCGGAGGGCTTCCATGCATGGATCTGCCCTACAGCATTCGGTTGAACAACCATGGGGTCAAAGAACGGAGCGGAACGACCTGGAAAAAAGCAGCTTCAGTCAGGGAAAACGCGACTGTCAAGGGGTACGTCCTGCCGGGCAAGAAAAGCAGCGATTGGTACAAGGTTAGGATTGGGAAAAAAAGAAAGGTCAAATTCCATCTGAAAAACAAGTTCTCGGAGGAATGTTGTTTTAGCGTCTATGACAAGAAAGGCAAAAAAGTAAAGACAAAGCAAACGGTCGCCGCATCAGACGGCGGCGTTGTCAGTAAGACGAGATATGCGACGCTTGCCAGGGGAACTTATCGGGTCAAAGTATACAACAAAACAAAAGGCGATTCAGGCGGCTATGCCTTGAAGTGGAAATAAGCCAGTTCGTGCCTGAGTTCATGCCTGACGAGAAAAGGAGATTCAGCTATGATATTTGGAGCCATTCTGGCGGGGGGAATCGGCGCTCGCATGGGAAATGTGGGAAAGCCAAAGCAGTATCTGGTGGTGGGCGGCAAGCCCGTCATCGTCCACACCGTTGAGACTTTCATCGACTGCAAAAAGCTGGACAAGGTGATCGTGCTCTGCCCTGGGGACTGGATCGATTACACCCAAAAGCTGCTTGCCCAATATGGGGCAGCCGAACAGGTGGCTGTCATTCCCGGCGGCGCGATGCGAAACGACACCATCATGAATGCCATTTCCTATATTGAAGATCATTACGGCTTGGAGGACGATACGATCCTCCTGACCCATGATGCGGTGCGCCCCCTGGTGACGGAGCGAATCATCGAGGACAATATCGCAGCCGTGCGGGAAAAGGGTGCATGCGACACTGTGGTTCCTGCTACGGACACCATTGTGGAAAGCATCGATGGAACCATCATTTCAAGGGTTCCGGACAGGGCGCATTTGTACCAGGGACAAACGCCCCAATCCTTTAGAGCCAAAGAATTTAGGGAGCTTTATCTCAGCTTGACGGAGCAGGAAAAGGAAATCCTCACGGATGCGGCAAAGGTGTTTGTCATCAAAGGCAGGAATGTCGCGCTGGTAAAGGGGGAAACCTACAATGTGAAGATCACATATCCATCGGATTTGCAGCTGGCGGAGTCCCTGTTAGGAGAGAAGAAATGACAAAAAACAGAATTTACAGCCTGGTAAAGCCGGGTACTTTCGTAGAAAAAACGGTGGAGATCGATGAAAATTCCGAAGCGGTGCTGGTGCGTCCCAGATTTTTGTCCATCTGCCATGCGGATCAGAGGTATTACCAGGGGAAAAGATCACCGGAAGTGCTGGCGAAAAAGCTGCCCATGGCATTGATCCATGAGGGCATCGGAGAGGTGCTCCGGGATCCAAAGGGGGAATTTCCAGCAGGAATGTTGGTCGCCATGGTGCCCAACACGCCGGTGGAGGAAGATAGCGTCATTGCGGAAAACTACTTGCGCAGCAGCAGGTTCCGCGGCAGCGGCTTCGATGGCTTCATGCAGGACAAGATCGACATGGAGCGAGGCAGGTTGGTTCCCCTGCCGGAAGGGGTGGACACAACGGTAGCCGCCTTTACGGAGCTGGCGGCGGTCAGCTATCATACCATCAATCGCTTTGATCGATTTTCCCATGCCAGGAGGAATCGCATTGGCATCTGGGGGGACGGAAATCTGGCTTATATCACATCCCTGTTGTTAAAGACCAGGTTTCCCCAGTACGAGGTTTGCATTTTCGGTATCGATGAAGGGAAGATGGCGGATTTTTCCTTTGTGGATGCCACATATCATTGCAGCGACATCCCGAAGGATTTGCGGGTGGATCATGCCTTTGAATGCGTGGGCGGCAAGGCTTCTGGAATCGCCATCAACCAGATCATCGACTTTATCCATCCGGAGGGAACCATTGCCATCATGGGAGTTTCCGAAGAGCTGGTTCCCATCCATACCAGGATGGTGCTGGAAAAGGGACTGCGCATCTTCGGCAGCAGCAGGTGCGGCGTGGCGGATTTCAGGGATTTGCTGGCGTTATACCGCAAGAGACCCGACGTTGCGGAAAAGATGAAGAAAATCGTGGGGGAAGTCCTGACGATTCACACCATGGAGGACATGAACGCAGCCTTTGAAGCGGATGCCGCCATGCCAGGGGGAAAGACTGTCATGATTTGGGAGAAAGATGCGCAATGAAGAAGATCCTCATGCGAGCAGCCATGCTGCCCTTGGACAACCTGGACACGTTCCAGGTTTTGA
>CAZVBL010000019.1:9578-32435 GCA_964625475.1 uncultured Zhenpiania sp. | reverse complement strand
GATCGCAACCCACAGGAATGCCATGGCAAACAGCGCCAGGAGCATCACCCTCATATTCACCTTTTGCTTTTTCTCCAACATGGTAAAACCTCACTTTCTCCCCTTCTTCTTTCTTTCCTTTCACCCGTTTTCCTACAGCTCGATCGTGCCGAGCGCATATCCATACGCTTCCATGTCCTGCTCGTTGGCCAGGGAAAGGGGCTTGCCCGTAGCCGAATCCACGATGGAAATGTACAGCGTATAAGTTCCCTTCGGCAGTCCCTTGAGGGGGACGCTGCCGTGGAGCGTCATCGTTTGTTCCGATTCGTTCCCACCCTTTAGGTCGCTCAGGGATTGGGACACGTCGCAATACTGCGGTTCCTCCTGGCCGTCCTGGCTGCGCAGCACTAGCTGCACGGTCGCTTTTCGATAGAGGGGCGCGAACCCGACGTTTTGCATCGTCACGTCCACCGAAAGCGCGGCTTTGGATCCTCTGCCCCGGGCAGCGATGTCCGTGTCCGCAATCAACAGGCGATAGCCCAAATGCCGCTCGATATAGGAATAGCCGTCCATGCCCCAAAAGCATCCTTCTTCTGTCACGGTTTCCCTTTTCCATTTGTCCAAAACGGCCTTGTCGTAATCCTGGTTCAGGTAGGTCACATGCATGGTGGCGAAGTCCGCAATGGCCTGATCCAAGTCGTTCCTTTCGTTTTCCTCTATGACCTCGCCGCCGTTTGGAACCTGGCTGCACAGCGTTTCCTGGAAGTCCAGCTCATCCTGCCTGTTCCAGGCGGCTGATGCGCCCACCGTGTCCAGGCTGTCGCTTTCTTCGCCGTAAGTGCCGTAGTCGGTTTCGTTGCCCAGCATCCCATCGTTGTACAGGCCGAGGCGGGCGGCTGTCCCATGGCCCTTCAGCGCATCCGCTGTCGGGTCGGTGATGGACGTGATGCTGCGCCACTGGGCGGGGGTGCGAACGGAGAGGTAAGTGCTGTCGTCCGTCGCCTTCGCCAGCTGATCGGCCAACGCTTTCAGATCCTCGATGGAGGAATAGTTCGTCCCGTTCATCTCGCCCCAGTTTCCCGTGAACAGCCCCTGCATGATGAAAATGTTGGAGCTGTATTTTTTCAGGATGCCTGACATCTGCTCCATGTGGGTCAATATCACTTGCAGATTCTTCGGCTCGCTTTGTTTGCCTTTGCCGTCCCAGTCGTAGACGAAACGGACGATCAGCTGCTTGTCAAGGCTCTCCAGCGTGCGAAACAGCTTTTCGATGTTCACGATGCCAGTCTGGGAAATGGCGCCCCCGCTGTACGCCTGCAGGTTGATTTGGACGAGGGCAAGCATCGTGTCCCCGTCCTGCTGAAAGCTTTCGGCAACCGCCTGCTCGTAGTCATTGTCCTCATCGCTGATGCGAAACCCGTGGAGGGAGTACAGACCCCGATTTGGATTGTCCAGCTGCCGGTTGGACTCCGTAAAGGTCGTTTCCTCGATTCCCACGGATTGGCTGCAGACCACGAACGCAATGATTCCGGCCAACAATACGGTTGCGGCTCCACAGGTCAGGAGCGTTTTCTTTTTTCTGTTTGTTCCTTTCGCCATCTCGTTCCTCATTCAATCGCCAGGTTGTAGGGGGACGTTTTTTCCTGCTCGAAGTAATAGCAGACAAAATCGTCATCCTCATAATATACATTCATTTCCAGGGGATGGATTTCCGCAAACTGCTGGCACCATGCATAAGCCTTTGACTCGATGATGGTGCGGGCGTCCAGATCCGTGTACATCTCCCATGCGTTCAGGTCGGGCAGTTCCTGCTCTGCGGCGGTTTCGGAGATTTCCGATGCCAGTATGTCCGTCCCATCGCCGTTGGTTTTCTCCCGGAGCAGTTCGGCATATTTCTCGGTTCCTGTGTCCTCGCCAATGGTGAAAAGATGCATTTCGTCTGAGAACAGTTCCGCATATTTCTCGGTTCCCATCCAAAAAGGACCTTTGTAAAAGAGGATCTGGTCGTAGAGGATCGGCTTTTTTTCCACATACAGGAACACATAATCCGTCTGGATGAAATATTCTTCCTCCTCGCTGGTTCTGTTCACGAAATCCAGGAGCTCCTCATGGCCGCCGTACTGGATGACCTGGTACAATTCGTCCGTCGGGGACACGAGCGTAAAGCTGTCCTTTGGAAACTCTCCAATGATTTTGTCGGTTGTTACTGCGGCTGCGTTGTACCGCAGCAGGGACGTGGGCAAAATTCCCCGGTAGCCGCCAAAGCATATGGTCAAGCCGCAAACGAAAAGGATGCATGCGACCGAGACGCCCTGGTGGCGGAGAAGCCTCAGGCTGCCATCCATGGGGACAGCTTCCAGCAGGGTAAATGTCACGTCCAGAGGAACGACCGCAATGGCGATGGCCAACACATGGATGACAAGGGCGATCCGATTCGATGGGATCAGCTGGACAAGCCCGGTCTCCGAGGCCATGTATTGGGCAACCAGGAAGAACAGCGCAAGAACCAGCATCATGTATCGGTGAACCTGTTCCCTGCTCAGCTTCTTCAACCAACCAAGACCTGGAGGGATTCGCCGCAGCTTCTCCAACCAACCAGGACCTGGAGGGATTCGCCGCGGCTTCCCATGCTCCCTGCACACCGCCTGATGGGCGATCCACAGGAGGATCGTCAGCCCGATGATGGCCGCCAGGGCATTCCCATACACAGAGCCATACAGCCAAACGCAGCCCTTCCAATAGGATTTCAGGACGCTGCCCGCCACTTGAAAGGGGTTGGCTGTTTTCTTCCCCTGGGCAGCCTTTTGCGCCTGCTCCGATTCTTTGACATCGCCTGCCCCTCCTGCCTCGTCCATCGTTGCCTGTTCCTGATCCCCTTCCGCCGCGAACACGTTGACGCCCCAGTAAAGGGAGCCTTGAGGTGGAATCCCCGACAGCAGCGCGCCCATCATCGGCGCGCCCGCAATGAACAGGCCGCACAAAACGGTGGCGGCGATGGGCACCAGGCGTTCCCTGGTAAACAGCCGTTTTATGGCGCAGATGCCCACTGCGGCGCAGAAGAAAAACGCCATGACGGTGGGATAAAAATGGATCGCCACCGATGCGGTGAACGCCATCATGAACAGGAACAGGTTTTCATCCCAGAAATATTTGGAAACTCGATTCCTGTAGGTGGCATGATGTGCGCCTTTCAAATAGCGCATCAAAAACATGGCGCACAGGAAAGGCGTGTACAGCCCGAACTCCTGGGGCAGCGCCGATTGGAGACGAGCCAGGTTCATGACGATGAATTTGCTGGGCACGTCCATGACGAGAAAGATCGCCAGTACGAGGAACGGCGCATAGCGCCAGCGGAACAGTTCCCGCAGCAGGAAATATACCGCCAGGAGCAATGTGATGACGTGAATGCCCCCTATGAACAGCAGCGCACTGTAAACCGGAACGCCCAGCAGGGCGTGCAGGCAGTACAGGAAACAGTGCATCCCCTCTGGATACACGCCTGCGGAAAAAACATCGCCTTCCATCAGGCCGTAAATCCACTGGTGGTGTACCAGGATGTCGCTGGCTCCGTAGGAATAGTTCTGGAACGAATTGTAGGAAAAATACAAGATCCCGGCGACCAGCGAGGCGCAAAGAAAGATGTACTCCGCCAGGCGGGGCCTTGCCATTTCCCAAAGCCTCCGGCACAGCCCTTTGAATCCGCGAAACGCCAGTCCCGCCAGCTGGAACAGCACGAATTTTTTGCTGCCGTAAACGCCTGCCAGCAGCTTTTGGATACGATCCAGCGTCGCAGCGGTCGGCGGAAATCTTCGCAAAATCCCCCAGATGAGCAGGCCATAAAACACGATCATGACCGTCCATTGGGTGAGCGCGTGGCACAGTCCGAGAACCAGGACAACGGTGTTCACCAGCACGACCTGCACGGTGACGCAAAAGCCGAACCGATACCGCTTGCCCTTTCCCCTCAGGTGTTCGTGGAACACGATCGAAGGCCATGCGAACATGAGCAGCAGGTATCCGCAAAAAACCACGATGTATTGTACTATCCAGTATAACGTCACGCCTTCGTTCCTCCTGTCTTCGTTTTCAAAATTCCCGACCGAGCCGCAACGGCCAGCATGCTGGCGAGCATGCGAAACATGTACCATGCTGTCCTGGGTCCGCTGTGCATGCCCTTGCCCGCCATTCTGGGGTGCATGACCGCAGGCACCTGCTCCACGCGAAACCCCAGCAGCAGCATTTGCAAAATCATGTTGGCATCCGGGTACTGGTCATCGAAATTCCCGTACTGGGCATAGTAGCAAAACCCGTTCCTGCTCAATCCCTGCAGGCCGGTGGTGGGATCTGCGATGTTCTGCCCGGTGCGGCTCCGAATCATGCGGCGAAACCAGATGTGCGCAGCTTTTTTCAGGAACGAGATGGCGGGCCAGGAACCCCCTTCCAGGAACCTGGATCCCAGTACCAGGTCGGGGCAATGCCCGTCCGCGCCCCGCTTGCGCAGCTTCCCATAGATGACAGGGATGTTGCAGGCATCGTGCTGCCCGTCCGCATCCATCTGTATCACATATTCGTAACCCCGGCGAGCCGCATATTTGTATCCCAGCTGCAGGGTGCTGCCGTAGCCCATGTGAAAGAGCTGGGTGAGGAGGCCGTAGGATCGTTCCCGCACGATTTGCCCCGTTGCGTCCCCGGAGGCATCGTCTATCACGAGAATATCCGCCATGGACGGGATCCCCTCCCGTTCCAACTGATCCAGCACGTTTCCGATGTTTTCTTCTTCGTTGTAAGCGGGTATCATGAGCAGCAGTTTTTTTCTCGCCATGCCCCTCCCCTCCTCATGCCATCAGCTCCAGCAGCTGCTGCAACTCTTTTCCTGTTTGCGCTCGTTGTTCTCCCATCGCTTTTGCGGCTGCGGCCCTGCCGAAGGTTTCCCGCATCTTGTCCTGCTCTAGCAGATGCGCGATGCAGCCTGCGATGGACTCCGGCGACAGGCTGCAGAGAAGCCCGTCTTGGCCATCTGCGATTTGTTCCCGGTTTCCGCTGCAGTCCGATGCGATGATGGCGCAACCCAGGATTTGCGCTTCCTGGATGGCGATGCTCTTGCCCTCGAACCGGCTGGCATGTACGTACAAGTCCGCCTGCCTGTAATAGGGATAGGGGTTTTCCACCGCTCCCGGCAGCAGAAAATCCTCTTGCAGCCCCAATGCGGCGATCTTCGCTTCCAGCGACTTTCTCTGGCTGCCTTCCCCCAATGCGTACCATCTGACCCGATAGCCCTGCGCTTTCAGGATTCCCATGGCCTCCACGGCGATGTCGTAGCCCTTTTGGTGAACCAGCCTGCCCACCGTAAGGATCCGGGCGCCATCGTAATCATCTGAAAACCCGCCCTGTTCCTCCGCCAGGCGAAGGATTTTTTCCCGGTCTATCAGGTTGTGGAACAGGAACAGCTTTTTTTCCTGCTCCGGATAGCATGCCGCAAACCCTTCTTTTGCCTCCCGGGAGACGGCGAAAATGCGGTCGAACCGATTCCAGCAGTCTCCGTCCATCTCCCTGGTGTAACCTGCGCACCTGTAGTCGATGTGGATGAATGCGGCTTTTTTCCTGGCCTTTACATGGTTTGCCACATAATAGGCCGAGGCTCCTTCGATAAAGGCCACCGCCAGGTCAAAGGTTTCGTCGAATCGCCAGGCTCCGTCCGATGCCAGGGGCCACAGCAATTTGTCGATTTGCACCCTGCGATTTCGCACCATGGCAATCCCGTTTTTCGCCAGGCTTCGCAGTTTCCCGGCGATGCCGCCGTTTCGGAACAGGGCGCAGACCATGGTTCCCATCATGCGCACCGTTCCCCTCGTCCCCCAAAGGGGCAGTTGGCTGAATCTGCGGTTCAGGAGACGCACATGGGAGGGAAGCTCCTTTCCCAGCTCGCCCTGGCCCAGGATGATGTACAGGCAGATTTCACAGGGAGCGCCATCCAGTTTTTTCAGCAATTCCATCAGGGCCGTCTCCGCACCGGCGCGCCCCAGGGTGTTCATCACCAGCAGCATTTTTTTCATGTCTTCCCAACGCCTCGTCCAGCTCTGCGGACATTCTTTCGTTTTCCTCCAGGATAAGGGAAATCTGCAGTGCCATTTCCTGGTTTTTCATGATGAGCCGGGAAAGCAGCAGGCTGACCTGGAACCCGCCCCAGACCAGGGCGATTCCCAGGCAAAACAGCGCAGCTCCCGTTCCCAGCGAAATCAGGTGCAGCCAGGCGGAAAACGCAGGAACCGCTCCCAGCAAAACCAATGCCACTCCCAGCAAATCCCACACCAGAGCCAGGTTCGCCACCATCCGCTTCGTGGTGTAGAGCCAAAAGCTCACCGCTATGGTGACCCCACCCGCTGCAATGATTCCCACCTTGAGCAACATTACTGGCATCATGTCATGCCAGTCCTTTTTCCATGGGTTCCCGACCCGTTTTTCCCTGGGTTTGCCTTTCATATACCTTTGAGGGCGGCACTGCCTGCCTTTTCCGCTTTAACAGGGCGCCCTGGCAGAAGGTTTGGGTAGTCAGATGCCGCTCCATCCACCGTATCCGCATGTATGCGATGGTCCATCCCACGAAGGAACCCACCACCAGCCCGATCCCATACCAGGATTCCGAAAGCTGTGTGGCAAACAGACTGCCCGCCACCGTAACTGCCACAAAGGCCAAGGTCGTCAGAACCGCGCCCGTCAGGTCGTTAAAGTAGTACAGGAACAAAAGCACTGCGTACATCAAAAATAAGATGAAGTAGCCAGCGGAAAGGCACGGGTAAATGCGCATCACCATCCCGGCAAAGCCGAGACGGGGCAGCGCTACGATGCAAATCAGGTAAACCACAACGGAGATGATGAACTGGATGCGCACCAGGGTCATCAGCTCGCTGGAAACCTGGCGGAACATGCGCACCTTCGCATTTTCCACATCCATCCCTTTGCCCCCGATGACCGCCTCAGAGTATGCCCTGTACTTGCCGTGGAAATGCATTTCCACCCGGCTGACGAAGATGACGACCGCAGATATATTGGTAAACACCGCCAGGCACGTTGCCATGTCATAGGGCTGGTAGCATACGAAGCTGTCCGCCACCACGATCCGCATGTCCGTTGTCCAGAACACGAAGTTGTGGACGTACAGCCCTAAAATGTACAGGAAATTGGTTACCACCAGCTGCCAGTAATCTTTGAAATAGCGAAGCACCGGTTTGTAGCGGTTGCTGTTTGCTCGAAAGTACCGCTTTATCGTGGCAAATTCCAGGGCTGCCGTCAGGAGAAACCCTACCGTCAGCGAAAAGAGCATACTGTAGGTGACGCTCCAGTGAGCCAGATAGCGCAAAACGAGGGACAACAGGAATGTCACTGCCATTCCCAGCAGGAAGTAGATGGATATCCTCTGGTAATCCTTGCAGATGGAAAGGTATAGCATGGCATAAAATACCAGCACCAACGAAATGTAAGCGCAAAAGCCTGTGAACACATAAAACACGTCCACCCCACCCACGAAATGCTCCCGGACGCAAAACGGGATCCCAATCCCACAACTCAGGATCAGGTTCAACAGCAGCCCGATGTAAAAGCAGGGCAGAATGTCCTGGTACCGCTCCTCATAAATGGCATCCTGCATGTACTTTGACAATATGGCGTTAAAGGGCGCTGCCGTCAGCAGGGCGAAAATAAAGGTGTAGAGGATCGTGCAGGAAAACAGCTCCCTCGTCAGGTAAGCCACGCTGCTAAAATCCAACGCCCGTTCCATCAGCGCAATGTCAAGGATGAGCAACACCATGGGAGCCACCGTGATGGCCATGCTGTATGCGAATCCTACGATGTCCGCAGCGATGGATTGCTTTTCAAATATGCGGTTCAGTCTGCCGCCTATGCCTGCCTTTCCTGTCATGCCTGCCATGGTGCTCCCCCTTCCTATGATGCGCCCAAATCCTTTGCAAAATCTTCGTAGATGTCCCCATATATGTGATACATTTGATCGAGCCGATACCCTTCCTTTACCCTTTGGTAACCGTTTTCCCCCATCTGGCGGCGCAGCTTTTCATCGCGTGCCAGCCGCAGGATCGCATAGGCGATTTCTTCCACGTTCATGACGTGGGTAATCACGCCTGCAGGGCCAAAGTCATCCTTTTCCCCCGCAATCAGCCCCCTGCAGTTCCCCACGTCCGTAGCGATGACCGGTTTGCGGGCTGCAAAGCTTTCCAGGACTGCCAGCGGCTGCCCTTCGCTGATGCTGGTTAGAATCGTCATGTCCATCTTTCCCAGGTAGTCCCTCACATCGATTTTTCCGGTGAATACGATATCCGGCTCCCCGATTCCATCCGCCAACTGGAAGCATTCTTCCGCATACGCCTCGTCCTCGTCCCACGGACCCATGATCCACAGCTTTAGCGCAGGCTCTTTCGCCTTTGCGAAGTGGAACGCCTGTATCATGGTCTTTACGTCCTTTACCGGCGATATGCGAATCACGGCTCCGATGTAAATGCGGTCTTCCTCTTCCTTTTCCGATGGCAAATCCTGCAGTCGTTCGAGGGAAACGCCGTTGGGCGTGAGCCTGGTCTTTTCCGCCGGACAGCCCAATTCCATCTGCAGCTCCCTGGCTTCCTCGTACAGGCTGGTAACGATGTTGGCGCTGCCGTAAGCCAGCCTGGACATTTTGCGAAATTGTTCGATCCAGATGTTCTTGTAGATGCCCTGCGCCCATTTGGACTTGATCAGTTCTTCTTCCCGCTCCCTGGTGTAGATGCCGTGTTCCGATATGAGCAGGCGGCCACCATGGATGTATTTTGCCATGCTTCCCAGCACGCCGGCATAGCCGGTGGATACGCAATGGTATAGATCCGCCTTTGGCACCTTCATCTTGAGGGTGAAGAACAGCGGCAAATAGATGGAGCGCATCATCCACAAAAAGTCCGAAAATACGATTTGGCTGTAATGCAATTTGTAATCATAGGTGACTGCGTTGAGGAAATCCTCGCCCATCAGGAAGTCCCCGAGCGAAACATCGGGCCTTTGGAACCAGTTGAACAGGTATTCCCATTCGATGTCCTGGTTCAACAACAGGCTTTGCAAGGCTCGAAATTGGTCTTTGTTCATTTTCCTGCTGCGATGCTTTTTCTTGCCCCAGTCCGCATCCTCCAGGTACAGCTCATGCACCTCTGCCACATTGTTCGGAAGCTCGTAGGCAAATTTTCCCCGCATGGAGCGATTCGCCACGATGGCTAAAATGATAAATTCATGCTCAGGGAACGCCCGAATCATGTTGTGTACCCAGGCGGATACGCCGCCAACGACGTACGGATAGCAGCCTTCTGCTACAATGCAAACCCTCATGTTACCCCTTTCTTTTCATTACCGGGAGGCGCCGGAGTATCCCTCGGCTGATTTCAATACAATGGAAACATCTTCGTCTGTCGCTTTGATCAAATACGCGCCGCTTTCGATCTCCTGCCAATCACCGCCCTGCACGGCATCCACTGTGTATTTAGCCGTCCGCAACAGGAACCACGCTGGCGTTTCTTCCGCATCCAGGCTGAGGGAAATCTCATTGCTTTTCTTCGTTTCCTTGTAGTCCAGGGCGAGGAAGTTGCGGATGCGATCATCGCTTTCTGAAACCGTGGTGGCAGAAAACGCTTTGTAATTCGTCCATCCACTCTGGAGGTTCCCACTGAGCTTCTCCGTGTAATCCTCCCATGTGTCGTATCCCCGATCCGCCGGGTAGGCGATGGAGGCGGCATCCACCAGAACGCTGCTGTAGCCCAATGCCGTCTGGATGCTCCTTGTGCGGAAATCTTCCTGGTAGGTATAGGTCAGTCCATCGGCAACGGCTACCTGTTCCGTGGCATCCTTCGACACATATCCCAGGATTTCGCTTTCCCCGGCGTATCCCTTTACGACTGTCCGCACATCGGCCAGGATATCCGCTTTCAACGAATTCCGCAATTCTTTCTCTGTCAGGTCGCCCCCATAAAAGGATGAAAATCGATAGTCCGGCAGTCCTGCCTCCATGAATGCATCGTCCTGCGCCAGCTTCTCTTCTATGGGCGTGTCGGACACGCTGCAGCCGGACAGGCCAGTCTCCGCATCCTGCTCATTGAGCAGCTTCATGTAATAGGTCAGCGAATCCTCGCTGGGCTGCTCCTCATCCCCGTAGTCCAGCTGTGGAGCCAGCATGCAGGTAAAACCCAGTTTTTCGCTGTTGCGCTGGTAGATCTCCACGATATCCGGCCATGCGATGTTTCGCAGGACATCCTCCATGGATTGGCTATAACGCCGCATCATCTCCTCCTCGTTTTCGTTTGCCAGTACCGGATAGTTTGCGATTACCATGTTCTGCGCGTTCACCACGGGATGGATCTCATAATCGCTGGTCCTGGCCCTGATTGCGGATAAAATGCCAAGGCCCGTCGCATCTTCCATATAGTCGCCGTTGATGGCAAAGGCGTATCCGCTGGCAAAGCTCGTTTCCCAGATGACGGGAGGATAGTCCTCATCCTTGACCTTCTTGCTTTTCGCGATGCCCCGCATGTAAATCTTGGTCGCGGACGACAATTGATACCAGGGGAAGGTCAGATCCATGTCCTGCTTTTCCCTTGCCGAATCCTGATCCTCCGCCTTGTAGAGGGCTTCGCCGCCCAGCAGGAACCCTTCGTACAGGTGCAGTCCGGCCACGGTCGTCTTTTCCCTGACCACCTTCTCGATGCCCAGCAGGCTTCGGGTTCGCTCGCTGCCCTCTATGGACTTCGCGTCCGGCAGACCGCAGAAAACCAGGTCAATTCCGGATTTCACATATCCTTCCAGGCTTTCGATTTCATCATCGTTCTCCCAATCGATGCTCTCAGGGTCGATCACGATCATCTCCGGCAAAAGCGCGTTATCCTTTTCCGCCGCCTTTTCATACTGTTTGAACGATGAATGAGTTTGTACGTCCCATTTCATGTAGGTTGCCCATGTCTGCGCCATGTTCGCCAAAGCACTGTCCCCATCGCCCAGGCACACGAGCAACTGCCGATCCTCGCCGTCCTGCCCCGGCTGGTACGCATCACCCTTTGCCGGAAGGGCTCCCCTGTCTTTTGCATAGGGGTTTTCTTCGTAATCGTTCCATGCGTCAGCGGCAACTCCTGAAAATTGGAACATGAACAACATCACCAGCATAACGATTGTAATTGCAACATAATTTCGCCGCGATACCATCTCATTTCCCCCTTAGTCAAACAGCCTGATGAGTTCCAGCGTTTCGTTGTCTACGATGACATCCGATTTTTTCAAAGCGTGCAGCGTTTCAAAAAAGGCCGTTTTGTTCCTCATCGCAAAGTACAGCTTCAATGGACAGGTATAGGCTGGCAGCTGGTCTGGGTGCTGTTCCTTCAGCCGTCGGCACCACTTTTCGGAATTTTCAAAGTCCCGGATTTCCAGGAGCCGCAGACAGACGCCCTCATATCGTTTGTCCGTAAGCGCCGCAGGATGCTGCACATAAAGCGTTTCCGCCACTTGATCCATGATATTCACAAACTGCTGCTGCTCCACGTTGGTAAACACCTTTTGTCGCAATACTTTGTCCATATAGTCCAGCAGCATTCCACCGCATTCCACATCCTGCTCCATCTTGAGCATCATGTTCTGGACGTTCAAGCGGAATTGATTGAGCTGGTCGCTCAATACGGATGCTGCGTAATGGGACGCTTCAGAGTCTTCGGTATCCAAAACTATGGAAATCGCAGACAAGGAATCTTCGATGTTCCCCCTGAGTACATTGAGCATCACGGTTCTCAAATCCCCTTTACTGTTGACGGAAACCGCCTCTTCCAAGGGCACCATGTTCCGTTCTCTGTCCTCGTCCGCCTTTGCCTGGCTCCGCGCCCGCTCTTTGCTAAAAACCACATCGTCCAAATTCACTTCTGTCCGCAAAAGCAGGATGCGGAACAGATAGGACAATGCGAAAAACAAAACGCCGATCACTGGACAGATCACCATCACGATGGCCTTGATGAAATAGGTTCGCCTGTTGTCCTTCAGCCTTTCGTCTTCCTCTTTTTTTTTGGATTGGATGGCTGCCACGATCAGCATGTTCCACACGCAATATCCCATCGCCACCAGCAGGTTGGCCAACAGCACATACAGGAACAGCGTTTCATTCCGCGTCAAACTCATATCCCGATCCCTTCTCCCAATCGGCTTTGATAGCCAGCGGTCTGGAACCGTTCCATCACGAAGCCCGCACCTTTTTCGTCGGTATTGGCCAGCAGCACATACAGTTTGCCGTCCTGCAGAATGCCCATGTAGTCGGTCTCGCGCATATTGTTGTTCAATGCCACCGCAGCTTCTTTGTAAAAGGGTGGCTCAACGAGGATTTCCAGGAACGCGCATTCCGTCAGATCTTTTTCCTTTGCCTCAAAGAACGCTTTTACGAGGCTTTGGAAGGCCTCCGCATTGAGCATCTTCGTCCCCTGCACATAGCGTTGAGCCTGCAGGGTGTCCATGTAATTGTCAGCTCGCACGACTGCGTTTTGAATCAACTGTCCCACGATGGACAGCCGGTTCGCCTCTGAGAGCGTCATGCGCTGCCATGGAATGTCCCAGAGCATGAAAATCAACCGCATCTTTTTGCCTTCGTATACGGCACTGGCCATCAATGGCAGGCTTTCGTCCATGGTTTTGTTGACATAAACCCGGTGTTCCATCAGCTCCGCCATCATCTCTGACAGCTCCATATATTGGATGGAGTTCCCCATCCTTCGGGCATCCTTGGATGTAGAGGAAAACAGCCTGGCATAGCCTTCGTTGGCAACGGTATAGATCGCCACGTCCCGGCTGTCCATGATCCGGGACAGGATCTCCGCAGCTTGGAACAGGACTTCCTCCGGCGCAGATTGATCCAGACCAGAGGTGATTTCGTAAATTTTCCCCAGGCTGTCCCGCTGGTTCACGACCTGGGTTTCAAAATTCTGTTTGAGCCGAATGTTGCTGTCGTTGATATCGGCGATATCTTCCAGCTTTCCATTTAAAAATTCGACTTCTTCCTTTCTCTCTATGCGAAGGCTTCGCAGCTGATCCCGCATATAGCCTACGACCATTCCCAAAATGAACAACTGCGCCACCCAGACGTACATGTTGTAATCCATCAGGACATCGAATCCGGTTCGGTCGTACATTTGTTGGAAAAAGTATCCGCCCACCGCCAGCAGCCCGGAAAAAATCGCCTGCTGCTGTCCGTGGACAAGGGCAAACAACAACACATACAGGAGGAAAAAGTCCACTCGGCCGAAAAACTGGCTGTCCAATGCCATGCCGTTCAGCAGGAAAACCGGAATGAAACAAACGATGTTTTCGATGAAGGGCACCAGCCTTGCCATGATCGTCCACAAGCCATGCCTGACCTGCCCCTTCACGGAACCGCCTTTGTCCGCATCCTCCAGGTAGGATTCGCTATATCGTTTCACATGGGCTGCGACTTTTCCCACGCCCTCTTCATAGTGGGTAAAAATTTTCTGCCCATATCGCTCCTGGTATTTGCGCCCATCCAGCACCAGGCGGCGCCCATCGCCGTCTGCGCTGTCCATGACCTCGATGCCTTTTCCCATCTTTTGGGCAACCAGCTGGGCAAGTTCCATTTCGCTGATTTCCTCCATGGAGGAAATATGGTAGCAGCTTTCCTTTGATTCCTGATCCACGATGGCTTTGTAGGCCAGTTCCACGGCATCGTTCAGGTACAGCATGGAAAAGCGATTCTCGCTGTCGGCGGAAATTTTTCCCGTCTTCAGAGCCTCCAGGCACATGTTGAAGCATGGATTGTCTTCCACCTGCCCCCTGTGCGGCACGCCATAAACGTGATCCAACCGCAGGATCAGGGTATCCATTCCCTGTGCTTTTTCATAGTTCCTGCAGATTTCTTCCCCTTGTCCCAGAGCCATGGCCTTAAAGCCTTTTGGCGAAACCAGACCCCCTTCTGGAATGTTGTCGGGACGAGGAACGCCGTACACCTCGTGGGAGGACAAATAGACGAACCGCCCCTTTCCTGTCAGGGAGAGAGATGCCAGGATGTTCACCAGTCCCGCCGTATAGCGGACGATCTCCTGCCTTGCCCATGTCCAGTCAAAATTGGTGTCATACGCCCCCATGAAAACCACAGCGTCCGGCTTTACGCTGTTCAAAACATCTTTGATGCTGTCGTCTTCGTATGTAAAACGATATTTTTCAAAGACATGCTTGTAGGAAAACTTTTTTTCCCGCTGCCCTGTCAACAGAAAAATCCGATGTCCGCTCTTGTTGAATTTGTCAATCATGGCATCCATCATCCTGCTGCCGCCGCCAATCAATAATACGTCCAATTTCCCTTCCTGTCCCCTTTCCTCATAATCCCTATCGCACCTTCGTCAGCGCTTTGTTTTCGATTCTATATACATGGTCGCATGCCTCTGCCAGGCTCCTGTGATGCGTAACCATCAACAGTGTTTTGCCGCCCCTGACCTGGCGAATCGAGTCCATCACCGCTTTTTCCGTTTCCATGTCCAATGCTGCGGTCGCCTCGTCCATGATCAGGATTTCAAAGTCCTTGTACAAGGCCCTGGCCAGGGCGATCCGCTGCCGCTGGCCTCCGGATATGGCTGTGCCGTTTTCCCCAATGAGGGTGTCCAGCCCATCTGGAAACTGCCTGACATCCTCCCAAACCTGGGCGCATCGCAGGCAAGCGATGATTCTGTCATCGTCCCCTTTGTCCCCTGCCATGAAAACCACGTTGTTGCGAACCGTGTCGCCGTTCAGGTAGACGGTCTGGGGAATATAGCTGACAATGCTCCCAAGATCCACCTCGCACATCCCCTCGCCATCCCGCTGGGCAACAATGTCGTAATCATCGTACCAGATGTGGCCCGCCTGCGGTTGCAGCAGACCCAGAGCCAAATCCAAAAAAGTCGTTTTCCCTGCTCCGGAAACGCCGATTACGGCTGTAGCCTTTCCCGCCGGGATTTCAATGGATGCTCCTTTGAAAATGTCCGTCCCATTGGGGTAACGGAATGCGAGGCCTTCCACGGTGATCCCTTTTTTGCAGGTGACCTGTTTTTTTCGCACTTCTTTTTTTTTCTTTTCCTGTGCCGCCATGTCCCGGTAGCGTTCCATGTTTGCCCGGAACGCTTTGTAGCTTTTTTCCCCATACTGGATGTTGTTCAGCCCAACTACGATGACTGTCGTTCCCGCAAGGATCTGGGCAAGGAGCATGACGTATACGATAATGTTCGCCCAAAACTCCGTCAAATCAACGCCCATGGCCAGTACGGCGGCGAGAAAGAAAAAAACGAACGCCTGCACCGCATTTTGAAGCAGGCCTGCCTGCATCCCTATGGCAAAGGAGTAATTCCTTTGCGCCTGCGCATATTCCCATCCTGCTTTTCGGTACTTTCCCAGCAGGTTTTCTACGCAGGAATCTATTTTCACTTCCTTGTAAGCGCCGTATGCGGTCGTAATCAGGGAAAACGCTTTGATTTGCCCGTTTCGTTTTTGTTCTCCATATGTTGTCATCCGCGCACGGCTGATCCCCAATGACAAGAACAAAAGCGCGACAATCGCGATGTATCCCCCTATGCCTGCCCAATGCGCCACATAAAGGGCGATGATGAAGTACCCGGCCAACGTCAGGAAGTATGCCGTCAGGTTCAGGAACGTCACGATGATGGACGCACAGACTTCTGTGTCCGTCTGGATTTCGGCAATGGCTTGCACTTCGCTTTTTTCATTGTGGAGCAACAGATCTTCCTTGCAATGCAGCTCGTAAACCTTGACCGCCCATGCATAGGCCGCATCCCTCTGAAAGTTGCTGGATGCCCTCGATTTTAGGATTTCAAATCCACCCTTCATCAGAAACAGCATCCCCAGCAGGGCAACCCCCGCAAAACTCCGATTGGATGCCGCAGAATCGATGGCGCGGTTCAAAATCGGAATCGCCATGGAAATGCTGAACATGTCGATCATGGGGCTGAACATGCACAGCAACGCATAGAGCCGGAATTGCTTTTTCTCCTTTTTCTCCAAAATCCCCACTAAATACCGCACTTTATCGGTCGATGCTGCTTTCTGCGCTTGGATCATTGTCACCTCTAATCCAGGATCCATCTACACCGATCTTCATCGATGGAGACATGCCCATTTGTTGGAGCAACGCTTGCGTTCCTTGGAAAACGCTGCATGGCGCGGCGTCATTTCCCCGCCCCTGCCTATTCCAACGCATTCATTCCATGTCCTCCAGGCTCTGCCGGATGAAGGCTTCCGAAGCTGCCCGCTCTTTCTGTAACCGCGCCCTCACGACTTGCCAGTCGATCTCCTCCAGCACGTCATCCGGCTCGATGGGTCGTTTCCCATCCACAAGGCGGCTTTCCAGCCCCAGTTTTTTCAGCAGGTTTTCCAACCGTGCGCTCCTGCTGCTGTGGCGGAAGGCCAGGAACCGCTTTTCCAGCAATACGGAAAAGGCAACCCCGTGAAAGGAATTGGTAATGACACAAAATGCATTTTGCAGGTATCCGATAAATTCAATCGGACCTCCATCGATGCGCAAGGCCATCTCCCTTTCCATGGGTTTGAGTTCCGGCATCGTCACCAACAGCGCTTTTTTGTGAAGCCGCTCTGCCAGGCTGCGGATTGCCCTCATCATCTGTGCATCGTACTCTGTGCGGCTCACCAGGATGTAATCCCGCTCCTGCGGCCTTTGAGCCAGCCTCTCCCATTCCTCCCTGTCCAGCAGCAACGTAGGATCCAGCACATCGGGCACTTGCCTGTGGAGTGCGCGGCCTATGAAATCCGCCGCATTTTTTTCCCGCATGGAAATCCGCTCAAAGTTCCTGTCGATGGCTTCCAAAAGCCTGGGGCGATCCGCTTCCGGGATGGCATCCCCGCCAAAGCTGGCGCCATAGGAAACCAGTCTGCAATGTTCTTTTCCACTGATATTGCCAAGATATGCATCGTCTAGTCCGATGGTGATTTCCGGGTTCCAGACCTGGTCGCTCCCTACGAACACGCAGGAATAGGGGCGCAGCGAGAGCTGCTCCACGCTTTTGATGCGCGGACGGTCGGTCAGGTAACGAACGCGGAACTGGCGCATGCGTTTCTTTCTTTTTATAAAGGATTTCATCACGCCCAGCCTCACCCTGAGGATATAAGCGTGTATAAAATATTTCGTTTTGTTCCCTTCCCGCCTGGCCAAAATAGGAACCAAGCCGTACCTGCCGTACAGTTTGAAGGGCGCATAGGGGATGATTTCCACCTGCTCTCCCAAACGCTCCACACAATGTTTTAACGCATAGGCCTGGAGCATCGCGCCATAATCATCCGCCCAGTAAAACGTCAATATGCCGACCATTCCCCGCTCCTTTTCCCTTTCCCCAATTGCGTGTCACATTGCGTCTCTGAAAAAAATCCGCCGATAAATCCCATAGAACCTTCGACCGACTTCGTTGTCCACAAAGCAGATCCACACCGTATCTTTCAGAAGGTTCCACCAGCGAAAGCTACGGCATTTTCGCAATTGGCGCGCGATGCGGAGCGCCTGCGCTCCATGGTGATGCTTCAGCGCAATCTCATAGCGCCGCTTTGCCTTCCATTGCCAAATGCGTTCTTTGGAAGGCACATCATCGATTTTGCAAATCCTGGCTATGTCATCCACCAAGCGTTCATAATTGCGATACTTCCTTTCTTCTTCCTCCTGTGTCAGGTTCCGCCTGGAGTGGCTTTCCTGCCTGACGCAGACCCCGTACAATTTTTCGGGGATCGTTGGGCATTTGTGGCGATACGCAAAGGGCAACAGCATTTGGAAATTCTGTCCCACGTCATATTCAGGTATCCGCCTCTGAGGATAAATTTCAAAAAAGGACGCCGTTTCCAACATGTAACAGCCACAGCACACATAGGTCCTGAACTCCAATATATCCCAAAACAGGTCTTCATTGGCCAAATCCCCGGTCTTTTCATCCGCCTCCGCCGCTTTTCCAGTGTCCTCGTCAAAGTAATAGGCTAACGATCGGACGCATCGGTACTGGGGGTGGCTCTCCAAAAAGCGCACCCGCTTTTCTATGGATTCCGGTTCCAGCCTGTCATCGCTGTCCGGCCAAATCAGGTATTCGCCCCTCACATATGGCAGTCCCCGGTTGATGGCTGCCGAAGCGCAGCCGTGGCCTCCTCGCACAATGCGGTATCCGTAGCCTCTGGCTGCGAATTTTTCTCGGCAATCCTCTGCGATGGCTACCGTCCCGTCCGTCGATCCGTCATCCACCAGTATCATTTCCACCTGTGGATAAGTCTGACCCAACACGGAATCCAGCATTGCGGGCAAATGGGTTTCTCCGTTGAACACCGGCGTCACGATGGACACCAGCCCTTTCTGGCATTCATATGTTTCTCGCATCATTTCCCACATTTCCAGGATCCCAGGCCAATCCTGCCCCATCTCTGACGCAGGGTGACCAGACGCATCAATGTGGAAAAGGGCAGCCTGCGGTACATCGCCATGAAGATCCGGCGATAGCCCGCCGCATGCGTGGGACTGAGCAGCCTGGGCTGAAGCGCATCCTCCTTGCTGCATGGGAACCACCGGGTTTTTTCCTTCACCGCTTCCCATATTTCCACAGCTTTGTCCGTATGAAGCATCACCAGCGACGTCCCCATTCCATCATCCAGTTCCGGGCGAACATGTTGGATTCCCCAGAAATCGCCTATCGTCATGTCGCTGTCCCGGTGCATGGTACAGAACCTGCAGCTGTGGCAGGATGGCCGAAGCATGCAATTGGCAAAATACAGCTTGCAATAGGGATCCTGGCCAAGCGGAACCGCAAACTCGCGATCACCAATCATATAGGAACATGCCTGCCCATTGTCTTGATTCCGTTTGTCCCGGAAGGAAAACGCTTTTAATTTCCCATGGTGGGTCCGTTCCAGGTATGCCACATAATCGCTCCAAATCCCTGGGGAAGGAACGCCATAACAGATCAAATCCACAAGGACCAGTTTGGGATAGGGCTTGCTTAAAAAAAGCTTCAATGCCAGGGTCTGGCAGGGAGTCCCACAAAAAAGCACCCATTTTCCTTCTTCTAATCGATGCTTGATTTCGCAGTAGATTCCAGCCAGCTTGCTTTGAACGTACTTGGTCCGTTTCATCGCCTCCAGCTGTTCCCTGTCGCAAGCCCCGCGATGCGCAACGTTCATCTCCGCATCGTAAGCAGCCCCGTAAACCACGCCCTGCCGCTGAAAAATAAATTGGGCAAGCAACGAAAACACGCCCCCTGAAGAACTGGAATGCCGCACCACATCGCTTTGCGCCTGCGCTCCGAAACAGCGGGGATCGCGTTTTTCCCCGTTCTGCCATCTCATGGGACATACCGATTCGCATCGGCCACAGTCCGTACACCTTGCTTCATCGATCTGGGGATAATCAAATCCTTCCTCATCGCGCGTCATATGGATGGCATCGGTACAGCAAACATTCACGCATGCTCCGCACCCGCAGCATTCTTCTTTTTTTCGATGTGTGTCATGGTTTTTCATGTTTTTCGCTTGGACAAGCGTTTTCTCATTCTTTGCCAAAGCGGTCGGTTTTATTTTTACTTTTATTCTACCCCCCCCCATATGGTTTGTCAAGGAAGGATTTGCTGCTGTCGGCGCAGGATCCATATGGACTGAACGTTAGCCTATTTCCCATTTTTATTGCAGCGAACAGGGAAAAACCTCGATGGAAAGTCAAAAAGAGTCGTAAATTTGGGGGACTAGAATCGTTGAACTAAAAACGACCGGAAATGGTAACGAGAACGAGAAAATCTGTGAAGCGAAAAATCGATGCCATCAATTGTCGTTTTTGGCTGGGAATGATCCGCCGGTCAATTCCGAGACCGTTACAGGCTCATATCCTTTGTGCCGGAAGCGGGGGATGGATTCCTTTAATAGTTCCGGTGTGTATTTTCCGGCATTATGCATCAGAACAATATCTCCGCCGTGGGCTTTATTAAGGCGTTTTATGCTATCGGCCAAAGCAATCTCTTTCCAGTCCAGGCTGTCAATCGTCCAGCCTACGGTGCAAAGATTTTCAGAAGCGGCAAGTCTGACGATTTCAGGTGTACCGCTGCCGAAAGGCAGACGGAACAAATGGGGAGCCATCCCTGTCATTTTCCTGCATATTTCCTGCGTGCGCTCGATGTCTTCCCGATTTTGCTTTTCTGTCAGGATGCCCATGTCCCTGTGATTATAGGTATGGTTCCCTATTTCATGTCCATCGGCATGGATGCGTTTCACGAGATCGGGATATGCTTCCATCCAGATGCCGCTCAAAAAGAAAGTAGCCTTTGCGTGATGCTGTTTTAGAATGTCCAAAAGCCTGCCAGTATTTTCGTTGCCCCAGGTCGCATCAAAGGTAAGCGCAATCTGCTCGGCGTTTTGTGGGACATTGTAAAGAATCCCTGCTTTTAGAAAATTGGGCGATGCAGGCAGGCTGCCAGGATTTTCTGAAGCCTGTTTTTTTGAAAACAACTTTTGGCCAGGATGAGCTTTTGCGGCTTTATCTAATAATTTTTTTGGATAACCAAGATATTTTCGGAAAAAAGCCCTGCGATTTTCTTTTTTCCATGCATCAATCCGTTTCAGGTCGTCTTTATTTTTTGATGGACAAACTCCTGCCGAAAAGTCAACCAGGCGGTTAAGGTCGCAGCAGCTTTTCCATTCTTCCAGAGGCGTTGGTCTTGGGGGAGCGGGAAGGGAATGATCCACCCGTACCCGATAAAGGTGTTCGGGAATTGTCGCACAGGAATATCTGTAGAGATAGGGCAAAAGAATGTTGAGGCTTTGTTCAGTCCCATATCTCATTGCCCGATCCACAGGACAAATTTCAAAAAAATCGGCTGTCAAAAACAGATAGCAGCCAATGCGGGCATAGGTTGCTTTTTTAAGCAGTTCCCAGAAAAGGTATTCTTTGTTCCATTGTCCGATTTTTTCTTCTGCCGCAGCCGGCCTCCCGGTTGGAGAGTCAAAAAATTCTGGAAAAGAGCGTACAACATGGTATTGAGGATGCTGTCCTAAAAAGATGGCGCGTTTTTTTATGGAATCTGGCGCAAGAATGTCATTGCCGTCTGCAAAGGCCAGAAATTCCCCCTTTGCGCAGGAGAGAACGTGATCTGGCCATTTTGGGCTGCT
The DNA here is from genome assembly GCA_964625475.1 of uncultured Zhenpiania sp. Classification (GTDB taxonomy): domain Bacteria; phylum Bacillota; class Clostridia; order Peptostreptococcales; family Anaerovoracaceae; genus Hominibacterium. The sequence continues at coordinate 11,276 of CAZVBL010000019.1, read as the reverse complement.
TTCTGGTTTCCTGCGGACAATGACATACTCGTATCCCTTCCGCCTGGCAAAGGGATCCCGATAGGATTCTGCAATCTCCAAGGTTCTGTCGGCAGAGCCGGAATCCGCCAGGATTAACTGGAGTTTATCGTAAGTCTGATCCAGGATGGAGTCCAGCATGGCACTCAAGTGCGCTTCATTGTTCAGTGTGGGAACGACGAGGGATACAAGCCCCTGTTGCAGTATGTTGGTTGGTTTTTTCATTTTCATACCCATTTGGATTTTTGTTCTGCCAGTTCCAGGAATGGGCACACATATCCTGCAGCGAATATTCGGTTTCCCAGTGCAAGAGACGCTTCGCCTTTTCCACGGCAGCATAGCTGACGGCGACGTCGCCGGGCCTTCTTTCATCGTAAACCAGCGGGATTTTTGCGCCGCTGGCTTTTTCAAATGCGCGCACCACATCCAAAACGCTATGCCCCTGGCCGCTTCCCAAATTAATGGCCTCGATGCCCGTGTGTTCGCAGGCGTATTGGACAGCCGCCACATGACCTCTGGCCAGATCCACCACATGAATGTAGTCCCGCACGCCAGTGCCGTCATGCGTATCGTAATCCGTCCCAAATACGTGGAGCCGTTCACGGGTTCCGACTGCCGTTTGTGCGATGTAAGGCATCAAATTGTTTGGAATCCCGTTGGGCGCTTCGCCTATCAGCCCACTGGGGTGCGCTCCGACAGGGTTGAAGTATCGAAGCAGAACCACGGAAAAATCAGGCTGCGCGCGGGCATAATCCTCCAGGATGTTTTCTATCATCAATTTTGTGCTTCCATAAGCGTTCGCAGCTTCTCCCGTTGGCATGGTTTCATCGAAGGGCACGGCGTTCCTTTCCCCATAAACCGTGGCGGATGAGCTGAAAACAAAGGCCTTGCAGTTTTTTTCTTCCATGGCTTCCAGGACCGTCATCGCCGTATCGAGATTGTTGCGGTAATAGGCCAGGGGAATCCGAGTGGATTCCGGGACGGATTTGAACCCTGCAAAATGCACAACGCCATCGATCTCATGCTCATCGAAAATCCTGGACACGTCCGCCTTGTTCGCCACATCGATCCGGTAGAACGCAGCCCGCCTGCCCGCAATCATTTCAATGCGGTCAAGGACTTTCTCACTACTGTTCACAAGGTTGTCGGCAATGACCACGCCATATCCGGCCTGGAGCATTTCGACCGCCGTGTGCGACCCGATAAATCCGGCTCCCCCTGTCAATAAAATGGACATCGATACCATCCCTCCCGTCTTTCATCGCATGGAACATCGCATATGCGATGCGTGCGATGTTTCTGGAACGTCCCCACTGCCAGCCGCTGCCCGGCTCGGACAGATTCGCCAAGGCTGGGGCTGGTGTCGTCCCGCGTCGCCCTGGCCTTAAAAGCCTGCGCTTGGGCTTATGCGGCCTGCGCCGCCATGCCCCATTGAAGTTAGGCTTTCCAGTTCACTTTTTTTCGAGCCGTGTAGCTTGCGCCACAATGCCATTTTAGCATCCGTCTTGCGGTTTGTCCAGCCTTGTGACTTTTTTGCGCAAGGCAAGAACCTGTGGCGCAAATATGACGCAGCGTTTTTTCGGGAGGCAATGGCATTTACTTTTTCCGGGAAAACAATTAGAATGAAATGGCAAAGACAGGGAATCGAATCATTTCAGCGCATTGTGCGTCAGTCGGCCC
>CAZVBL010000019.1:0-9478 GCA_964625475.1 uncultured Zhenpiania sp. | reverse complement strand
AATCATTTCAGCGCATTGTGCGTCAGTCGGCCCGCATGGCCTGCGGCCTGGCTCTGAGAAGGGAAAAGTGGAGGGAACTGTGTTTTTCAAAAAAAAGGATGAAGTGTCGTTCAAAAAAGCTTGTTTGAAGGAGCATGTTTCATATTTGAAAAATCCAGGCTGCGGCTGGTACCACATCTTCTATTTCAAGGCTGGCCAGCCCTGTGACATGAAACTGATGAAAGCCTGCCTCGCGGAGCAGGAGCAGCTGGTTTTGCTGGTGATCGACATCGGGGCGTTCCGAAAAACCGAAATTTCAGGGGCTGCGCTTCGCCATGTCAGCGAAATTTTGGATTTTTACCGCACATGGGGAAAAGAAATCATTTTGCGATTTGCTTATGATACGGAGGGAAAAAGCACGGCGAGGGAGCCGTGGGAGCTGCAACAGATATTAACGCATATGCGCCAACTGGGGGATGTCGTCCGCAGGCATGAGGATTCCATTTTGGCCTTGCAGGGTTTGTTTGTGGGAAATTGGGGTGAAATGCACGGTTCTCGGCATTTGACCGAGCAGGGAATGGGCAAATTGCTGACCGTTTGGCGTGCCTCCGTTGGGGCGAGCCTGCCCATTGCGGTGCGCCGCCCATCCCAATTGCGCATGCTGCAGGGCGTGGATGAAAATCTGTGCCTCTTTAACGATGGGATCTTTGGATCGGAAACCGACCTGGGAACTTATGGGACGGCCATGACCGCATCGCAGGGCACAGCTTCGGCAACAGGGGCATGGAGCAGGGACGAAGAACTGGACTGGCAGCAGGCTCATGTGGATGGCAGACCCAACGGGGGAGAGGCCATCGCGGATGAGCGGCCAAAGGGCTTTGCTCCAGCGGCCAGGGATTTGCAAAAGATGCATGTCAGCTACCTGAACAGCGTCTATGAGGAAAGGCAGCTGCACCATTGGCGGCAGGAACAGGTGAAAACAGGTCATTGGAAAGGGGTTTCCGGCTATGATTACATCGGCGCCCATCTCGGATACCGATTGCATGTGAAAGATGCCTGTCTGGTTTCGGGCAGCAGGCTGCACACCTCCATCATGAATACGGGGTTTTCCAGCATTTCCGATGCCTTGGTTTGCAGGTTGGAATTGGTGGAGCCGGGCAGGGAACTGCCGCATCCGTTGTGTGAAGCCCCATTGTCCCACTGCGCCAGCGGAAAAACGGCCAGCATCCTGTTTCAGTTGGATGGCAGCCTCTGTTCGCCGGGGGGCAATTTGCAAATCCAATTGTTCCGGGAAAAAGACGGTCACCCCATTCATCTGGCCAATGAAGGGAACAACGGAGACGCATCTCCGGGAGCATACCTGGGAAAGCTGGGCATGGCATGAGATCAGCACGGAGGTTTCATGCACTCAATCTCGTCCCCATGCAGGATCGTTTCCAAGAGTTTGGCAGTGCGCCCCCATTAGGCACACGGGGAACGCAGGCTCAAGCAGCCGAAAAAAGAAAGTTTCGGCAGTGCGCCCCCATCATTAGGCACACTGCCAAAAAAGCTGCCCCCTTTCCAGGAGCAGCTTTATGTCGAGCTTTTCTCTTTTCTCTATTTGTTGTAGTCGTAGAAACCGATCTTGGTCTTTCTTCCCAGCTTGTTTGCGCGCACCATCTTCCTCAGCAATGGATGCGGTCTGTACTTGGTATCGCCAAATTCCGTGTACAGCGTTTCCATGATGGCCAGGCAAACGTCCAAGCCGATCAAGTCGCCCAGCGCAAGAGGTCCCATCGGGTGGTTTGCGCCCAGCTGCATGGCTGTGTCGATGCCTTCTGCGTCAGCAACGCCGTCAGCCAGGATTCCAACCGCTTCGTTGACCATCGGAATCAGGATTCTGTTTACAACGAATCCGGGAGCCTCGGCAACGTCTACAGGCGTTTTCTTCAGAGCCTTTGACAGTTCGATGATCGTTTCCCTCGTTTCTTCGGAAGTCGTGAGTCCCTTTACGATTTCGACCAGCTTCATTGCGGGAACCGGGTTGAAGAAATGCATGCCGATGATCTTGTCAGGCCTGTTGGTCGCAGCCGCGATTTCCGTGATGGAAAGGGCGGAGGTGTTGGTTGCGATGATGGCGTCAGGCTTGCACAACTCGTCCAATTCTTTGAACAATGCTTTCTTTGCTTCCAGGTTTTCCGTAGCGGCTTCGATGATCAGATCCGCGTCTTTCACGATGTTGATATCCGTGGAACCCTCTACCCTGCCCAGGATTTCGTCCTTTTCGGCAGCGGTGATTTTTTCCTTTTTCACCATCTTTTCCAGATTCTTCGTGACAGTGGCGATGCCGTTGTCAACGGAAGTCTGTCTTCTGGCCCTCAAAACTACTTCATAACCGTTTTGCGCAAGAACCTGGATGATTCCCGCACCCATTGTGCCTGTGCCTAATACTCCGATTTTTTTCATATGCGATATCCTCCTTTTTGAGTATGCCAACCCTACGGGATTGGAGCAAAGTCAAGACTGCGGCGGTTTTTATCAGCAGTCTTTGTTGATGCTCTGGAAATATCGGAAACGATATTCCCTGCACAAAAATCAACTTCCCTGGACAACGTATGCCCCCATACATGTCCACACCATTATACATTATACCCTATTTTTGCCTTTTTTGCATCAGTAAATTTCTTTTTTCATTTCTTTTTTGTAGGCTTCCACGCCAGGCTGGTCGAAAGGATTGACACCCATCATGGTTGCCGTAATTGCGCAGGTTGTTTCAAAGAAATACAAGAGCTGTCCATAATGGAAAGGGGTCAGTTCGGGGATGTCGATTCGGATAATGGGAATCCCAGCGTTTGCGTGGGCTTCTATCACGCCTCTGGTCGCAGCTCGATTGAGCTGATTCAGCGTTTTCCCTTCCAACGGTCCGCCTGGGATGGTCATGTCCACAGGCGAATTTTTTACGTTGAGCACGGTTTCAAAGAAAATCTGGCTTCCCTCCTGGAGAAACTGCCCCATGGAATGAAGATCCGCAGTCAGTTCCAGTCCCGCAGGGAACAAACCCGTCCCATTCTTGCCTTCGCTTTCGCCGAAAAGCTGTTTGATCCATTCCACGAAATATTTCAGGCTTGGCTCATAATGCTGGATGGCCTCCACGACCTTTCCCTTTTCCAGGAGCAGGAACCTCGCGATTGCATAAGCAGCGGCATCAAAATCCCATTCGGGCGAGTTTGCCATGGCCTGCGCACCGTCCAGCAGCCCTCTGATGTCAATGCCGGCTGCTGCGATCGGCAGCAGGCCTACCGGCGTCAGCACAGAATAACGTCCGCCGATGTTGTCAGGAATCACAAAGCTGGTGTAACCTTCCTGCTCCGTCTCTTCTCGCAATGCCCCCTTTTTTTCGTCCGTAATCGCATAGATTCTTTTTACGGCTTCTTCTTTTCCATATTTCTCAATGAGCGCTTTTTTGAAAATGTTGAAAGTGGCCGTCGTTTCCACAGTCGTCCCTGATTTTGAAATGACGCACAGGCATACATCCTGCCGTTCCATTTCTTTCAGCAACTTGTCGTGGTAAACCGCACTCAAATTGATTCCCGCAAATTTCACTTGCGGTGCGCCCGGTTCCCCCTCCAGTGCATCGATCGCCGCTTTTGCGCCCAGATATGATCCCCCGATTCCAATCACAATCAGCAAATCGCATTGCTGTCTGATGATATCCGAAACGTTCAAAATCCGTTCTACTTCCCCTTTGTCGTATTCCAGAGGCAGCTTTACCCAGCCGGTAAAATCCTCTTTTCCCGACCACAGCTTTTCCAATGCCGCATCTGCCGCATCTTTTTTGGCGTTGATCTCCTCACTGCTGAGGCCGCTTCTGGAAATGTCCACTCTTAAATCCATGGCTTCATGCCCTCCCATCTTTTTCTTCTCAATGCAAATCAGGCATCATGATCCCCTACGATGCCTTCTACGTAATACATAACGATTTGCTCCATGCATTTCAGCTGAAACGCAGAGCATACGGAAAGCGCTCCCATGATGTTTTCCCTGAGCCGCTCGATCTCCGGATCCGTGGCGTTGCTGGCCGCCTGGTCACCTGCCAGAATGTAGTCGGTGCTCAAATGGAGCACTTGCGCCATCTTGTACAGGGTTTGTATGGAAACGCCCTTGTCCCCATATTCAATGTCTCCAATGAACTTGCTGGTTACGCCCAGCTTGGCGGAAAGCTGCGCCCTCGTCATATGGATTGCCTCCCGTTGCGCCCGCAGCCTGCTCCCCATTTTTTTCAAATCAATTTCCTTTAAATCGTTCTTCTTGTCCATGTGGTTTACCCCCAAATCCCATTGCCGCCAAACGCAGCACATCATACTTATAGTGTAGTATTCGTGGAAATTACAAAAATAAGCCTACAGAAGATTTTTCTATATCTTTAAAGGGGAATGCGTGTAAAGGTTCACCATTTTTGCGTGGGTTCTGCAACTTTTTGCAACCATTTCCCATCTATGCTTTTGCTTATAGCCTCTTGGGAAAAATGTGGAGTTTTTACCTATTGAGAGGAGGGAATACTATGACATTTGACGACCATTCAAAGCTGTGCCGAAATCTGAAAATTTTACGAAAATCCGCCAATTATACGCAAATTCAATTGTCACAAAAACTTGGCATTTGTCGGACTTCTTACAGTATGGTTGAACGAGGCCTTCGTATGCCAGATGTCGATCTGCTCCACGGACTCTCCCAGCTCTACCACATTCCAATCGATATGTTGTTGAGTTGTGATATTTCGGATGTCCTGGCGCACCCTTTCCTGCATAAAAATGAAGAACAGGAGCGGGAACTTCTCAGCCTTTATGGACAACTTTCCATGGATGCCAAAGAGCAGCTGCTGTTGCGGGCGGAAGAGTTGCGCCATTTGGATATGATAAAACGGATCACAGGTTGACCTCGCAGAGTTAGAATCAAGAGGCTAGCGGTAATGCATCACGGAAAAGGCAGGGCTTTTGCGCCCTGCCTTTTCGCAAGCTGCTCCGTTACTCCGCTTGCCGAGAAATATGCTACCAGTGTTTTTGCCATTGTCGTGTCCTCCTTATCTTTTATAATGCTCTTGTTATGTCAGATTTTCTCTGTAGAAAGCAACCAATTTTTCAAAACGGTTGTGAAACTGCACCTTGGTGCGTTTTACCGTATTCCTCATCTGAAAAGAATATCCCCCACACAAACCAGTATCTGCCCACCGCCTTTGTCAGCGTGATGGATGTGCCAGTTATTGCGGCAACCCGGCTCAAAGGTCACATTGAAAACACCGGCCTGTTCCGTGGAAACCGGCGCAAGGTAGCTCTGACCGATGAAATACTGTATTTTATTATAATGTGGTTTCGTACTCTTTTCAAGAAGGTTTCGGAAAATAACGGGAAATTTCTGAAATTTACATTTCTGTAAAATGCCTAAAGCAGATTTCAGAGCAATGGCGCAGGCGGAATGTACTTCGGGAAGCGTTTCAGGCAGAGTTTCCTTATATCTTTAAAACGCCGTCTGAACTGCCGTTCTTTTTGCTTTGCTTTTTGATGCAATATCTCCATTCTATCCTACGGCGAAAATCTCTGTGGATTTTTCTGTTTAGGTGTTCAATTTCATGATGCAACCGACGATTTTTCTTTATAGGAAACGGAGAGAGATTGAATAGAATATCCAGAAGTGAGATTCTTTTAGGGAAGGAGAAGTGTTAACGATTTCATAAAAAGGATAAATATGAGGGAAAACACTCCTAAATAATTGGAAAAACAGGAGAGAAATGCAAGAAATAAGGAAATTCATGAAAGCGTTTTCACGTTTTTGCCTGTTTTTTTTGATGAAGGATTTTATAATCATAATTATGTCATATCATGCGGAAAGCATGATGCTTTGGAATGGAGGGGGAAAAGATGATTCACAAAAAATTCAATGGTTCTATTGGAATTACAGAGCAGGACTCGATTAGCAGCCATGCTCCAGTCCAAGGTGCTCCCAATACACCTAATATCGTATACATCGTATTAGATGACGTGGGTTTTGCGCAGCTTGGTCCATACGGCTCCACGATTGAGACGCCGAACATTGATAAAATTGCAAAGCGGGGGCTGACATACAATAACTTTCATACCACAGCAATCTGCTCGGCAACCAGGGCGTCCTTATTGACTGGAGCGAACCACCATACAGTGGGGATAAGGACTGTTGAGGATACTTTAGAGGGAAATTATCCGAATCAGAACGGTTATCTGGATTCGGCATATGCTACTACTGCAGAAGTGCTGAAGGAATATGGATACACAAATTTCTGTGTTGGCAAGTGGCATCTGGCGCCATTTGACGAGGCAACAGATGCCGGTCCCTTTGAAAATTGGCCATTGGGCAAAGGCTTTGACCGTTTTTATGGATTTATGGAGGGATACACGGATCAATATGTACCGGATTTGGTAAAGGACAATGAACATATCCATGCGCCTAAGACACCGGAAGAGGGATATCATCTGTCGGAAGATTTGGCGGATCAGGCAATTAAATTCGTAAACCGTCAGCACATGATTTATCCTGACAAACCATTTTTCTTATATTTTGCTTTGGGGGCGGCTCATGCGCCTCATCAGGCGCCGAAGGAGTACATTGATAAATATAAGGGGAAATTTGATGCCGGCTATGATAAGATCCGCGAGCAGTGGCTGGAGAACCAAAAGCGTTTGGGGATTGTTCCTGAAAATACGATTTTGAACGAGAGAAACCAATATGTAAAGCCGTGGGATGAGTTGTCTGAGGAGGAAAAGAAGGTATATGCAAGACACATGGAAGTGTTTGCCGGATTTCTTGATCATGCGGATGCACAAATCGGACGCGTTGTTGATTATTTAGAAGAGATTGGCGTGTTGGAGGATACGGTGATTGTTCTTTTGTCAGATAATGGCGCCAGTGCAGAAGGCGGTAAAAACGGTCGTGTGAATCAGGAAAAATCGTTGATGATAGAGGAAGAAAATAATAATGTGGAACTTGCGCTTCCTCACCTAGAGGAGATGGGGAGTGACAAATATTCCAATCCGCACTATCCTATTGGATGGGCAAATGCAGGAAATACACCATTTCAGTGGTACAAGTCATGGGTTTACTCGGGTGGTGTGAAGGATCCGTTGATTGTAAGCTATCCAAGGGGAATAAAAGGGCAGGGAGAGATAAGAAGCCAGTATCTTCATGTTGTTGATATCGCACCGACGATTTTGGATATCCTGGGTGTAAAGAAGCCTTCCCATGTAAAGGGCGTTCCCCAGAGCGATTATCATGGCATTTCCTTTCAGTATACCTTTGATAATGCCAATGCGCCAAACAGAAGGCATACCCAATATTATGAGCAGACAGGGAATCGTGCCATCTGGCATGACGGCTGGAAGGCGGTTACCAATCATATCCATACTACGGATTATATTAATGAAAAGTGGGAACTTTATCATACAGACGAAGATTTCTCCGAGGCAGTCAATGTAGCAAAACAGTATCCGGAGAAGCTTCAGGAACTGATTCCGCTCTGGTATGCAGAAGCAGGAAAATATGGCGTATTGCCTTTAGGCGCTGGTCCATATTTGACGATGACAAAAGAAGAAATGGCACAGGGGTTAAGCGCTAGCCCTAAGATGCGGGAGATGGTATTTCACAATACGAAATTTGAGTATGAAGGCATTCTGCACCCTATTGATGTGACTACAAAGACCATATTTAAAAACCGTAATTTTAAGATTACGGTGGACTTAGATCATCAAAAGGGGCGGAACGGGATCCTGTATTCTGCCGGCAATCATTTTGGTGGTTATGCGCTATATGTCAAAAAGAATCATCTGAAGTTTGCTTATAACTACCACAGGGAGGCGGAGTACATTGCCACATCCGCAGAGGAATTGCCAGATGGCAAGCTGAGGCTTCAGGTTCGGTTTAAAGTGACAGGGGAAGAAACCGCACTGGTAACCCTGCTTGTCAATGGCAAGGAGGTGGAAAGCACCCAGGTGAAAGGCTTTATCTTTATGATGGAAACACATGCATTCCTAAAGGATGGAGGAACCTCTGCAGTGAGCAGTGATTTTACCGTACCCTTTGAGTATCCAGCAAAAATCGATAAGGTTACAATAGAGGCAGCAGCTTATGTAGCGAATACAAATGAAATGTTAGAAGAATTTTTTAATGCAGACTAAGGACATGTGGTTAAAAAGGGAAAACCGGCTATCCGCCCATTTTCCCTTCCATCTTCATCGTTCGCTTTCATTTCAATCGCATTACATGGCATCCCATGCTTCCCGGTCATGCTGCCGCTGTTTTTCCATGGTCTCGGCCAGCATCATGTCTTTGACCTTCATCAGCCGGGTCTGGTTGCCCCGCTCGTTTTCATCCAGCTTCATCTGGATATAGCGAATCGTCTCTGTCAGCTGCGGAATCATGACATATTCCAAAGCATTTACCCGGCGGCGCGTCTTTTCCAGTTCAGCCGCCAGCAGGGCGGTTTCCTTTTCCTTTGCTGCCAGATCCAGCAGCATGGGGAACAGGTCGGACAGTGCCGAAATGGCGTTGTCAAGTTCGCCTGAAGTGCGGGCATAACCGTATGGGAAGATGTTCGTCGGGTCTTCCGCAGTCGTTTTAAAGGAAAATACCGGCACATCCACGCTCATGATATTTTTGCTGCCCACCTCCAGGACAACGCCCTGTTTGGGGAACATGAGGGACTCCTCCATGACTTCCTGGCTCATGATGGCACTGGCTACAGAAAAATTCTTGTAAGCCGCCTCCAGCCGTTTTTCCACTTCCTGGCGCAGCCGTCCGTTTTCCCTTGCCAGCTCCAGAAATTCCTTCATTAACTCGTCCCGCTTGTCTTTCATCAGCTTGTGTCCGCGAGTAGCGGTTTTCAGGCGTTTTTTCAGGGATGTGAGCATCATCCTGGTAGGATTCACGTTCATTCTTTCAGCCATGGCTCATCACCTACCCTAAATATTTTTCAATATACTCATCTTTGATTCTCTTCAGTTCGCTCCTGGGCAGCAGCTTCAGCAAATCCCAGCCCAGGTTCAGAGTATCCTCGATGCTCCTATCTGTCTCGTAGCCCTGGGATACATACTGCTTTTCAAACTCCTGGCTGAATTTAGCGTACATCAGGTCGATGTCCGTCAAGGCCGCCTCGCCGAGGATGGTCATGAGTTCCAGGCACTCCTTGCCCCGCGCATAAGCTGCGAAAAGCTGGTTCATGGTGTCCGCATGATCCTCTCTGGTTTTTCCCTCGCCGATGCCCTTGTCCTTCAGCCGGGACAAGGATGGCAGCACGTCAATGGGCGGTTTAATGCCTTTTCTATACAGCTCGCGGGACAGGATGATCTGTCCTTCCGTGATGTATCCGGTCAGGTCGGGAATCGGATGGGTCTTGTCGTCCTCCGGCATGGTGAGGATCGGAATCAGGGTGATGGAGCCCTCCGTTTCCCGCTTTCTGCCCGCTCTCTCGTACATGGTAGCAAGATCGGTGTACAGG